>JAFGDH010000015.1 GCA_016932215.1 Candidatus Aenigmatarchaeota archaeon | reverse complement strand
ATCTTGATCATCTTTCCAACCCATGAGTCCAGAACATCCGGAAGCGAGAGGAAGCGTAAGGTGTGTCCTGTCGGGGCGGTATCAAATACGATGATATCATAATCCTTTGACTGCATATACTGGAGGAACTTGTCGAATGCCGCGATCTCGTCTATCCCCGGCGTCATCCCCGCGATATCGAATGTGTCGTCCAGCCCCAGTCCCTTGAGCATCCCCATGTTTTCTATCTTCGGCATTAGCCTTTCCTTGTATTCCTGCATCGCCTTCTTGGGATCGATCTCCACGGCGAAAAGGTTCTTCCGGAGTTCCTTTACCTCCCCGCCTATCTTCGTTTCGAAGGAATCTGAAAGCGAATGGGCCGGATCGGTCGAAATTATTAGCGTCTTCTTCCCGTTTCTGGAGAAATGCAGTGCCGTCGCTGCGGAAACGCTCGTCTTCCCTACGCCTCCCTTGCCAGAAAAGAAGTGGTAGGTTGTTTCTTTTTTTCGACTGAACATCTAAACCATGTTAAGGAAATATATCCAGCTTATAAGCCAGATGAGCACGAATACGGCCCCGCCATTGCCGAGCCACCATTTTATTCCCTTCTTGTTGACTACCTTCTCAGAAACATAACCCGAAACCAGCAGCAAAACTATCATTATGCCGATTCCGTAAAGCACATCCCCTATATAATTGGAAAGCCATCCGGCCGCAACGCCCAGAATAACGTGAATTATGACGGAAATCCTCGAGAGCTTAAGTTCATTTTTGTCATCGACTTTCTGTTCTTCCTGCTTTTCCTCGATCTTTTCCTCAACCTTTCCCTTTTTCTCTTCTTTCGTTTCTTTTGGTTTTTCCTTTTCTTTTTTCCTGCGTTTTTCAGCCATGATATTAGATTGCAGAGCGGACTTTTATAGTTTGTGATCAGAAGTTGGGATCAAGTGCTGGTTTCTTTTTTCTCTTCTTCGCAAAACTGGATCTCTGAGAAAGGGTGTAAATCGTGCTTTCCTTGTAATCCAACCTTGAGTTAGATCCGAATCCGATTACATCGTCACTATTAAGGAGTTTGTCTACAACGAATTTCGCGTTCTTCTTGTCAAACAGTATTCTTTGATTCCTGTCAAGATTAGAAACATCTATAACGTCAAATATTTCTTTCTCAATCAGCTGGTATGCGATCCTTCTGAAAAGGTCATGAAGCTGTCCCCTGCCAAGGTTCCAGTCCTTGTGATTATCTTTGTCAGTAAATATCTCAAAGCTGATAGGAAATTGTTCAACACCCAAACCCCTGGATCCGTCGGAATAACGATGTGCAAACTCTTCATAACAGGAAGTACAGAAAAACGGATTGCTGCCGAGCTCGAACTGTTGCCTGTATTCAGGTCCACCCTGTTTTTCATGCTTTTTTCTCTTTTCCCATGGTATCGCCAGATTAACCGAAACTTCGTTGCATTCGCCGTATTTCCCGCAGCATCTGATAAGAACTGGGAATTCGTGAAATGCGTTTACAACATGATTAATTTGTTCCTGATCATAATCATTCAGAAACTGCTTAAAGTTACTGTCTTTCAGATACCAGTAGCCTTCCCAGTGATGCAAAGGAACGGATGATATGGATTCTCCTTTGTGTTCCCCGAATCCAAGAATAAATATACGGTCATTTTTGTATGCCATATTATTTATTATTCTGAGTATTTAAACCTTTGGTCTTGTCACCACTAAAAAGAAGTATTAATTTACCTACTTTTTCTTCCTGTGCCTCATCTTTTTCCTTCTCTTCTTGAGTTTGTGCTTCTTGATCTTCTTCCGTTTCCTTTTTCTACCACATGGCAAGTTGTTCACCTTTCAATTGTTATTACATATCATTTATATTTTAAATATTTAAGCAAGCCTCGGGCGAGGTTTCCACGCTGACGCATTCGAATGCGAAAGCTTATTGAACTCGCGACCTTTCGCTTACCAAGCGAACGCTCTAATCAGCGAACTTTTCCCTGGAGGCTTTTGTGACATGTGTCAACGTCCGGAAAAGGCTCCCCACTGAGCTACCGAGGCGATTTTTCAATAGACAGCTTTATCCGAAAATATAAGCCGTCATGTTTTTTCATTCCGCTTTATACTAATTAGTGTCCGGTTGAATTTTTATTGTTTTGCGCGACTGAATAAAAAAAATGTTCATAATAAAGCCTTAAATAGCTGCTTTGCCATATTATTGCTCTCAGCTGACAAACAAATGGCGGGTTCTTAGGCTTATGGGAACTGCCAGACGTACCTATACATGCTGAAAGGTGGAAGCATGGAAGATAAATACATACCTGAAAACGTGAAGAGAATCCTTTCGGGATTCAGGAAGGAATCTATAGAGAAGGACCTGGTAGGATTCCTCAGTGATAACTTCGGGGATGATATAGGAATCAAAGACGCCAGAAGCTGGAAGAGAGGAATGGGAAACAACTATTACCTGGTCAAAAGGCTCAAAGACGGGAACGGCCTGGGCATGAAAGTGCCGGGAGATCACCCACACATCCAAAAAACAAAGTCGGAGCTTATCGTCAGGCACACCCACAACGATCACACCGAAGCTGACCTGGAACTCGGAACCGGCGATCATTACATGATGGTCTCGATCGGCCACAAGGGTCAGTACATACTCGCGGTAGATCTCGAGAGGAATCCGGATCTGGAAAAGAGGCAGAGAGAGGTTTTGAGGGGAGTTGGATGGCTTCTAACCGGGGCGCTGGACGAAGAATTCCACAGACTAAAGGACAAGAAATACAGGGAGAGACTGAAAGCGTCCATGCAGGAGATGAGGATGGTTCAGGAAGGTATTCTTCCGGAAAGGGTTCCTGAAATGGAAGGATTTGATATCGACGGGGGAATAAAGTGGAGATACGAGGTCGGTGGTGATTATTATGATTTCATACAGAAGGACGACAGGATAAGGATAGCAATAGCGGACGTTTCTGGCAAGGGCCTGAGCGCATCCAGCATAGCGTCCGGGATACACGCGACGTTCAACACCGGCAAGAACAAGGAAATAGATGTTTTCGTCAATGATCTCAACGCATACCTTCATGACCACTATTTCAAGAAGCAAAAGTTCGCAACCGGGATATTCGGTGATCTGAAAAGGAGCGGTAAGAAGGGTGAATTCGTTTACGTCAATGCCGGTCACAATTATCCCATGATTTTCTCTGATAAGGGTGTAAAGGAACTGAAGGACAGCGACATGGCCCTTGGATGGGTTCCGGATTTGAGATACAGGAAGCTTCAGGCGACCCTTGACGAGGGAAGCGGGCTTTTCCTTTTCACTGACGGGATAAACGAAGCCTCGGACGGCAAGGAGGAATTCGGTACCAAGAGAATCAAGGAGGCTCTGATGGACTACAGGCATCTCAGCACAAAGAATATGGGCAGGAAAATAGTGAATGAAGTCATGAGGAGCTACTGCCATAAAGAGACAATGGACGACAAGACGTGGGTGGTCGTAAAGAACACCTACTGACTGAAAACACGGTCGGCATTTATATTACTGCCGGATTTCTTTCCGAGGGCTATTATGCTCCCCTCTTCGTCGTATATCCCGAACGTTTCGTTTCTTCCGAAGTCGTCCGATTTTATGATCATTTCCTTTCCCACCGGAACGCCGTTCCTTATCTTTTCGACCGCTTCACTGCTGACCACAGCCTTCTTGAGGACAATCCTTTCCAGCACGCTTTCGATCGGGATGAGGTCCTTTCTCGTGATCTTGTCCATGGGGAGAGATTCCTTTACCCCGAAAGGGCCCACTGATATCCTTCTCAGCTCAGCCATGTGTGCGCCTGTCCCGATGGTTTCGCCGAGGTCGTGTATTAATTTTCTTATGTAGGTTCCTGCCTCGCATTTGACACGAAATTCGATTTCCCGGCTGTTCTCTCTCAGAAATTCGAAGGAGTATACCCTTCTCTTTCTCGGTTTTCTCGCCACTCTGGAACGTACAGGAGGCGTCTGGACAATCTCCCCGGTGAATTTCTTCATTCCGGTTTTCAGGGAATCCTTAGAAACATATTTGTGAAGAATCATCTTTCCCTCATATTCCTTGTCCATTCCCATGAGGACTGGTATCGCCTTCCTGGCCTCGCCGAGGGCTATTATCATAAGGCCTGTAACTTTCGGGTCGAGCGTGCCCGTATGACCGGCCTTCTTCACCCTGAATTTCTTCGCGAGTCTTTCAACGCATTCGAAAGAGGTTAATCCGCTTGGTTTGTCTACGAGAGCAACAAGTCTCATAATATTCGTTTGTACTGATAGAATAAATCATTTCTTTGCTTTCTTTGTTTTGGCTTTCTTTTCTTTCGCTTTTTCCGTCTTCTTTACGGGCTTCTTTTCAGGCTTTGCTTCCGAACCAGAGGATGATGACTTTGCTTTTGAAATTTTTGGCTTCTCTTCTGTTTTCTTTGCCTTTTTCTCTTCAGGTCTGGCTTCCTTATTTTCCTCTTTAGGTAAGGTTTTCTCTTTAGTGACCTTTGATTCGCCTGCCCTGAGAACCTTTATCTTCTCTATCTCGAAGAACCTGACGGGATAAATCTTGCTTACGGTCTTCTTTATCTGCATCTGGAGCTGGGTGTTTATTATCTTCCTGATTAAATCGTTAAGCGTGACAGAACCTGTTGTTTCGTTTATTATGTCTACCATCATCCTCCTCGATTTTTTCTGTATTTCAGTGGTTGTTTTTCCGTTAAGTATCGAAAGGGCTGTTATCTTCAGAAGCCACCCGTCCTTGGTGACTGAATCAAAAATTATCTGGACCTTTCTGTTTCTCTTTCTTACCATTCTCATTACGTGTTCCCTTACCGATTCGAATCCGTTGAACCTTGTGTGAGCATTTTTCCCCTCGATCCTTTCGACAACGAACTTCATCTTCATGTTGTCCCTGTGCCTGTCTCCGGTTATCTCTGATACCGAAACCTCTATTGTCCTTCCCATTATGTTCTTCGGGTCGGTCGTGGGCGTCTGCGCGAGGAAAATCCCTGCGAAGTTTTCAGGGGCGATTATGTTGAACCAGTCCTTTCCCTTCCACTTTTTGATGACTATCCTTTTATCTTCAACGTCGCTGGCCGAGGCTTCCTCTATCTTGGCTGTGTCCTTGGTTACGTTCTCCTCTTCCTTAAGCCTGGGTTTTCCCTTCATTCCCATTTTCATTACCTTCCATGTCTATCTTCGAAAGATCGATGGGTTCCTTGCTTTCGAATTCCTTATTTTTGTTGTCATATATTATAAAGTTATCTGTTTTTATTACTTCCTCATCTTTATTAGCTTTATCCGCGGCATCTTCCTGTTTTTCCTCCGGCTCCTTCGCTTCCGTTTCCTCTTTTTTTCCGTCTTCCCGGACGGATATGAGTTCCTCGGTCATCTTTATGAATTCCTCCTCCTTTCCCGCAGGGATGGTCGCACCGGAAGCCGCCATGTGGCCGCCGCCTTCGGTTCCGTATTTAGAAGCGATTGTATTCATTATCTCGTTCAGCCGCATCCCCTTGTCAACGAGTTCCTGGCTGGCCCTTGCCGATATCTTTATGCCCCTCTCCGCGTTAGCGAGACCGAAGATGGGCTTGTCCGGGAGTATCCCGGAGTGGCTGACGGTCGACGTGGCATTCGAGATGAAGTGTTCGGATATCGCGTCGCCGGCGAGTATGTAAACCCCGTTCATTATCCTTATCCTTTCCGTCTTTTTGTCTATCTGCCTGTATATCCATGATATGGCCTTTCCGATCTCGCTCCTGTACTTTTCAACAACCTTCTTGACCTCCTCGAAGGAGTCTGGCCTGTTCAGGCAGACGGATACGCCAAGGCTCGCCCTGTCCATCTTTCCGCACGCGTTCAGAACGGTAGCGAACTCGCTGGCATCCCTGAATATTCCGGGCTTGTCTAGAAGCTCGTAAACGTCCCCGAAAACGACGTCTGGGTCGTTATGATTCCCCCGTATCCTTTCCTTTATTATTTCCGTGGCCAGCCTCTTTTGTTGGTCGATCGTCAGGTCAGATATCGTGTTCCATTCGCCGTCATTCTTTTTTACCGGGATTCCTATCTCCGTGAGAAACTGGACCGCTGAGGATTCGGAGCCTGAAATACCGGGTATGTAAGGATCGATCGAATATTGGAGGGCCTTGTGCAAAGGGCGGGAATACCTACCCCATATGCGGAGGCCCTTGGAGACCTTAAGCTTACCCTTGTTCTCGGCGTCCTTTACTATCTCCATGTTGAGGCCGTTCAGGCCCCAGTCCTTCCCGACGGAGTCTATCTGTGAATCGCCTATCGCACCCACGATAGCGAGGGAAGCCAAATCGATGTTCTCGCTGCTCATCGTCCTCGCGAGAAGATAAGTCACGCCGGCGCCGGAAATGTTGCCGTCTATGCCGGAAGACACGGAATTTATCTCGGTAACATTTCGACCGGCATCGCCGACGGGCTGGTGGTGATCGCATATGATCACGTCAGAATCGTTCAGGTAATTCTTTATGTCGTTCAGGTAACCGGAACCGAGGTCGAGGAATATTATTACTTTCCTCTTTTCCGCCTCCAGCTCCATAAGTATGTCCTCGTTTATCTGCTGTATGAAAGCCAAATGAAAATCCTTGCCTCTCCTGATCAGGGCCTTCGTCATTATCGCTGCCGAACAGATGCCGTCGGCGTCGTAGTGGGAAACGACCTTAATCTGGTCGGAACACGCGTCTATTATCTCCTTTGCCCGGCTTGCCTTCCTGATCATGTCCTTGAGCTGCTCCATCATGGGATCACCCGATTTCGAAGTACAACTATTATCAATCAGTTCATGTTGTAAAACGATTAATCTTTATAGTAAATTGTTATTCTTAAAAAATTGATCTTAGCGGGAAAGGTTCAGTTTCCCCCGGAGAATAGATTTTTAACATAATATTCCAAAATATTGGAATGAGCGTGAAAAAAGGATTCTACATCACCACGACCATTCCTTACGCCAATGCTCCGCCGCATATAGGTTTCGCCCTCGAAATAATCCAGGCGGACGTGCTGGCGCGACTGGAAGGGCTGAAGGGGAGAGACGTATTCTTCCTTACCGGAACCGACGAGCACGGGACCAAGAATTACCAGACCGCGAAGAAAGAGGGACTCACCCCCCAGGCGTTTGTTGACAAGAACGCCGCTTTTTTCCGCGAGCTGACGAAGGTAATGAAAATATCCAATTCCTATTTCATCCGCACGACTGACCGGAAGGTTCACTGGCCCGGCGTTCTGAACATATGGAAGACACTCGCCGGAAAAGGTGATATATACAAAAAGAAATACGAGGGTTTCTACTGTTCCGGGTGTGAGAGATTCATAACGGAGAAGGACCTTGAGGATGGGAAATGCCCCAATCACCCGAACCTGGAGATACAAAAAATCGCCGAGGAGAATTATTTTTTCAGGCTTTCCAAATATTCCGACAGGATAAGGGAACTCGTCAAATCCGACGAGCTGGAGATAACGCCGGAAAAATGGAAGAATGACTTTCTGGGACTAATTGAAGAGGGATTGACCGACGTCAGCTTCTCCAGGGACAAGGAGCATCTTCCGTGGGGCATCCCGGTTCCCGGCGATGAGAACCAGGTAATGTACGTCTGGTGCGACGCACTCACAAACTACCTTACCGGTGTCGGTTTTCCGGAAAAGAAGTACACGAAATTCTGGCCCGCGGACATTCATGCGGTGGGAAAGGACATGCTGAGGTTCCACGCGGGAATCTGGCCGGGAATGCTGCTGGGGGCAGGAATCCCTCTCCCGAAAAAGATCATAGTTCACGGATTCCTCACTGTAAACGGTCAGAAGATGTCAAAATCGCTAGGCAACGTGATTGATCCGATTTACCTGGCTAAAGAGTATTCGTCGGATTCGATCAGGTACTTCCTGATAAGGAACATCCCGTTCGGGGACGACGGGGACTTCTCGGTGGACGAGATGATAGAGAGGGTGAACAACGAGCTTGTTTCAAACATAGCTAACTTCTGCTACCGGACGTTGTCCTTCGTGAAAAAGACCGGCTCCGGGATAAATTCCATCAATCCTACCAAGGATAAGAAAACGATCGACCTCGTCAAAGAGAAGGTAAGGGAAGCGGAGGAGTCGTTCGAGGGACTGAAGCTGGACAAGGCCCTACGGAACATTTTGGAAATAGGGGATATAGGGAACGGGTTCTTCCAGGAGAGCCAGCCTTGGGTGCTCGCGAAGAACGATAAAAAGAGGTGTGACGAGGTGCTCGCCCTCGCTGCGAACATCGTAAAGGACATAATAATTCTCCTGAAGCCGGTGACTCCGGATTTCTGCGCTTCCATTGAGAAGCAGCTTAACCTGAAGGATATCGGGTGGAAAGATCTCGGGAAGGAAATAAAAGATCATAAGATAGGGGAACCGGCGATCGTGCTCAGGAACATTGAGAAGAAAAACGCAGATACTGTGGGGGAAGTGAAGGGAATAAAATTCGACGTATCCCCGGAAGTGAAGGGACTCGGAATAAACTTCTGCGCGGCATTGCTGAAGGATGTGAACGTACGGTCCAAGGCGGGAGAACTTGAAAGGATGAAGGATGGTTTCGCGAAGGAATTCGCAAACAAAGACCTTTCGAAGGACAAAATCATAAAGGCTTACGAGGAACTTTATGCGAAGGTCGGAGTAAAAGCGGAAAACCCGATAAGGCATCTCCATCAGATCGTGAAGAATAGCGGGAAGTTCCCGACCATAAACGCGGTGGTTGATGCTTACAACATGATCGCATGCAAGCATTCCGTTGCATCGGGGGCACATGACGTTTCAAAGATCAAAGGCAACGTCCATCTGAAGATAGCGGACGGAAGCGAGAATTATGTTCCACTCGGAACAAAGGAGAAGGAAAAAATCAATAAAGGTGAATACGTGGTTGTCGATGACCAGAACGTGATGTGCAAACTCGAAGTCAAGCAAGGAGACCACACAAAAATAGACAAGAGTTCCAAGAATATATTCCTTTACGTCCAGGGAAACAAGGAAACGAGCGACAAATACCTGGAGGATTCCCTCAGGGCAATGTGCGAACTGATAAAGAAAATATGCGGAGGGTCGTACGAAATCCTCAGTGAAGATACAAAATTAGACCCATTCTCCTCTCTCGACCTTAAAGTCGCGAAGATCATCTCCGTCGAAGACCATCCAAACGCCGAAAAGCTTTACAAGATCAGTATCGATCTGGGATCAGAGAAAAGGCAGATAATCGCCAGCATAAAGCCTTATTACAGGAAGGAAGAACTGGAAGAAAAGAATCTGGTTATCCTATCGAATCTGAAGCCCGCCAACCTCCGCGGGGAGGAATCCAATGGTATGCTTCTTGCGGTCGAGGAAGGGGACAAGATCGGCCTGCTGACCAGCAAGGCGAAACCGGGTACCAGTGTATTCGCGGAAGGGATCGAAAAGAAGCCTTCGAAGGTAGTGGAAATCAAGCAATTCTGGAACCTCAAGATTCTCGCGAAGAAAGACGGGGTATTCTACAACGGAAAGAAACTGAAGACGTCCGAAGGGGATGTCACTGTAGACAACGGTATGGAAGGGAAGGTCTGTTAAATGATAATAGTGGACGTTGAAACCACCGGGCTTGATCCGATAAGGAATTCGATTCTGAGTATAGGTGCTCTGGATTTATCCAATCCCAAAAACCAGTTCTATGGAGAATGCGGTATATGGAAAGGCGCTTCCATCAGCAAGACCGCCCTCAAGATCAACGGATTCACGAGAAAGCAGATCAGGGATAACAAGAAAACGCCGGGAGAATTACTGAAGGAGTTTCTGGAATGGGCAAAAAGGACAAAGACCAAAAAAATCGGCGGATATTACACGAGATTCGATTATTCATTCCTGAAATCCACTGCGGACAGGTTCAGTATAAAGTTCCCATTTTCTCCGGATGTCTTGGATCTTCACGATATATTCTGCAAAAAAATGGGAATGGACAAGGCAATGTACGAAGGCATACTTTTGTTCAGCCTGAACGAGATCATGATCTCTCTGGGAATGCCGCCGGAACCAGATCCCCACAACGCATTGAGAGGAGCGAAGTACACGGCAGAAGGGATATCCAGGGTAAAGAACGGGAAGAACCTGCTGAAGGAGTTCATGAATTACCCGGTGACCGGAAAGGACGGGATGCAGGTAAAGATTTTAAGTTTCGGGTGATTTTTTTATTCCCCATAAAATTTTTCTATTTTCTTTCCCGAGTCTAATAATTTTTTTCTTATTTTCAAGATTCAGTAATAAATTGTAAACAGCTTCCCGACTCATTTTAAGAATTTTCGATAATTCAATTGTTGTTGTTTCTCGATTTTTTAGCATATAAAGAATTTTATTATTTGTAGAATCATATTGTCTGCATCTGCCTTTATTTTTGACGGGAAATTTATGATATTTTTTCAATTTGAAAATGCTACTTCCTGAATATCCAGTACCGTATATTTCAACTATTTCCATATCTTTCAATCGATTTAAATGATATTTTACACCTTGTCTTGAAATTTCAAGAATCTTCGATAGTTCAATAATAGTCCTCGGGAATTCATTGAGAATTTCGATAATTCTATTTTTGCATTCACCCTGTTTGAATGTTCGCCATTCTTTATTTTTTCTCAAAATAAAATCAAATATAAGTTTTTCTTTGTACCCCAAATTTATTTCAGGATATATTTCCTTTAATGATAAATAATCGTCCCATAAACTTTTTACACCATCGGATAAAATATACAGAAAAAATCTCTTTTCGTTGTTTGAGGTTATTTTTGTATTATAATTAAGTTTTTTGCAAATAAATTTCAAATCCTCCAAGAGTTTTTTGTTTTTCATTCCAATTACTATGTTGGAAGAATCAATATGTCCTTCATCTATTATGAAAGCTATCAAAACACCTAACAAATATTCTTTCTTTTTATTTAAAATTTTAGAAGGTAATCTTGAATTGTTCTCAAGAAAATCATTTGATTTGAGACCATAATGTTGCATCATAACACAACTAATTGAAGAAGGTATATGGATTTTTTTTGATTTCGGAAAATATTCATAAGAATAATCAATTTTACCAAAAACACTTTCAACTTTGATCAGAAAACTCAACAACAATTCATTATTTGATTGTATATATCCAAAGTAAGGGTCTCTTCCTTCGATATCAAAGCAATGACCATCACCCATAATATGAGAAATTATCATATCGAAAACTGGTGTAATTTTTATTGGAAGTTTAGGTTTAGATATAACAATCCTGCCTTTCTTGGTTCTGTATGAAATTACATTTTTTTCTAATTCGCTAATATCTATTTCAACTATTTTACATAGATCTAAAATTAACCATAACGGCCTAAAATTGTTATAAGAAGGTTTTAAAATTGACTTAAATGTCAATAATGGTATTTTTGGTTTTAGCTTTGAATGAATGGACGGTATTGTAATCTTTTTTTCTTTTATTTTATCAAGAATTTTTTTTAAGAATTCATTTTTCAATTTAACGTTTATATTTATTGTTTTTAATTGATCAATGTGAATCTCATCCATATTAATAATATATATAAGGAGAAATAAATACTTTACAAGAGGTGTTTTCCGAATGGTCCTAATTGCCATGATAGGTAAGACGAATACAGGGAAAAGTACTTTTTTTAAAGCTACTACTTTAGCAAATGTAGAAATATCAAACCGTGTATTCACGACCATCAAGCCCAATCACGCGATGGGCTTCGTCAAGGCGGAATGCCCGGAAACGAAAATCGGAAGCAAATGCAATCCGAACCACGGCTACTGCAAAGACGGCATAAGGTTCATCCCCGTCGAGATGCTGGACGTCGCCGGGCTGGTCCCTGGAGCGCACGAAGGGAAGGGCCTTGGCCTCCAGTTCCTAGACGATCTGAGACAGGCGGACGCATTCATCCATGTCATAGACATTTCCGGGTCTACTAACGACCAGGGTGAATCCGTGGAAAAGGGGACGTATGATCCGGCGAAGGACGTCGAATTCCTTGAAACGGAGATAGGGGAATGGTTCTTCGGTCTTCTGAAGAAGAACTGGGCTAAGTTCTCGAAGGACGTGGAGATGCAGAAGAAGAAGCTGGTTGAGTCCCTTACAATCCAGTTCTCCGGCCTAAAGATCACCGAGAGCCAGGTTTCTGAATCGATCAGAAAAACCGGACTGAATGCAGAGACACCGGCACAGTGGTCCGAAAAGGACCTGAAAAAATTCTCCTTCGAACTCCGGAAGCTCTCCAAGAAGATGATCATCGCTGCGAACAAGATCGACGTACCGGGGTCGGAAAAGAATCTCAAAAGATTGAAGGATAAGTTCCCGGGCTACATAATCATCCCCTGCTCCGCGGAGAGCGAACTCGCATTGAAGGAGGCGGACCATCACGGCCTGATCGAGTACACCCCGGGGGACAATGAATTCGGGATAAAAAACCCGGAAGGGCTGAATAAAAAGCAGAGACAGGGACTCGATTTCGTGAAGAAAAATGTTCTCGAAAAATACGGGTCAACAGGCGTCCAGGAATGCCTTAACGCGGCCGTTTTCAGGCTACTGAAATATATAGTCGCCTACCCCGTGGCGAACATCAACCATCTCACGAACAAAAAGGGGAAGGTATTACCGGACGCCCTTCTTGTTCCCGACAAGATCACCCTGAAGGAATTCGCCGGGAAGGTCCATACGGAGATGGCGGAAAAGTTCATAGGCGGGATCGATTTCGAGAAGAAGCGGAAGATAGGGGCGGATTACCAGCTCTCCAACGGGGAAGTGGTTGAGATTCTTTTCGGGAAGTGATTATCTTTTTCCTTTTCTGCGGTAAGTGAAACCCAAGAAGCCGTGATACTTGTTGCCAGGGAACCTGAAAGCCTTTGCCGCCAATGAAACATTGCCTTTCAGCTTCTTTTCAAACTGTATACCCCTGACATCGCGGTCTCCATTTCCGTCGCCCCACCAGCGCCTGTATATTACGCCTGCTTTGCACCCATTTCCCACATCAAAACCGGCATTGAAATGAAGCATTTTCCCCTTTCCGGGGTAAGTAAGCGGGTATAAAAAGCTGCCAAGATTCAGCCTTCCGTAATTCAAATCCTTCATTTTGATTCCCGCTCTCAGGAGCGCATTAAAGTCACTTCCCGTGCTTGCTTTTTCCCAGTCCATTTTCATACCGGGCCCAAAAAATCCGAAAAGATCATCCATGGTAACCGGTACATCACCCCAGAATCCCCCCGGAACCGTAAAATCATATTCCGTGTAGCTGGATACTTTCAGCGGGCCGATTTTTCCTGATGCGTTTGCCTGCATCGACGGAAGGGGCCTGCGCCAAGCATCAGAAAATCCCTTGTAAAAGCTGATATCATCCAGCCCGATCATTCTCACCTCCGCATAAGCGGGCTTAGGCCCATCGCAAGCGATTTCATAACTTGTCCTGGGAGGGGTGTTTCCTTCTGCCATTATATGTTACTACTGCTTAGACTTAAAAATAGTTGCGTCATTATGCGTATTCGCTCTTGAACACGTATTCGCTCTTCACGGAGTAAGTTGATTCGTGGGTTACGCTGGCCTCGTGGGATGAGTATTTGCCCTTCTCCTCTTCAACGGTCTCGGTAATCTCCGGGGGCTTGAACTCGATCACAGAGTCCTCCTCGTATTCGTATTTGTTCTGGTTCAGCGTGGACGTCTGAAAACGCCAGAGAAGCTTCCCTTCCGTGGTTAAGCAGTACAGATGGCAGTCGTAGGATCCGAAATATATCTTTCCCCCGTCCACAGCGGGTCTACCGAATATGTGTCCGTCCGTTTTGTAACGCCATATCTCCTTCCCTGTTTTGGAATCGAGGCAGTAAACGTAACCGTCAGATGATCCAAAAACGACATTATTCCCTATTATCACCGCCTTGCTCCCCGCATCTTCGAGACCTGTCTTGAATTTCCAGATCGTCCTGCCAGTACCGATTTCTACTGCATAGAAGGTCATATCGCTTGAAGCGAAATACAGGATTTCTTCATGGACTATGGGCACCACATTGGCGTACCCGCCTGTCTTGAAACGGAAGGTCTCCCGGCCATCCGAGATCCGGACGCCGTAAACGTTGAAGTCGTCCGAACCGAAATACACGTTCCCTTCGTGTATGCAGAACCTGTTCTGGGAGAATATGTTTCCGCCCGTCTGGAACCTCCATAGTTCCTTCCCCTCTTTCGAAAGGCAGTACATGTTCCCGTCCGAGGAGCTGACCAGTATCCTTCCCTCGTGTTCGGTGGGGCACGAGCATGACCATCCGCCCGTACGGAACGTCCAGACCATTTTTCCGGTTTTCTGGTCAAGCGCGTAAACGTAATAGTCCTTGGATGTGAAAACGACCATCCCGCCGATCAGAAGGCCGGACGATCCGTCTATCCTGCCGCCTGTCTGGAACCTCCATAGCTCCGTCCCATTTTCCTCGTCTATGGCATAGAAGTTGTGATCATAAGAACCGAGAAATATCATTCCGTTTTCGAAAACGGGGTAAGAATCGGAGAACATGCCGCCCGCCTTGAACTTCCAGACCTCTTTGCCAGTCTCCTTCTCGAGCTTGTAAAGATAGCCGTCCATTGCAGCCAGGTAAATGTACATTCCCTTGATTCTCGGGCTGGAGTTGATCGATCCCCCGCCCTCTTCGATGTGCCACGTTATGTAGGACTTCTTACCCTTAGGCTTCCTGGCGAAATCCCCGAGCTCGAAACCCATGTCTCCGCTCACGGTGGCCATGAACATGTCGTCCATATCAAAGGAATGGAGAGAAAATTTAAATTTAAAACAAGCGGAACAATTTAAACTATGCTGTATCTGATCGGTCTGGGCATATGGGACGAGAGGGATATCTCAGTCAAGGGTCTGGAGATATGCAGGAAGGCGGATGACGTTTACTGCGAGCTCTACACGGCGGCCTGGGGAGGATCACTCAAAAGGCTGGGTAAGATGATCGGGAAGGAGATCGGAATGCTGGAGAGGAAGGACGTGGAGAACGATTCGGAAACATTCGTCGAGAAAGCGAGAAAGAAGGAAATCGTCCTCCTGGTTCCGGGCGACCCGCTGGTGGCGACTACCCA
The DNA here is from genome assembly GCA_016932215.1 of Candidatus Aenigmatarchaeota archaeon. Taxonomy (GTDB): domain Archaea; phylum Aenigmatarchaeota; class Aenigmatarchaeia; order QMZP01; family QMZT01; genus JAFGDH01. Next base: position 89,581 of record JAFGDH010000015.1, on the reverse strand, counting down.
TCTGCACCTGCTGGCGGAGGCGAAAGAAAAAGGCGTACCGTTCGAAGTGGTCCATTCGTCATCCATCCTGACAGTGGTGGGGAGGACCGGGCTCCATCTCTACAAGTTCGGCAGGGTCGTAACCATACCGTCGCCGGAAGAGAACTACAGTCCTGATTCATTCTATGAAGCTATCGCAAAGAACATGAAAATGGGACTTCATTCCCTGCTTCTTCTTGACATAGAACTGGGGACGAAGAAAGCCCTCGAAATCTTAAAGGGAATTGACAAAGAGAAGAAGGGCATCCTGAAGGGCAGGAAGATGATCATATGCTCGAAACTGGGTTCGGACAAAGAGATAATAGTATACGGGAAGGCTACGGACCTTCCCCCGCCGGCGGTGATAATAATACCGGGAGACCTTCATTTTTCAGAAGAGGAATTCCTTGAGAAATTGTAACTAAAACATTGCTGCTATTCTACTAATCTTAAACCTGGATTGGTCTCCCTTTTTATTCTCCAGGTAGAAAACGCCATTACTGCTGTTGAACATGCATCCCATGTAACCGCAGCTTCCGTTGCCTATGCCCTGCGAACTTGGGCAGTAATGCCCCAGGTTGAGAGTGCCGTCGGACATTATTATCTGATCGTGTTGCAGCCGGATAGTCTGTTTCCTTCCCTCGTTGTTCGGCTTGCATTTGTATGACCACTCCTGAGCATCGACGGGTGTTGTACTGGTGAGATGGCAGCCGTTGAACCCAACCGGGGTAAAATTTTCTTCAAGGTATTTGTCATTGATTCTTTTCGGACCCTTAACGCCGGTTTCCGCAATAATTAGTGTCATGATAATCTTGCTTTACACTGTAATGAAAATTTTATAAATCAATCTATCTCGGCTGGTAAACGGCATCCATCGAGAAGGCCGCCAGAGGGACGAGAACTATTATCAGCAGGACCACCAGTCCTACCAGCAGGATCCCGATCTCCTCCTGGGTAACAAGGAAAAGTATAGCCATGAGAAGGATGAATATGACAAGAATGGAGAATGTGACTGCCATCCTGGTTCTCCATCCAAATCTTCTTCCCATGGGCCATATGTTGGTTTCCATTTTATCACCCGCTCCAGGCGTAATGGTAGAATGCGGTGTCCACCGAGAATATCGCGACCGGTATCATCACGAGGGTCACTAATATCAGAACTATGAGCAGCAGGGGATTTTCCCCTGTCTGGAAGAGATAGGAAATCGAGTAAATCAGAAGGATGAACATTATGGCGAAGCCGGCCAGAACCATAGCCTTCACCTTCCACGGCTGCTTGGTTTTATGGGATTCCTCATCCGATTTAAGTGTCATGTTTAGATTTGGTAAAGTTGATTAATAAACGATTACGAAGGGCCTGGGATTTATAAAAACGCTTAAATATTAATAAGTTTAATAGTATAATTCGTTTAACTATATAGGACGATCAGAATGCAGGTAAGCGTATACGATCTTAACGGGAAGGAAAGGGGCAAGGTCAGCCTTCCGAAGGCCTTCGGTGAGAAGGTCAGGGCAGACCTGATCAAGAGGGCCGTTCTGGCTGAGCAGAGCTGGAACAGGCAATCCTATGGTTCCGATCCTCTGGCAGGACAGAGAAGCTCTGCCCATTACCACGGGAGAAGGCAGACCAGATACAGCATGATGAACAGGGAAATGTCGAGGATGAGAAGGATACACAACTCGGGTTTCCTCAATCTTACAGCGAGGATCGAACCCTACGCGACGAAGGGGCGAAGGGCCCACCCGCCGAAAGCCGAAAAGGTATGGGACCTCAAGATCAACAGGAAGGAGTGGAAAAAGGCCCTCAACTCGGCCGTTGCCGCTTCCGCTGACAAGGACCTTGTTTCGAAAAGGCACAGGTCAAGGGACATTGCCGTTCCGATAGTCTTCGAGGATGCGTTCCAGGACATCAAGAAAACGAAAGAGGTCGTATCCCTGCTCCTGAGCATCGGACTAAAGGACGAACTGGACAGGTGCTCGGAAAAGAAGATAAGGTCTGGCAGGGGCAAGACGAGGGGAAGGAAGTACAAGAAAAGGAAGGGTCCCCTGATAATAATCAATGATGACAAAGGGATAGAAAAGGCTGCAAAGGGAATCCCGGGAATCGACGTGACGAAAGCGAGTGAACTGACGACGGAGCTCCTCGCACCCGGAACACAGCCGGGAAGGATGACCATATGGTCAAAGACCGCGATAGCGGAATTCGGAAAAAAGAGGGAAGATAATGCCGGAAAAGAAAAGAAGTGAACCAAAGGCCGAAGCCAGGAAGAAGGAATCCCCGAAGAGGGAACTGGATCCGTGGAGCGTTATCGTTTATCCCCACCTTACGGAAAAATCCATGAACATGGTGGAGATGGAGAACAAGCTGGTATTCATAGTCAACAGGAAGGCCAACAAGGCCATGATAAAGGAAGCGGTTGAAAAGGAGTTCGAGGTCAGGGTTGACTGGGTCAAAACCGAGATCAGCCGGAAAGGTTATAAAAAAGCTTATGTTAAAATAAATCCAGAGTTTTCGGCGGCCGATGTGGCATCGAAGCTCGGCATGATATAATATAGGTAATATTATGGGAAGACGACTCATATCGCAGAGGAGGGGGAGAGGAACCCCAACCTACAGGGCACCGAAGAAAAGGTTAAACATAAATCTGCTCTACAAAAACCTGCACGGAAGGGTAGTCGACATAATAAACGATCCCGGCAGGAACACGCCGGTAGCGAAAATACTATACTCGGACGGGACCAACTCGTACGTTCTTGCTCCTCTTGGAATAAAGACGGGCGAAGACGCGTCATTCGTGTCAACCCTTGGAAAGACTCCGGTAGGTGCTTCGGTGTTCTCGATCGAAGCTTCGCCCAATTCCGGACCCAAACTTTGCAGAACATCAGGATCATTCGCAACGCTGGTTTCAAAGACCGGCAAGAAATGCGTATTGCAGATGCCATCGAAGAAGAAGAAAATCCTCCATTCAGAGTGCAGGGCGAGCGTGGGGATTCCCGCAGGCGGCGGGCATCACGAAAAGCCGTTCCTTAAGGCTGGAAAGAGGTGGATAGCCATGCACAGGAGGGGCAAGCTGTACCCGAGGACGTCTGGCGTGGCTATGAACGCAGTCGACCATCCCTTCGGCGGTCCGACGAAGCCGGGCAAACCGACCACAGTGAGCAGGAACGCTCCCCCGGGAGCGAAGGTGGGATCATGGGGAGCCAGGAGAACGGGATACAGGAAGGGTAAAAAGGACTGATGATTATGGCAAAATTCAATTACAAAAACAAGGACATTGAAGAGGTAAAGGGGATGAGCGTCGAGGAATTCTCCAGGATGCTTCCTTCAAGGATGAGAAGGTCCCTCACAAGGGGACTGACGGAAAACCAGAAAAAGCTCCTCAGCAAGATAAAGGAGAAGCCCGGGAAGTTCCACAAGACCACCTGCAGGGAAATGATAATACTCCCGGAGATGCTCGGAACGAAGATAGGCGTGCACAACGGCAAGGAATACGTTTCGATCGACATAGTCCCGGAGATGCTCGGCCACAGGCTCGGCGAGTTCGCCACGACCAGGAAGAGAGTCCAGCATTCGGCACCCGGTTTCGGCGCAACGAGGTCAAGCAAGTTCGTGCCCCTGAAGTAAGGTGTTTAAATGGATCAGTACGCATTAAAGCTGAACCCGAAGAAGTCGGCAAAGGTATACGGAAGAGCCCTCAGGATATCCACGAAAAGCTCGGTAACAGTATGCAAGGCCATCAGCAGGAAGAACCTGCAGAAGGGGAAGAATCTCCTCCAGGACGTGATGACGAAGAAGAGGAGCATCAACGGCAAGTATTATGATAATGTCACGAAAGAGATCCTTTCGCTGTTAAACTCGGCGGAGGCGAACGCGGAGTTCAAGGGTCTGGACACGGGCAGGATGATTATCTACGCATCGGCCCACAAGGGCTTCGGTTTCATGAGGCCGAGAAGGCTGAAATTAAGGGGGATGAGAAGGAAGATGACCAACATACAGGTCGTTCTCCTTCAGAAATGATCATTATGTTAATGAAAAAATTCTTCGTCAACTACAGCACGAGAAAAATGCAGATAGAGAATTTCATAAGGAAGAATTTCCCGAACGAGAATTATTCCAACATAGAGCTTGAAAGGACCCCGCTCGGTGTGAAGATCGTGATTTACACGGACAGGCCGGGAAGGATAATAGGCGCGGGCGGGAGAAAGATAAACGACATGACAGAGGTCCTGAAAAACGAGTTCAAGCTCGAGAACCCGCAGATCGACGTGAAGAGCATAAGATCCGCCGACCTGGACTCCAGCATAGTCGCGAAAAAGATCGCCACGGCGCTGGAAAGCGGATACAATTACAAGAAAATCGGGAACGTCATGCTGAAGAGGATAATGAACGCCGGCGCGATAGGGTGCGAAATCGTCATGTCCGGGAAGCTCGGCGGGTCCAAGGGTAGGATGGGAAAATTCAATGATGGTTACCTTAAGCACTGCGGACAGCCCGCGAAGGAGCTCGTGGATTACGGGTTCAAGGAAGCTAACACGAGGCCGGGAAAGATCGGGATCAAGGTGAAGATAATGATGAGGATGCCGATAATCTCGGAGGACGTCCCGCAGAAGGAAGACAAGGACAAGAAAACGGTTAAAAAGAAGGAAGCGAAAGATAAAACAGAAAAGAGTGATAAATGATGGCCATACTCCGGATGAAAGAGATCAGAAAGATGGACGAAAAGGAAACTGGCAAGCAGCTGAAGGAGCTGAGGCTGGAGCTGAGCAAGGAGAAGGCCAACATCCACATAGGAGCTTCGGTAACTTCTCCGGGAAGGATAAAGGAGATCCGGAGGACCATAGCGCGAATACTCACGATGAAAGGGGAAAAGAAGTTAAAATGATCCATTCCATTCTTTTACTAAGGAGAAATTCTTTTTTTAATATGGAGGGTGAGTTCAAAGGATGAGTGAGATCTGTAAAAAATGCGGTCTTGACAAGAGCATATGCGTGTGCGACATAGTCGCCAAGGAAGAAGAAAAGATACGCGTGAGCCACGACAAAAAGAGATACGGAAAGCACATAACCCTTATTTCTGGGATCAGCAAGGACATAGACATAAAGGATATCCTGAAGCAGCTGAAGACGAAAATGGCATGCGGAGGGACGATCAAGGACAATGTCATAGAGCTGCAGGGCGATCACAGGAGAAGGATCAAGGAGATACTTGTCAGGCTCGGCTTCCCGGAAGAGAACATCGAAGTGATCTGAGTCAGAACCGCATCACGAAAGGAAGAGTTTTTAATACAGCCATCAAGATATTTCTATATGATCACACCCGAAAACATAGTCCGTCATGAACTGATAGGGCTTCTTCTGGAAGTGAAGGAATCATCCAACCCCAAATCCGTCGGTATCCGGGGGGAGGTGATCGACGAGACCAGGAACACCTTCATTATCGAAAAGCGTGATAAGAAGGAGATCACCCTCACGAAAAGCGAATGCAAGTTCGTTTTCACCCTCCCGGACAGGAAAAGGGTCATAATAGACGGATCGATCCTCGTTTCTCGCCCGGAGGACAGGATAAAGAAGAGGTTTGAGAAGTGGTAGCATGACCCGGATGCACAAGAACGCGGAATATTACTCCAACACCGAATGGACGGTCAGCAAGGTCAGGGAGGAGATAAACGACGGCCTCTCGCTTCTCAACAGGATAGACAGGAAAATAATCACAGTGTTCGGTTCCCACAGGGTAAAACCGGACAACAAGTATTATGATCACTGCAAAAAGACCGCTTTCGAATTGGGAAAGAGGGGATATGCTATAATGAGCGGCGGAGGTCCGGGGATAATGCACGCAGCCAATTCCGGGGCTAAAGAAGCCGGCGCGCCATCGATCGGTCTAAGGGCGGAACTGCTGAAAGGCGAAAAAATCAACGACCCGATTTTCACGGAGGAGATGTCCTTCCATTTCATGTTCGTGAGGAGATTCATAATGTCGATAAAAAGCGAGGCTCTTATATTCTATCCGGGCGGCTTCGGGGCGCTGAACGAGCTGTTCGAATACCTCGTCCTCATGCAGACTGGTATCGTGGACACTGTCCCGATAATATGCGTGAACAGGAATTACTGGAACGGTTTGTTTGAGTGGCTGAAGAACAACCCGCTGAAAGAGGATTTCCTGATAAACGACGACAAGGACATGGGACTCATCCATTTCGCGGACAGTCCGGAAGAGATTATTGATATAATAGAGAAATAGCTACCTCGCCGGCCCTTCCATTCTCTCGACTGTTATATATTTAGCCAGGATAGGGTGCACTCGCTCGAGCTCGTCATATATCTGACATGCGATTCTTCTGTAGGACTCGTGGCCTTCCTTTCCGGACCTCAGGCGGATGAACCAGAACAGCTCCCTCAGGTTCCATGTGATCAGGGTTCGCTTCTTGAAGGCGAGCGGGACCATATATTGCGCTTCTTTCGGGAATTCCCTGGATATATCCTCGAACGTTTCCTTGGCCTTCTCCATGAGTTTAACGTATTGATCCTTGAGGCCGGTTTCTTCGATTTCTTTAGGTATAGAATAGCCCAGCCTCGTCGTGAGATCCTGGTTGGTCTGCGTACACATCCTGTGGCGCTGTATGTCGCGGAATGCGCCGTAATCCACGAGAATGTCGAAGGTGTAGTAGACGTGCTCCAGCTCCCTAAGAGGGATGTCGTGTTTTCCCATTTTGCCGAGGAATCCATCCATTACCTTCGCTTTCTCATCGCTGTTCATTGATTCAACTTCCTTCCTTATTTTGGAGTATGATTTTTCAGAATAACGATAAAGTATGGCCGATATCAGCTTGTTTTCAGCCTCATGGTCATATTCGACCAGGGAGACCGGTTTCTCATCAGATGAATGGCCATCGCTTTCCAGGGATTCCATTGAACGGTTGGTCTCCGCGATGTAATCGTTCCTGTCGGCGTATTTGACAAGTGTGGGGATGATCTTCGTGACCTCCTCCTTCATCCGCTTTCCTATGCCGTTCATCTCTTCCAGAGGATGGGACAAAAGCTTGCGGATCGCGTGCTCCAGCGCTCTCGCATTTATTGTCATTCCCAGATTCGTAAGGGTTGCCGCAGGGAGGGCGTATCTCATCACATCGCAGGCGCGTGCCTTGGATATGGACTCGTAAAGTCGTTCGTTCATCCCCTCCGGCATCGGATGCTTTTTTCTAACGAATTCCATCATTTTAGGCATGTTTTCCGTGTAGAAATCGAAGAGGGAGTTGACGAAATCCTCGTACTTCTTCCCATGGTCAGATTCCATCAGCCTGGGGGGCTTGTAATAGCGGTTCCGGTCGAACACCTGGTATCTCGTGGACTTCTCTGTATATGACGCCAAACGATTATCCTCGATCACCTTCGTGGCAAGGATGGAAACGTTCTCGATGGCTATGCTCGCGAAGGCGTGTTCAGAGACACTCGAATGGCCGTATCCGACGACCCATTTCTCGTGGAATTCCTTGGCCTTTCGCCTGGCCTCTTCGAACTCGATTCCCTTATCCTTGAATGTGGTGATCAGTTCCCCCATATCCAGATCCTTGCTCTTGATCAGTTTCAGGAGATTCTCCCTGAAGCTGGCGGGTGAGCGGGATACGTAGGCAAAGAGGACGGCCACCACCTCAGGCGGGAGGTTATACAATGCGTATATGTCGCCGTCCACGTTGGTCACGTGCCTTTCCAATATCCTTCGGTCGTCTTCAGAGAATTCCATGATCAAAACCCCAAGATTATCAGTAGTTTAGAATGGGAACGAATTCTTTTAAATCTGAACCCCGAAACCTTCCAGTTCCCTCTTCAGCTGCCCCGGGCTCTCGAAAAGGATCGATCTTATTCCCAGTTTTTCGGCAACCTCTGTGTTTCTCTGCCTGTCGTCAACAAATAAGCACTCTTCCGGCTTCATTCCGAGCTTTTCCAGCGTAATCCCGAACATTCTCCCGTTTATCTTAACCATCCTCTCCACGTTCGAAAGCACGACAACGTCGAAATATTTCCTGAAACCGCCGATTCTTTCCTCGATTATCGGTATCATGACGTCGGAATTGTCCGAAAGAAGGGCAATCTTGTGGTTCTTCCTCAGCCTCAGAACGATGTCGAGCATCTTCTGATCGATTTCACCGTGCTTTCGGATGAGATACTCATAACCATCGAAACCGATACCGATTTCCCTGAACACCATCTTCAGGAATTCCTCATAAGAAAAATCATTCTTTACGCACCGGTCAAGATAGCTGAGCCACACCTTCCTTAAGGATTCCCTGTCAATCTTCGATTTTATCTCGTTATAGCACACGTCCAGAAGCTTGTCCGTGAATACCCCGTACCAGTCGAAAATCAAGGCTTTGATCATCGATTTCGCCACTTTTGCCTCAAAAAGTACTTAAATATTTAACCCTTCTAATATATAATTCGTTTAATTAACTATAGTGTATTTAAATAAGGTGGACAATGGAATTAGTATGAAAAAAGATATCGGGCTTGGTTTGAAGCCGCCGGAAGGGAAGTGTGAAGACCCCAAGTGCCCATGGCACGGGAAAATGCCAGTCAGGGGAAGGGTATTCGAAGGCGTGGTCAGGTCCGCGAAGAACCACAACACCGTAAGGGTCGAGTGGGGATTTCATGATTTTATTCAGAAATACCAGAGATACGAAAAGAAGAAGTCCAAGGTCTCCGCCCATAACCCTCCCTGTATAAGGGCAAGGGAAGGCGAAAGGGTCGTTATTGCCGAGTGCAGATCTCTTTCCAAGACGAAGCATTTCGTCGTGGTCCACAAAAAGGGTGAAAAATAATGAAGGCAATATCGTCCAGGGTTGTGAAAACGCTGATGCCGAAATCAAGGCTGAAATGCATCGACAACTCCGGGGCGAAGATGCTGGAAATCATCGCCGTCAAGGGATTCAAGGGCAACAGGAGAACGAAACCCAAGGCGGGAGTAGGTTCCCTGGTTTTCTGCAAGGTAAGGGTAGGCACCGAGAAGGTCAGGCACGAGGTTCTGAGGGCTGTTATCGTACGCCAGAGGAAGGAATACAAGAGGCCTGACGGGATTCATGTTCAGTTCGAGGATAACGCCGCAGTGGTGGTCGACGAAAAGGGCGACCCCAAGGGCACCCAGATTAAGGGACCCATCGCGAAAGAAGCGGTAGAGCGATTCCCCACAGTGGGCAAGATCGCAAGCATAGTGGTTTAAATGAAGCAGGAATGGTCAAACAAATGGAATTCGAGCGTGCAGCCGAGGAAGCAGAGAAAGTTCAGGCACAACGCTCCGATGCACGTAAAGCAGAAATTCGTAAGCGCTCACCTTTCCGAAGCGTTAAGGAACCGGTTCGAAAAACGCTCTCTTCCGCTCAGGAAGGGGGACGAGGTAAAGGTAATGAGAGGCACTTCGAAGGGCTTCAAGGGGAAGATAGACAGGATCGACCTGAAGACATCCAAGGTTTATATCGAAGGGTTGAACGTGAAGAAGGTTGATGGTTCAGAGGTACTCAGGCCCATAAACCCGTCAAATCTCCTGATTGTCGAACCTAAGATGGATGACAAGAAGAGACAGATGATTGTGGAAAGGGCGAGGAAGAGGAGGGAATGATATGCATTTGAAAAGATACAGCATTCCGTCATATTGGAAGGTTCCGAAAAAGGGGAAGGAAGAATTCATAACAAGGCCAAGCCCCGGTCCTCACCCGATAAGCAGATGCATTCCTCTTCTGGTGATCGTAAGGAACGTTCTCGGTCTGGCAGACAACGCGAAAGAGGCCAGCAAGATCATAAAGAGCGGCAGCATAATAGTCGACAAAAGGGAGAGGAAGGATCCGAACTTCCCGGTCGGGCTCATGGACGTCATCGAAATCCCTGCGATGAAAAAGGCTTACAGGGTCACGGTCAATTCGAAAGGGCTCGTTCTCGAGGAAACAAATGAAACCGACCAGAAGCTGTGCAGGATAAATAAAAAGGTAATAATAAAGGGCGGTAAAATCCAGCTAAACCTGCACGACGGCAGGAACATAACCATTGACAAGGGGAATTACAGGACAAACGATTCCATTATTATCAAGCTCCCTGAACAGAAGATACTGAAGCACATCAAGTTCGAGAAGGGGAGCGGGTGCATGATTGTTTCTGGAAAGAACCCGGGCGCCAAGGGAAAGATCAAGGAGATATTCGAGAAGAAGAGCATGCTCGGGACTAACAGGATAGTCGTACAGACAAAGGACAAGGATATCGAAACCGTCAAGGATTACATTCTTATAGGTGACTTCAAATGAACCAGATGAAAGAGATACGGCTTGAGAAGGTCACGATCAACATCGGGGCAGGCGAAGCCGGCCCGAAACTGGAGAACGCCAAGAGGCTGATAACCAAGCTATCGGGTGAAAAGATAGTCGTGACCAAGACCCATAAAAGGACGACTTTCGGCGGGGCTAAGAAGAGGCCGATAGGCGTGAAGGTCACCATGAGGGGAAAGAAGGCAAAGGATTTCATCGCCAACGTCCTGAAGGGGCTCGAGGACAAGCTTCCTGCGAAAAGCTTCGACAGGAACGGCAACTTTTCAGTAGGCGTTAAAGAATACATTCACCTTCCCGGAATCAAGTACGACCCGGACATAGGCATAATGGGGATGGACGTATGCGCAACCCTGGAACGAAGGGGTTACAGGGTGAAGAAAAGGATGATAAGGCCGAAAAAGGTCGGAAAGGCCCATGCAATAACGCCGGAAGAGGCGATGGAGTGGGTCAAAAAGGAGTTTAATGTTGAAATAGTTTAAAAATACAAAGGACAATGATTAGTATGACTTACGAAAACGCGAAACACCAGATAGAGAACAAGAAGATAAAGATGGACAGGTTCACGAAGTTCAACAAGCCGAGGGACAGGAAGCACGGGAGGAACGTGACTCCCTGCAGGAGATGCGGAAAAACCGAAGGCGTAATAAACAAATACGATCTACGGTACTGCAGGCAGTGCTTCAGGGAGATTGCGGAGGATCTGGGTTTCAGCAAGTTCAGTTAGGGATATTATGAGACACGACATGCTAGCGGATATGTTCTGCACGGTGAAGAACGCGGAAAGCACAGGCAAAAGGATGTGCATAATATCCGCGACCAAGCTCATAAAGGAGATTCTCGTGATAATGCAGAAAAACAACTACATCGGGAACTTCGAACTGATAGAGGACGGCAAGAACGGAAAGTACAAGGTAGAGCTCACCGGAAGGGTAAACAACTGCAGGGTCGTCCGTCCAAGGTTCGAGATAGGCAGCGATGAAATAATCAGGTGGGAAAAAAGATATCTGCCGTCAGTGAACGTCGGCCTCATGTTCGTTTCCACGTCCAAGGGGGTAATGAGCCATTCGCAGGCCAAAAAGGAAGGGATCGGCGGCGTGCTTTTGGGTTATATTTACTAGAGTGATACCATGGAAGTAAAAGACAGCATAAAAGCGGCGATGAAGGAGCAGAAAATAGTGCTGGGATCCAGGCAGGTAGAGTCAATGGCCAAGAAATCGGAGCTCATCATGATAATATACGCCTCCAATATCCCGGAAAACACAAAAAGGGATTTAAAATATTACAATAAAAACTTTGGTATCGACATTAAGATGTTCACCGGGAATTCCAGGCAGTTAGGGGAGTTCTGCGGTAAACCATTCAACGTAATAACGCTGGGGATAAAAAAGTGAAAACATGGGAGTAAAACTGGGAACCGAGCATATACGCGCAGTAGGAACATTTGAGGAAATAACAGGGGTACATGTCAGGGACTGCCTGATGGACGACACCTGCGCATATTTCCTCATCGAGCCCGGAAAGATGGGGCTCGCCATAGGAAAGAACGGGTCTACCATAAAATCCGTCGAGAGAGCGATGGGAAAGACCATAAAGATATTCGAGTACTCAGACAACGCCGAGGGGCTGCTGAGGAACATGATACCGAGCATAAAGACGCTAGACATGAGTGATGATTCAATCGTGATCACCATTCCTTCCAGCGAGAGATCAACGGTGATCGGGAGGAACGGAAGGAACATAAAGGCGATCAGGGAATTCCTGAAAAGGCATTTCAAGATAAACAATCTTAAGCTGAAGTGATAACATGACGGGACACTTTTCCGCAAGGAACCTGAAGAAGAAGAGGAAGAAGTTCAGATGGAACTCCGACCAGTACAAGAGGAAGAGGCTCAAGCTCTGGGAGAAGATGCCCCTCAAAGGCGCTCCTCTGGCAAGAGCGCTCGTTCTGAAGAAGAAGGGAGTGGAGCAGAAGCAGCCGCATTCAGGAATAATAAAGGCCGTCCGCTGCCAGATCATAAAGAACGGAATACAGGTCACAGCGTTCGTCCCCAAAACGGGCGCCATAAAGCATATTGACGAACACGACGAAGTCACGATCGCCGGGCTGGGCGGTTCCCAGGGAGGGGCCGTCGGATCGATGCACGGCATCAAATACAAGGTCATAGCCGTTAACGGCATTTCTCTTAAGGAGATACTGAAGGGAAAGAAGCAGAAGAAAAAGGAAGGATAAAATGGATAAAATACTCTTGTTCAACAGATGGGATCTCTCGGAAGTGAAGGTGAATGACCCGGGTCTGAGGAGATACATCAATATTAACCCGGTAATCGTTCCGAAATCCTCAGGGAAGCTCAACAGGCCGTCCATACACAAGGCCGACATGAGCGTGGTAGAGAGGTTCATAAACAAGCTGCGCGTACCTGGGCACAGGGGCAAGAAGCACAAGCTCTCTTCGGGGCATGTCACGGGAAGCTACATAAACGTTTACCTGGCGGTGAAGGAAGGGTTCGAGATCATCCACAGGAAGACAAAAAAGAATCCGGTTCAGGTCCTCGTGGAGGCAATCGAAAACTCCGCGCTTCTCGAGGAAGTGATGGGTTACAGGCTCGGCGGGATAATCGCGCGAAAATCGGTAGTCACGACTCCGCAAAGAAGGCTGGACATCGCGCTGAGGCTGATAGCGCAGGATATCTTCTCATCCTCCTTCAGGAAGAAGAAAAAGTTCCCTGAGATCATGGCAGACGAGCTGATAGCGATCGCATCGGGTGATCAGAGGAATTCCGTGATCCAGGAAAGGAACAGGATAGAAAGGGAAGCTGAGGGAGCGAGATAGACTCTGTTCTGAATTATATTTATATATATTATCTACAAATTAAAGAAATTGTGATTCGATATGGCAAAGGCTGATCTGACAAGCGCCGTGAAGACGCTGATGAGGAAACCGGAGAATATCAGGAACATAGGTATAGTTGCCCATATAGACCACGGTAAAACAACCCTTTCTGACAACCTGCTTTCAGGTGCAGGAATGATCTCGGAGGAGCTCGCGGGGAAGCAGCTCGCCATGGACTTCGTGCAGCAGGAGCAGGAGAGGGGAATCACGATATATTCCGCGAACGTTTCAATGGTACACGAATGGGAGGGACAGAGCTTCCTTATCAACTTAATAGACACCCCGGGTCACGTGGACTTCGGCGGTGACGTTACGCGTGCCATGAGGGCAGTGGATGGCGTCGTGGTGGTCGCAGACGCCGTGGAAGGGTGCATGCCCCAGACAGAGACGGTCATCCGTCAGGCCCTCAAGGAGCGAGTTAAACCCGTCCTTTTCATAAACAAGGTTGACCGGCTTCTTAAGGAGCTCAAGCTCACTCCTGAGCAGATGCAGGAGAAGTTCAAGAAGATCATCACAGAAGTTAACATGCTCATACAGAAATACGCCGAAAAGGAATACAAGGACAAGTGGCTTGTCAGCGTGAACGATGGCGGCGTCGCATTCGGTTCAGCTGTCAAGAACTGGGCGATGTCCATGCCGTTCATGCAGAAGAGCGGGATGAAGTTCAGCGACGTCATAGACCTGACGGAGAAGGGACCAGAAGGGGAAAAGGAGCTAGCCAAAAAGGCGCCTCTCCATAAGGTCGTTCTTAACATGGTCATCAAGCACCTTCCGAATCCTTTGCAGGCTCAGCCTTACCGTATCCCAAAGATATGGCCGGGAGATGTCAATTCGCCTGAAGGGAAGGACATGATTGAATGCAATCCTGACGGGAGGCTCGCAGGCGTCGTGACAAAGCTTTACCCGGATCCCCACGCAGGCTATGTGGCAACGGTCCGAATCTTTTCAGGAAACATGAAGACCGGACAGGAGGTCCTTCTGGTAGGAAGCCAGAAACTCCAGAAGCTGCAGCAGGTCTCCATATACAAGGGCCAGCAGAGGGTAAACATGGAGGAAGTCGTTGCAGGCAACATAGTCGGGATAGTCGGGCTCAAGGAGTCCTCTTCTGGCGAGACCATTTGCGACCCGGGGGAGGATATACCGGGTTTCGAGTCGATAACTCATATTTTCGAGCCGGTCGTTACCAAAGCGATAGAGCCGAAGAGCCCGCAGCAGCTGGCAAAGCTCATCGAGTTCCTGAGAAGGACCGCTAAAGAGGATCCGACCCTCAGGGTGAAGATAAACGAGGAGACGGGTGAATACCTTGTCTCCGGGCTTGGCGAACTGCATATCGACGCTAAGATCGAGCGCCCGCTTAAGGACGAGGGGATAGACGTGGACGTTTCGCCGCCGATAGTCATTTACAGGGAATCCGTAAGATCGGTCACTCCCGAGGCGGTCGAGGGGAAATCTCCCAACAAGCACAACAGGTTCTACGTCATAGCGGAGCCGATGGAGCCAAAGGTGTACCAGGCCATGGTGAGGGGAGAAATACAGGACATGGAAGTCAAGAAGAAGATGGTCGAGCTCCAGGACCAGCTGGTGGAACTGGGATTCGACAGGGACGAGTCGAAAAAGGTGAAATTCATCCACAACAAATGCATGCTTATTGATATGACAAGGGGAGTCCATGCGATTCTCGAGGTTATGGAGATGCTCAAGCAGTCCTTCTCCGAGGCAACGAACGAAGGTCCCCTCGCGAGGGAGCCCTGCAGCGGAGTCAAGATCAAGCTGATTGACGCCAAGCTCCACGAGGACGCGATACACAGGGGGCCTGCACAGGTAATACCTGCCGTGAGGGCTGCCGTAAGGGACGCCATGATAGGGGCGGGGGCATACGTGCTCGAGCCCAAGCAGGTCATCAGGATAGACGTCCCGACAGAGCAGGTAAGCGGTGCCATGAAAGAGGTCCAGAACCGGAGAGGCCAGATACTGGACATGACCGAGGAGAGGGGAACCACAACTATACAGGCCAAGCTTCCGGTCGCCGAGATGTTCGGTTTCAATTCCTCGCTGAAGTCGTCCACATCAGGACTGGGTTTCTACTGGCTTGTGGACGTGTTATACGAACCGCTTCCAAGGGAACTGGAACAGAAGGTCATAGGACAGATAAAGACCAGGAAGGGCATCGAATAAAACATTTTTTAAAAAAATATTTTTTTAAGAGTGGTATATATCTCTTGGAGTTAATACAATAATCCTACAGAAGGGATGTCAATGGGCGAGGTTATGACGGACAACGAGTTCATGCGCATGCTTTTCGTCAACGGCGGGCTTTTTCTGATATCGTTCACTGCCCTGATAAGCGTGGTCCTTTTCATAAAGGGATTCGTTTAAAAAAAGAAGGAAAGTGGTAGCTGTAAGCGTAAGCTACCTTTTGCTCCCCCGCTTTTGTTGGGAAAAGGAAAAGCGGGGAATGGGGTTACTGAGATTTGAACTCAGGTCTGAAGCCCCCGAAGCTCCGATGCTTTTGGCGCCTCCTTCCTGAGAGGAAGGAAACAAGACCAGGCTACACCATAACCCCGTCGTTATCAATCTCTTTATTCTTATCTTTAAATTTATAAAACAAACACCATAGAAATATTACTACCACTTAGATACAAATATATTAACATTTATAAAGCATAATTACATCTCTTATCATGGATAAGATCAAGTTTTACGAGAGAGACATATTAAACGAGTACTGGGATGTTATTTTAGGCAGGGAAATCTATAAATTAGATGCTGACTTTGAATTACCAAATGAATTTAAAAGAGATCCAAATGGTTTCCTGAATGAAAAGGCGAAAACAGGCGAAATAAAACGGACTGTGTACGAAGGTGACAGATCAACAATATTTGAATGGAGGCAGGGAAACAGAAATTTGTATATAAAAAGAATGCAACCTACGACAAACGTCCAAATGGTTCACGATCTGCAAAAAGATCAAATTGACAGCACAGTAAGAGAGAGAGGGAAAAATGAGATATATTCATCATCCAACGCACAAAACAACCGGCTTATAAGAACATCGGCAGAGGTAATTCTAGGGGGAATAAAGCTGTATGGAGATGCTAATTTCTTCATAGCGATGAGGCAATATCCTCCGGGTGTTTTCCTGGACGATTTTCTAAAAACAAAAGGTCACGTTGATCTTCCGTTTGAGGAAATGAAAAGAATTGTCATTGAACCTCTTGCAGATACTCTGGTAAAATTGCACGGAACTATGGACGAATGCGGAATGATGCACACAGATTTGCATCCCGGAAACATTTATCTGCTAAGACCAAGGGTTAAATATGATCCCATGGGTAATATGGTAATAGACTGGGAACTAGTTGACAGAAAATTAAAACCCAAAAAAATAAGCTGGGAACAGAGAATGACTGAATTAAACAGATTTGTTGAAACGACTAAAGGATTTCAACCCCCATGGAAGGAAACATTCGATCAGAGAGAATTTGACTATCTTCTAGAAGCGTATGAAAAAAGGCTTGAATAATTGAAAACATTTATTCAGTTATATTACATATATTATTATGCTATGGATCGTCTCGCTGATAATAGGCCTGGCGGGGTTCGCCGCCGGAAGCTACTGGGACCTTAAATATACCGAATTCCCTGACTGGCTTCCTTATTCGATCATAATAGCAGGTGTCGCGGCGAGGGGGCTTTTTGCCTACATCTATTCGGACATATGGATACTGGCGAATTCCCTCATAATCGGGCTGATTTTCCTGGGACTGGGGTATGTTTTTTACTTCTCGAAGCAGTGGGGGGACGGTGACGCGTGGCTTCTGGGTGCAATGGGTTTCCTGTTCCCTGACACCGGGGGTTTCGCCATTCAGACGCTTTTCTCCTTCCCCGTGACATTGCTGCTCAATTTCCTTTTCGTCTCCCTCTTCTATCTGATAGTTTATTCCCTTTTCCTAGGGTACAGGAGCAGGAAAGTCAGGGAATCGTTTGTTAAAGACCTGAACAGCAACTCCAGGAGATACATGACCTTCATATTGTTATTCTTCGTCGTCTCTTACGCCAGCGTTTTATACCTTTCCTTCACCTACAACGTCCATCTTTCAGCGATGCCGACCATGTTATTCCTTCCTTTCCTCCTGACGTTCATTCTCATATTCACAAACTACGCAAGGATAATAGAGAAAGACATGTTCAAGAAGAAAATACCCGTCTCCAGGCTGAGGGTTGGCGACGTAATCCTTGAGGATAAATGGAGGGGGATAAAGGAAGAAGACGTCGAAAAACTGAAGAAAACCAGGAAATTCGTCTGGATAAAGGAGGGGGTGCGCTTCGCGCCCGTGTTTTTGCTCACGATAATAATAAGTTTTTTAATAGGAGATATGGTTATAATATTGATTTAAAACATTTTTTATGATCTAAAAATGATTTTAAAGGCTTTTGGAACAATTAAAAGGTTTAAATATATTATTTGAAACTATTTGAAATATATTATAGGTTTTTTTAATTTTCAATATAACTGTTTCACTTAAGATATATATACCCCATCCAACCAACAGATTATTACCAAAGGGCCTATTAGGCTCAATATGTATTATAGGAGGAGATATGAATATGAAAATAAAACAATTGATCGCAGGAGGTTTGGCAACAATGGCAGCAGGAGCAACATTGGCTTTTGGTGCTTTCGCAGCGACAACTTTGGATCAGGGGCTTTCCCCTTACGTTACTGCCGACGCGGCGACCCAGACTCTTACATCACCTGCCATAGTGGTAGGACCTGGTGTAGACACAACGGACGTCTTGGGTGCGGCTGATTTGGCAGCCAGCTTGGTTTCAAACTACGCTGTGGTAACGAAGACGATCCCATCAGCGGCAGGGGAGACGACAGTAACAAACGGTATTCTTTTGAAGAGTGCCAGCGACTATCCCTATCTGAACGTGGGATTCTCAAGCATCAAGAGTACTCTGACTGACAGCGACATGCCGACAATGCTCGCAAAGGGCACTGTTCAGACATCCCCGGCGGTGAACTATCTTCAGGTAGTCACTCTCGGAGCCCACAAAGCATTGTACAACGAGGATCCGGACGACTGGGATGAGCCAGTGCTTAACGTGAAGTTCGACACTTCAACAACATACGAACTGAAGGTGATCTTCCTTGGCGGCCTTGACCCGACAAAGATTGAGAACAAGAAGATAACAATCTTCGGTTCTGAATACAAGTTCGGTCCGAGTCCGACAAACACATCTCTTGTTTTGTACGCAGCCACGGGCGCACAGACCGTGACGCTTACAGGCGCAGGAGACGAGGAAACAGTCACCGTAGACGGTGTTGACTACACACTGACACTTGTCGGTTGGGACACAGGAGGAACAACAGCATACGTCCAGGTAAACGGCGCAAACCCGCCAACATATGGTTGGGTATCTGGTAGCTCATACACATTGGCATCAGGCATAGACACAACGGTATACGCAAGCCAGGTAAGCCTTGTGTACACGGGAGCCCAGGAAGCAAGCGGTTCGGTTGAGTTGTTCATCGGGACAGACAAGCTCGAGTTGGACGACACAACGAACGTGATCGAAAAGAACGACGTGTTGCTTACGAGTTCCACAGTGAACTTTGTACAGGGAGGAACCAACAACGCCAAGATTAACTCGATAGCATTCTCTGTGGCGCCGGAAGACACCGTCTATCTCATAGACGGTTCAACGCACACCGACCCGTTATTCGGGAACTTCAAGTATGCGCTTGACGGCATGACGCCGGGTCTTATGGCAGACAGCAGGGACCAGGTTATCCTGGCAAAGGACGGAACCACGAAGGCGAAGCTGACCTTCACGAACGACGACGGAACAAAATACGCTCAGAACGTGTTCTATTACAGCGGCGGCTGGACACTCGGTGACGGTTCTAAGACATTCCATGTCATGGAGCCTAACGCATCAGTTCCGGGAGACGCTGACTGGATCGCAAGGTACGACTACTTCGCGCTCAGAAACGGCGACAACGGCGAGAAATCGTACATCCTGAGGTTCGCATCGTACGACGACACCAACAAGATCCTTAAATTCACGGATCTTGGAAGCGGTGACGAGTACGAGGTCGCATACTCTGGAACGAACCCGTTCGACGGAACACTTATCGTGGGCGCGTCTTCGTTCGCCTTGAAGTATAACAGCACCGGACACAAAGTGGCGGTTGACCTTAACGGAAACGGGTCGATAGTCAACAACGAGAAGGTACTGTTAATGACAAAGGAAGGCGCTTCGTTGGACCTTAGTGCAGCCGGTAACATGACAATGACGGAGAACAAGCTGTACACGATCGGTTCCTACGAGCCAGCAGGCACTGCGCTTCTGTTCGTCGTGAACTGGGACGCAAGCCTGACGGAGATAGGTTCCATAACAGCACCGACAGGAAGCATGACAGGAGGACAGGTTGGGTCTGAGAAGCTGTACCACTACATCTCGAGCTACGGTACGTACGTTGTCCATGACACCGATTCGGACAAGGAGACAATCTACTACCCAGGTAACAGGCCAGCCTACGCAAACGTTGCCATAGGAACGGATCCGGTCGTATCGACTTCTGGCGGAACCGCCGGAGGGACATACAAGGAAGCTGTTCCGATAACGAACCCTGTTGCGAAATTCCCGAGCGAGATCACGCAGACAAGTTCGCTTAACAAGGACCTTATCCTTGTGGGCGGACCTTGCGCAAACGCTCTGGTAAAGACATTGCTTAACGAGAAGTGGGCCGTTGCGGACGCATGCACTGCATGGTTCGAGGACGACGCGCTTAAGACGGCAGGCAATGGTCTTCTTTCCGTAGTTGAAAACGTTTTCAGCTCCGGCAGGAAGGCGCTGATCGTAGCAGGTAACCAGGCGGCAGACACAAGGAACCTTATTGCAAACTATGCAATCAAGCCGGCCAAAATGGCAACCTTGTCAGGCGACGAGTACAAGGGCGCTGTAGTTTAAGTCCATTGAAAGAAGGGATTGAAAAATCCCTGCCTTTTTCTTTTTTTTAACCGGACAGAAGTTGGTATATCGAATTGTTTCAAATAGTTTAGCAGGACGGTTGTATCAGAATGAATAAGTTGTCTTTCCTTATTTCGTATGACAACTAGATTTTAAAATATAAGTTGTCTTTCCTTATTCGCAGAATGAGAGATTTTTGTTCACCGCGCAGAATATGACCATTAATTCCTCTTTCGTGCGGAAGTCCTCGAACCTGTTACCCTCGACAACTATCGTGGGAGCCTTCTCGATGTCGTAAGCCTGAACCAGTATCTGTATGGCCGGCTCGTCAAGATCCTTATCGAGGGCGAAAATGCGGAGGTTATTCTCCTTGTCCTTCTCCACGAGGTAATCCAGAACGTATCCCTGCGACTGGCACAGATCGGAGTTCTTCTCGAAGAAATAAAGCACGCTGACCCTGTTCGTATCGCATCTCTCGCTCAGTTCGTTGGAGAATATCCAGTCCTCTATGAGAGAAACCGAATACCTTCTGGCCAGGATGTCGAAATACTGCTGGTTTATCCCCTCAGGGTTGACGATCTTGTTACCGAGCTCCCATGTCTTCTTGTCTATGTATTCTATCCTCTCGTTGAGGTATGAGCAAAGCTTCTCCCCATCACCGAGCTTGTCCAGAAGGGTAAGCTCGAGATTTATGTTCTTTAGCTCCAGTTCGTTCCTGTCCATCTCGAGCCTCAGGTCCTCCAGCTGGACATCCAGCATCGTGAACCCGACCAGAAAACCGAGTATGAATATTACGAATGACACGACTCCTGCTACGATATAAGGGCTTTTTTTCCTTCTTACCATTTGTATTCACTTCTTCTGATTTCGTGGTAAAACACGCACATCCATACCATTATGTTAACAACCGGGTAAAGGGGTATGTAGAGTATGTATTCGAACTTGTTTATTTTCTCATTGATTTGTTTACTGCCAAGTTTTATAAGAGCAGCCAGCGCCACGAGTGTGACCAGAAAGAGGGAAAGGTTGAAAAAATTGAAGTTCATGCTGATGGGGTGGGTGAGTATGTAGGGTATGTCGAAGCCTATGAGGGAATAATTCACAACTGCTTTGTAGGCGGAATTCAGGGCGTCAAAAAACCCGTAAATGAAAACCGGTATGGCCAGAAGTATGACAAGGTACTGGGTTGGCAGGACGAACCATCCCAGATGACCGAAGCTCTTGCCGAAGAACATGTGTGTGTATTTTCTCGAATTATAAACGAATCCCCTCGCCCATCTTATCCTCTGGTTCCAGAACTTGGAGAAGGATGCCGGGGTGTTTGTCTTGACCGCAGCGTTCATCGACATCTCGATCTTGTAGCCGCTGTTTTGCAGCTTGAGGCCCATTTCGAGGTCCTCAGTGAAGTTGTCTTCATCCCACCCCCCGAGCTGCCTGACGAGATTTGTCCTGTATAGGGCGAATGCGGGAGTCATATACAGCGCTCCCAAAAACGTAAGGAGCTTACGTACGAGGGCGGTGAAGGTGTATTCTATCCTCTGCAACTTCTGGGAGAACGTCTTTGTGTCCATGGGCTTTATGGTAGCGATCACGCTTCCGGTCCTCTTGTTCCTGAAATACCCTATCGAGCGGATGAGAGCATCACTCTCCTCGAGGATCGTATCGGCGTCTATGAAACCAACCAGTTCCGTGGTTACGTGCCTGAGACCGGTGTTCGTTGCAGCGGCCTTCCTCCTGTTCTTCCTGTGCCTGAGGAACGTGACATTGGGGTATTTTCTGGCGTATTCCCTGCCGACATCGGCCGTCCCGTCGGTTGAGGCGTCATCGACTATTATTACCTTCAGCTTGTTCCTGGGATAGTCCTGATTGAGCACGGACTCCACCGTTCTGCCGAGGGTTTTCTCCTCGTTGTAAGCCGGGACTATCATGGTCAGGCCGGGAGTCCTTTTCAGGTTCGCCGGATCCTTGGTCATCCTGTCCCTTTTATCGAAGAATATCATGAACCAGAAAACCGAGATGAACAGAGTTACGTATATCAGAATGTAATACAAGGCACCGAACAAAACGTTTCCAAGCATGATTATTCCTTAGATTTTAAGGATTAAATCGTTAAAAAACTAGTATTTCCCTGAAATTACGATTTTCAGGGGGTCTTTTTCCACCGGATAGCCGTATTCGGCGAATATGGACTCGTTCAGGTATTCGTGGTACGTCCTGTTGACGGCATAAGTTTCGAGACATAAGCTCTCGTTCCCTATCATCACGTAATCCGGCCCTTCCGCTATAACGGGGAATTGCCTCAAAAAGCTGACATTACCCGCATAATCGGGTTCCTGGTCCCTGAAGATTATTATCCTGTACCCTTTGTCAACGTACTCCCCGACCCTGGACTTCCTCGGGTTCGCTTCAGCGGGTATTCCGAGGTAATTGAAATAGACCCACCGGTTGGTGCTCAGCATGCATTCCCCGTCATAGATCGAATAGGCGGAAGGGTTGACGAGTATGATGTCCGGGATTGATGTATTAGACGTGGCTATAAGGAACGCCAGAAATAATCCAGCGGCGATGCTCGCGGCAGCGGCGAAAAACGGCCTGATCCTGTATTTCATCAGGGAAACCGAGGAGAAGTAAGCGAGCGGGAGAACCAGGTTGAAAAGGAATCTCGGGTGCTTGACAGGGATCCTGTAATAGGAAAACAGCGTGAGGACAAGGATCAATACCATCACCCAGTCCTTCCTTCCGAGCGACCTGTCCCTCGTTTTAAGTAATATCCAGATAAGGAACAGCGGGATAAGATAGTTTCCAGAGACCAGCAAATGGAACGGTTCGAAAGGCCCGACTATATCGGATCTTGTCGCTACGGTCAGTATGAAGGAATCCAGCATGCTCATCAGGGGGTGACCGTAGAAGAAATAGTTGAACAAGAGCCAGGGAAGGAAAACGAGAGCTGCCGTTATTACGAAAATGACAACCGTTCTGATTTTTTTAGAAAACAGGATGACGGGGAAATAGATGAAATTGGTGTATCTGACGAGGGAAGAGAGACCGGAGAAGAGCCCTGATTTCATACCCTGGCTGCTGAGCGCGTAATGAACGAAGAGCTGGAGAAGGGCGAGGGAAAGGAGCTCCGTCCCGACCGAAAGCGCGTAAACCAGAACGAAGGGGTTGAGGGAAAGCGCGTAAAAGAGCCTTCTGTCAATACCGAGCGTCTTCGAAACCTTAACGCAGGAAAAAAGATACAGGGAAGAGACGAAAAATATGTATACGTATTCCGAAGCCACCCAGCCGAAAACGCTGAAAATCCCCAGAAGCAGCGGGGTCAGGGGAGGGCGGAGGAGCTCGAAATAGGACCCGCTGCCGAAAAGGTATCTGGCATTCAGGACGTATGAAGCGAAATCCCAGGATATCCCGGTGGTGTGCTGCAGGAGGAAGAAGAGCGTAGAAAAAACGAAAAGGAGCGAAATCATCCTGTTTTCGTTTGCAAGATCGTAAAATTTCCTGAGATTCTCCCGGATTTCGTCCATTTTTATACTGGGCTTCTTTGAATTTAAATCATACATGAATTATGTTATTATGAAAAACGAAATAGTCCTTTTGATAATCATCATAGCCTTCCTTGCGTTCCTGATGATCGTGAAGGAATCTGGAAACCATGTCGCGGATCCGTACGGAAACGGGAAAGACTTCCATTACGTGCTCAGGGCAACTGGTTCTGACGAAGAGTCGTTTGTAGGAAACCTGACGAAACTTCTGGAAGAGGACATAGAAGATTTTGCGAAAGGGGACATTCTTCTCATCCTCGGCAGGCTTAAAAACGATTCCTCCGTTATCTGCGATTCCGTGACTTATTATGAAAAATCCCTGCCGGTAGACCCGGAGCAGGGCGCCGTCATACATGAAACCATCGCCTCACTGGACTGCGGAAAAGACGTTAAGGATCATCTGCTGAAGGCTTCCGAGATGTGGAAAGCGGCAGGCAGCGTTTTCCGGTCAGAACTAGACAGGCATCTCGCACTTAATGAGACCTTCACGATAGAAACGGATACCAGAGAACTGCCTGAATTCAATCTGACCATCCCGGATAACCCTGAATCGATAATAATAGGGAATTCCGAAATCGATCTGGGGAAGCATGACGTTCTCGTTTCCCAGACCGACCGCGTAACGAGGGACTGGCTAAGCTACCAGATATTCAGCAGCCCATTCCAGGATTCAGGCCCAGGTGAGCTTCTCACCGAATACGAGCTTAACAGGAAGAATCTGCTCACCACATTTTCAGAAAGGCTGACCTACGACGACGAAGAACTGCTTCCTGAGATAGGATGGCATGAAGGCGCCAGAATTCGGGAGATAAGGGAAACAGGCCTTACACATAAAACGGCCAGCGGAACCATCGTTTTCAATCACGAGGGGAAATGGTACGCCCCTGACGAAGAGGGGGTTTTCAGATTCGAGGTTCCTATCGATAAGGTCCTTTACCCGACCACCCGTTTCCTGCGGGACGACATAGCGGTAATAATCGATACCCACGGGATAAACATGATCGTAGAGCAGGCGATAAGGAACAACGCTACCGTCGTTGTGGGTTGCTGCGACAACCCCGGAAAGATCAAGGCGGCGATGTATCTCGCCGTAAAGGGGATCAAAACGATATGCTTCACCGACAAGTATCTCCCGCTGATTCTCGGGAGCGGCTTCGAAATACTCGGTTCTCCCCCGATCAGGAGGGAAGGGGACATAGTGGTCATAGGGGACAGACCGCTGGAATTCGAAACCAACGAAACCTTCGTGGTCATGGGAATGGCAGGAGATAAATTCGCGCTGAGCTATTACGACACGCCGAAGATTTATTTCGACCAGCTCTCGGAATCGATAGATTTGGACATAGAACATGTAACGATAGACGACTTCGACCAGATGGGCAGGATAATCGAAAAAGCGGAGGAAATCGGGTCGAATGCTGTCGCGGTCCGGGTGTTCACCTCACAGGATTACAGGGATCTGAAGGGATGGCTGGAAGCGGACGAAAAGAGGAGAGCCATACTTTTCCATTCGGTTTCCTATCCTTACGGGTACAGGATTATGAAAGAGTTCCCGGAACAGACCACGTTCGACGACATCAACCCGCTGATTTCTTGACCCTGTATATGTATTTCGTTTCCTCGTAGGTCTTGTTGAAATACAATTCGTTCTGCCCGATTTTATCGAACAGCTCCTCACGGAGGGTTTCGCATTCCCCGTCGAAGCACGGGAACGGGTTGAAGCTGAACACGACGTAATCGCTGCTCCCGGAATACCGGTCATAAATCAGATGGGCGTCGGTTATGTTGTTGTAGTAAGGTATCATGCTTATGTCGGAATAGGCAACGTGCACCGGGTCGCTTGTCAGTATAGTTCCGTCGAAACCT
Source organism: Candidatus Aenigmatarchaeota archaeon (assembly GCA_016932215.1). Lineage (GTDB taxonomy): Archaea > Aenigmatarchaeota > Aenigmatarchaeia > QMZP01 > QMZT01 > JAFGDH01. The sequence continues at coordinate 63,975 of JAFGDH010000015.1, read as the reverse complement.
TCGAAATACATGTAGTACTCGTCCACTATATCCGGCTTTTCTGAAGGGAAGGAATTGAACCGGACGAGATCGCCGTAAAGGGAAGCCGAAACCGCCAGTATGACCATTACCGAGAAGAGGACAGTTAACGGCTTTCTCTTCAGGCTGATCATATACTCTCTCATTTTCAGCAGCCCGAAGGATGCCAGGACGGACAGGAACGGAAGGAATGTCAGCCCGAAGCGGATCTGCTTGTTGGGTATCAGCGTGAAAACGGCCAGGCACACACCCGCAATCAGCAGCATATTTCTGACTTTTTTATTGTCCGCGGCGTAGATCAGGGAGAACAGCGCGAACGAAAGAAGCATGTTGTCCCAGAACATCGCAGAGGGATAGTATAAAACGTTGGTCAGCGGGTCGTTTATCGCATGGACGGGGTTGTATGAGTGCTGGCCGGCGAGGGAAAGCGAATAAAACGGGTCGCCGTAGTAATACTGGTTGTAAAAAAGATAGGGGGAAACGATCACAATGAAACCTGCCAGTAAAAACAGCAAAGATTTCACCATTTTTTCAGGTTTCTTGCGTGATTCCAGAAACACCAGTAAAATGATCGCCGGCAAAATAATCCCACTGGTGAACCTGAACGTCACCGCGAGCCCCGCACTCACGCCGGCGGAAATGGGCCTCTTTTCCGTGTACAGGTAAACAGCGAACAGCACGAAGAACGCCGAGGGGATTTCTGTCATGATCCTGAAGGAGTTGTAAAGGAAGACCGGCGTTATCGCCAGTATGACCGAGGCGACCAGACCTTCCTTCTCACCGAAGAGTTTTTTCCCTATCAGGTAAGCGAGATATATGTTACCCAGGGAAAAAAGGGTTATGATGAGGTCATAAATAATTATCTTCCCCGCACCAAAAAACCAGAGCAACCCGAGGATCATAGGAAGCCCGGGGGGACGGATGACCTCGAAAAGACCTATGGCCCCGTTCGAAAACAGATACTTCCCTATCCCGATGTACACGGCCTCGTCCCAGAGTATGAAATGGAACTTCGTCACCATGTGGATAACGCTGACCAGAAAGAAAACGAGCAGCACCAGATGTATCTTTTCAATCCTCATTCTTCCTCCTGTTTTCCCTGACCAGCAGCCATGATATTATCGCCAGGGCGGCGGCGAGAGGAACCAGGGAAAACCAGCCATGAAGCCCGAGGATACTGCCGAAATTCATCCCAATCTCCCCCCTCGCAAGCATCGGTAGGGTGTGCTGGAAGAGGGGATGGTAGGTCTTTTCAGGAAGATTAGGGTCTGTTATTGTTACAAGGGAAACGAGAAAAACAGATATTGCGGCAAGGGCGATCGCTGCCCTCTCCCTCCATTCATCGAACTCCCTAGTATACATCATTACCGGAATTATCATGAACGGGATGACCGGAATCAGGTGCCTCGGCCCGGTCGCCCATCCTCCCCACCAGACCGAATATGCAGAATTCCATAAAATGAAAGCCAGCACGGAAAGGAAGAACAGCCAGAACTCCTTCCTTAGACGGTGATTTCTGTAGAAATGGTAGAAGCCGGGTATGCAAAGCAGGAGGAACGGGGAAAAGAAGAACAGTCCCCTGTAAGGCGAAAGAAGGATGCCGTAAAGCGCGTAAGGGTCGGGCAGTGATACGCCTAGAAATCCCTGCGACTGGTAACCGATGGAATCCTGAAAGACCAGGTGGGAGTAGCCCAGCGAAAGGGGACTGCCGAAACAGAGGAAGTTATAGCTGAAAAGGAGGATGAGCGGCGGGATTATGCCGGCGATGAAGAACGAGATGTTCTCCCTGTTCTCGAGAACCTTCAGTGCATAGAAAAACATCAGTACGGATATTATCGCCACAGGGAATTCTGTTATGGCCGCGATTCCCATCATCAGCCCTACGGAGAAAAGGTGTTCATGCGTCAGTCTCCGCTGGTTCCTGAAAATCAGATAGAACGATGATAACACCAGCACTCCGGCAATCTGGTGGCCGTAGAACATCACCGAGTACGGGAACACCAGCGTCCCCAGCCCGTAGGCTATCGTGACCAGCAAACGGTGCTTCTCCTTCTTCGTGAACTCCCCGGAAATCCTGTAAATGAGCAGACACATGAAAGCAGACGGGAGGGATACCACGAGGAACCTTATCAGATATTCGGAGGCATCAGGATTCGGGAGCAAGGGATAAAAGATCATGTAAGGAATCAGACCGAGGAAGGATGACCCTGGCGCCTTGTCCGAATAATAATGCTCCTCGAAGTAGGATTTGTCCTGGGTGTTCTCATGGTAAGAGTCTATCCACAGCGTACCGTTATGCGCCATCGAGTATATCAGGTCGAACCTGCTGTTCTCGTTCCATCCGCCCGGGACGTAAAAGTACGAGAAGCACACTAAAAAAAGCAGGAATATAAGGATTTCCCTGTCCGAAAAGGCACGTCCCATATTATCTATTTATCCTGAACCAATATAATTTGATCAAGTGGAACAGGTAGCGGAGATCCTCGGAAACCGTCAGCTTGCTCTTTCCGAACCGCCTGTTCCTGAACACGAAAGGGATTTCCTTTATTACCCCGTGGTTCCCCTTCACCATTATCTCCAGCCCTATCTTGTAGCCGGTCGGGTTCAGCCCGATCCCCCTGGTCACGCCCCTCTTGAAGAAGAAGAACCCTGACATAGGATCCTTTACGCTGGTCAGCGGTTTCGCGAGAAGAGATGCCCCCCAGGAGATTATCTCCCTGGTCAGCGGCCATCCCTCCGTCCCTCCGCCCTTTATCTTGCGGCTGCCGACTGTCATGTCGGCCTGGTTTTTCATTATCGGCTCTACCAGCTCCGGTATGATCTCAGGCGGGTGGGAAAAATCGGCGTCCATAACTCCTATTATGTCGCCTTCAGCCTTTCCCATTCCTTTCAGAACGGCCGATGAAAGGCCCATCTTACCCTTTCTCCTGACGACCTTGATATTATACATCTTCTTCATCTTCTCCGCGGCCTTCCACGTCCCGTCGGGGGAGTTGTCGTCCACCACTATCACCTCCCCCCTGATATTGTTTCTGGAAAGTGTCATGAATATTTCCGGCACGAGAACCTCCATGTTCTCCCGCTCGTTGTATGTCGGGATTATTACAGAGATCAGAGGGTTCCTCTTCACGGGAGCGCTCTTCCCCTCGCGGAATGACCACGTCCATGCCATGTTCGCGAAATAGTTCCATACAAAAACGATGAATATCGCCATTACATTCGAGACCATGTAATATATCCCGAAGAATTCCGTGAAAGCGTAGAGAAGGATCACGTTGAAGGCCATCCCCACCAGCGACACGGCGTTGAATTTCGCGAACCTCTTTCTCAGTCCCTCTTCCCTCCGGTCGCTGAATGTCCAGGAATTATTGAGAAAGAAATTCGTTATGATCGCGGTCTCTATCGCTATAACGGAGGAAACCAGGAAATATAACCCGGCGACCTCGGTTAAAAGCAACAATAAGAACTCGTTTACCAGTATGCCGCTTGCCCCCACCGTCGCGAATTTCCCTATCCTCATCTGAACGCCTCGTCAATGACCACCGTCGCGTAAGCCCCTTTATGGATCTCGAATTTCAGAACGCATTTCACCCTTCCCTCGTTGAGATCGTCGTCCCCGAACTCCCATTCCATTCGCTTCGCTTCGACGATTCTTTCCCTCTCGTCCCCTTCGCTCGCCAGTTCCGGCATCGAGGGCATGCGGAAGTCATCCTGCCTGATCCCTTCCTTTTTTAGTATCTTCCCTATTTCCTTTCCCGACTTATATTTCGAGAGATCCGTGTCGAAGCCTACCAGAGGGATGACCTTCTCTTTCGTTGCCTTCGCGACCTCGTTCCACAGGTAAGACTGGTAAGCGTGAACCAGCATCTTCCTGAATCCTTTCGGAATTCGTCGCAGCGCTCCGGCGAAATCCTTCGGTTCCCTGGAAAGATGTTCCAATAGTATGCGCTCGTTCCTGAGATGTCTCGGGCACTCACGCAAAGCGAGAGAGAACTCCCTGGTCATTTTAAGGTTCCTCCGGAACGTCCTGGACTCCTCGTTTATTTCCTCGCCGTGCGTCAGGTATATCCATACGGCCTCCTCCATGTTGTTCTTCAGCATCTCCTTCCCGACCAGGTGCGTGTTCCCCCTTATCCCGAACCTCTGCTCGCCGTAAAGGTTTATCACCCCGTCCTTTTTGATCCTTTTCAGGTTCTTCTCTGTCCTTCCCCTTTCCTCCGGATCGATGTCACGAACGACTATCTCGAATTCATTCCCCTTCAGGTCTCCGAGGTTGATCCGTTCCCTCTTCTCCTCGAACTCCGAGAGCTCGATATCCTTGATCCTCACCCTTTCCAGCTTTTCGAGAGGGACGTTCCACACCGAAATCCGCTGGTAGGTGACGGCCGCCTTGTCCTTGGTGCCGGCGTACCCGAACCTTTTGATCGACACCCCGAGCCTCCGGGAGATCATATTTAACGCGCGGAACATGTCCCAGTTCGTCTTCTTGAGCTTGAACCAGATGTAAGGGCTGTCCTCCGTCTTCCGTCCCTCCATCGGCTTCTGCTTCTCGAATACCTCCCTGACCACGAAGTCCTCGGGGAGCTGTTTTATCTTCATAGAATAATATTCTGAGAAATGTTTTAATAGAGGATACATTAAAGGAACGAATATCGCTAGTCAAAAAAGAGATTATAAAAGATTTTTTCAGCTTTCCCTGAGGTATCCCCAGGTGTGGAGCTTGTCTGAGTCGTCGTACCACCTGTCTCCGATGTCGTCCCTGTAGTACATGTGGGGTATGGAGAGATTCTTTATCCTCTGGTACGCCTGGGCCTGGGCCTGCTTCATGGTCTGCCCGCAGCCGCATACGACAAGCACGACGCCGCTGTTACCAGTGACCACCCATTCGCCGTTGACCAGCTTGACGTCCTCGAAGTGGACCCCGTCCTTGCTCTTCTTGAAGGATATGACGGAATCCTTGGATTTGACGTTGAATGTCTCGTTGTCGGTGAACGGGAACGGCGGGACTACTATCCTGATGCCGAGCTGGAAGCCTGACCTGACCTTCAGCTGCGGCTTCTTGCCTTCCGCGAGCTCGTAAAGGAAATCCCCGATCGGGGTGAGCATCCCCTCCTCCTGTATGAAGACGCAGGGATATCCGAAACGTGATGTGAACTCCAGCGGGTAGATGCCGTAGTTGTTCACTATGCAGTTAAGGTCGATGTATCCTATGTACCCTTCTTCCGCCAGTTTGTGCTCCATCTTCTTCAGGGTCTGGTTGAAGAGCTTGTTCGGACCGGACCAGAACATCGACGTCCCCATCTCCCCGGTCGATGGTCCCAGGTTTCCGGGAAAAAGCTTCTTGTGCTCGAAGTTCACGTTTATCGGGTATATGAACTCCTTGCCGTTGAAGAATGCGCCGACCGCGATCTCCACACCCTTGATCCTCTTCTGGAGCTGGAATGATGGGATCTTGCTTGCCCACGCGTTGTTGTAATCATTAAGAACCTGTATGACGTCCCTGCCGTCGTCCTCCTCGCCTATGTAAAGGAGTCCCTTCATGTTCGCGGCCTCGCCGCAAGGCTTGATGACGTATTTTCCCGGGCTGTTCCTCACGTACTGTATTGCGTCCTCGAAATTGGTGAAGGCTTCATATGGAAGGATATTTATCCCTGCCTTCTTAAGCTCCTCCTGGCCGAAGTCCCTGTCGTCCTCCAGCTTGTCCGTGTAAGGGCTTCCACCGACCACGAGCTTACCGGCCTCCCTGAGCCTTTTCGCTTTTTCCCCCTGCCCCAGGACGTCGTCAAAAACAATTACGTCGGCCCATTCGACCCATTTTTCCCAGTCGTCCACCATCTCGATGAATCCCAGGCCGACCTCCTTGTCCTCGTCACTCTTGATGTAATACTTGACCTCGTGACCCTCCCTGATTATCCTCCAGGCTATGTCCGCTATGAGGCTGTCCAGGGTGACAAAAAGGAATTTTTTAGGTTTTTTTGTCTGTGCCGGAATCTTTTCTTCATTTCCGTTTGAATTTTTGCTCTGCATTTTAAACTAACGCATTATTTTTATTTTTGTGATTAATAAAATTGTGCTTTTAATTATAAAAATCCGAACGTTTCCGAGCATATCCCCAGCTCCGGACCGCTCGTCTGTTCACCAGCCAGCAGGCCGCTGGAATTCGCGATTATCCCCGACTTCACCCAGTAGTTTCCGAAGTTGACCGAACCCACGTCCACGTTAACGTTGAGCGTCTTTCCTATCATTCCGGCCTCCTTTGTTTCGATCATCTTGTACGCCAGACAACCCTTGTTGGTGGCGACGGCCAGAGATCCCACGAGATCCATCCCTGCTATCGTTCCCACCCTGACCGGAACGCCGAGGAACTTCTTTATGTCATTCCTGTGGTCCTCTATCTCCCCGGAAATGATGCAGCCGTGATCATTGCATAAGATTAGGTTGCCGAGTGCCGTGAAATTGGTCTCTACAACCAGAACGTCAGTGTGCTTCTGGACGGAATCGATTTCCTTCTCGAAAACCGTGTCCGAAACTATAACCCCTTTCGAGTTTCCTGCCGCGAATATCCCTACCAGCGGGGTTCCGAGCATGCTTGCCTTTATCACGGGCACACCGAGGGATTTCTCTATGGTCTTTATGACCTTTTCCTTGACGCTTCCCCCGAGAAAACATAATTTGTCTGTCGAGAATCCGTACAACCCTATGTTCGGGTTTTTCTGAAAACTAATCTTTTCGATTGCCATTGTATCATTTCTTCTCTTCTTTGGAAGCTTTGGGGGTATTCTTTCCAGTGGTTTCCTTTTTCGGTTCTTTTTTAGGGGTTTCCTTTTTTTCTTCCGGTTTTGCGGCTTCCTTCTTTACTTCAGTGGATTTATCCGCTGTTTCCTTTTTCTCCCGCTCTTCGACCTTTTTTGCGATCTCCTTCACCTTCTCTTCCGTCGTTTCCTCGGCTACCTTCTCTTCGACCGCTTTCTTCAGGTCTTCCTTGGTTACCGGTGATTCCTTTCCGGAAAGCCTGTCCCTGAGGCCGGCTATTCCTCCCTTCTTCTCCTGCGTCTTTTTTGCGATGACCTCGCCGGGAAGCTTTGCCTGGACCGATGCGAAATCCCCCTTCACCTCTATCGAAATTTTACCGGGAGGCTTCCTGAATCCCCTCGACATAACGAACTCGTTTATGCCCTTAGAAAGCTTGACTTCGGCGGACTTGGTGTGCTTCTGGAGGAACTCCCTTATGGTGTTTATTGATTTCTTGGTCCTCCTTGACCTGGAATAATTAACCCACGACTTCCTAAGGTTTATTGTGTAAACCCGGTCGATATCGCTCTTTTTTTCCGCCATGATCATCACACGTTAAGGCTCTTGCCCCTTCTCCAGTTCTTGGTCCTCACCCTGATCCTGCGGGACCTTGCCCGCTTGAGCGAGTACTTCTTTATGTCGGCCCATCTGGGGGCCGGCCTGAGGTCTCCCTTCGCGGCGAGCCTCTTCTTCTTTCCAGATGTCTTGTTCCTTGCCATCAGCATCACGTTCTCTTTATCCTGAAGTCCCTCTTGCCCTCGGAAAGGGCGCGGAGGACCTCCCTCATCTGTTCGTCGGTTATGCTGTCTTCCAGCTTACCTGTCTGGTATACCTGAAGTATGTAAAGTTCAGCCTGCGAGGCGAGCTCCGGGTTCGCCAAACGGACCCTTCCGAGCCTCTCGTAAGCTTCCTTGCTGAGTATTTTCCCCAAAAGCTGCTTTTTCATCTCTTCGATCTGTTTCAGCTGGGCTGCCTGAGCCATTTCATTGGGGTCAAACATATTCATTTCAATCATTCCTGACTGATTTAGCGATATCGTTCAGGAAAATCTTACCTTTCTGAGTGGTGATTCTTCCCTTGGTTTTACGGGTCTTGACCAGTTCCGCCGCCTCGAGCTGCTGCAGTATCTTCCTTATTATCGATCCGGAAGCGGGATATTTGCGCTCCGGCTGGTGTCCCCTGTTCTTCTTGGAGCCGTATTCCCTCCTGAGCCTCGAGACGCCCAGAGGCTTCCCGGCAGCTATCTTCCGCAGAACGGATGCCGATCGCAGATACCACCAGTTCTCCTGCGTGGGCGGTCGCTCCTTCGAGACCCCTGTCTTGACCAGCGAAGCCCATTCAGGCGGCTTTATCTGCTCTATCTTCTCCAGCTCGGCGGCTATCTTTTCCACGAACTTCTCCGCCGGTGCCTCTCCCATTTTACTCATAACATCACTCGCAATTCTCTATTATGGGGTTTTACAATTTAAATACTTTATTTTTATGTTTTCTTGTTATATTTTTAAAATAAATCTGGTTCGTGAATTAATGTTCAGGGAATGGAAACACGGGGAGGATGTTCTTGCCCAGAGGATATCCAGGAAGGAACTCCCGGGAAGGTTCAGGAAGGAGATACAGGTCGCCGACGGGATAGCGGTACTGATAGAAAAGGACAGGAAGATATACAGGATACTCCAGGGCGGCGGCAGTTACTCGGTCAATACCATCGACCTCGACTTCACTCATGCTCTTTTTGTTGACGCATCTGACAAGGTGATAAAGAAGGAGATCCGCAACATAAGGACCAGGGAGGTCCGGAAGCTCGGAATGGAGCTCGACATCGGGTTCAGGATAAGCGATCCTGACGAGCTTCAGGAGAACATCATGAAATCCAGGACGTTCCTTTACGTGGACGACCTCTGGGACATCATATACATGGAACTGCTTTCTAGCGTAATAGCGCCATACGTCGGTGGTGCGGGCCTGTCCGACATATACAGGGACAGCGGCCTGAAGGACAGGGTAAAGAAGGGGGCCGAAAACAAGGTCAGGGAAATTCTCGGCGGCTTTGGGATCGAGATGACATCCTTCGGGATGAAATGGAACTTCCCCAAGGACATGCCAGGGCCGTCAGAAACGGAGGGTGATAAAGTGGGAGAATCCAGGGAAGAGAAGCTGGCAGAGCTTGAGAAGAAGCGGCTTGAAAAGGAAGTCGACATGCAGCTGGAAAAGGAAGAGACCCAAAGGGACATGGAGGACGCGGTCGAGGCGCTGGAGCTCCGGAAGATAAAGGAAGAGATGAGCGAGGAAGAGGTCAAAAACGGGATAGAGGAGCTCAAAAGGGCGAAGGAGATCGCCGAGCAGAAATTCTTCAAGAAGGAGATTGAAGAGGACGCTTTCAAGAGGATGGCAGAGGAATACGAGAGGAAGATCATAGAGCTTGAGAGCAGGCTTCCTAAAGAAAAGGAGAAGAAAGAAGCTCCGAAAAAGCATGAAAAGAAAGAATTAAAAAAGGAAGCCGCAAAGGAACAGAAAGAAGAGATGCTCGAGTAAAGACCGAGGTCATGATTAAACCGGAAATATAAGCAGCCGCCTTAATCCACTGCTTCAAGGGAAAGCGCTATGAAGGCTATAACGAATCCGAGGGCTATCGATATTATGAAATTGAACGAGGATATCTCCGGGTTGAGTATCATGTCAGAGACATTGTAGACCACTATCGCCACCGCCAGCCCGAATATCGGGACTGACGCCATTCTGGACGAGGACTTCGTCCCTAGGGATATGTTGTTGCCCAGCCACGCGATCGTACCGGCTATCCAGAAGAAATATATGGAAGCTATCATGAAGGCAGATATGCCCTCGAAAAGCCCCACACTGGCAAATTCTGTTATGGACATATAACCCCTGTAAAGCGCAAGGCCGAGTATGGTGAACGACACGACGTACACGAAGAACGCGAACCTGCGTTTTGTGAACGAGTTCTTTAGCTCCTCGAACACGCTCATCACGTAGTCTTCAAGCTTGAAACCCTTTATGAAAAGGTAGGCACCAACTATCCCGAGAATGAGACGCCATCCCTCGTACCCGAACAGTGCATAAAGCAGCAAAGCGATCGCCGGAAGGCCGAAGACCATCCTGGCGAACTTAGGGTTCTCCATGGTCTCGTGAAGGAAGTCCTTTATTTTATAGTATCCGGACTCAAGCTGTTCGGACTGCTTGACTATTATCCTCTTGACTGAAAGTATCGGTATCTTGGACTGGATTATGGGAATGACGTATTCGTCATCCTTCCCGTCAGAAACCAGAATAACGAAATCGCTCGGCCTTTTGGCCAGAACCTTTCCCAGCTGTCTTACTATCTCCCTGTCCGACTCTACCCCCCTGCTCCTGTGGCCGGTTATGACCGCCAGCTCGGCGTCATACTTCTCCTTTAATTCGTCGAACAGCTTCACGGAACCGAACAGGGCGTTAGCGTCGCTCTCTTCGGGGTCCTTCACGCTCAGGTTGGTAGCGACCTTAAGTATCTTTTCCTTTCCCATGACAGGGCCCTGTATCTGGAGCTTCTCTCCGATATCATTATCCCTGTCTACACATAGAACGATCAGCCTTTCCTTCTCCATACGGACCCCTCTTTCGATATACGCTCGAAAGCGAACGTCATACTAATTGCGAGAGACAGCTTGACTCAACCGATATAAGCTGTGTCATGCGCACGCGTGCGTTAGTTATGCTAATATATAATTTATAAATATAATAAAAGTATTCAGGCGATTGACGTGAAAATAGATGCTGCAGTGATCGGGGGAACCGGTATTTATTCAGAGGGTATGCTGGAAAAACCGGAAAAAACAGCGGTTGATACCCCGTTCGGGAAGCCATCCAGCGAGATAGTGACCGGGAATTTCGAAGGGACGAAGGTCGGCTTCCTGTTCCGTCACGGCCCCAAGCACACCATACCACCGCACAAGATCAATTTCCGGGCGAACATGCACGCGCTGAAGGAACTGGGGGCAAAGAGGATAATAGGGATAGCTGCTGTCGGTTCTCTGAAGGACGACATCCACCCGGGCGACATGGTCTTTCCAGACCAGCTGATCGACTGGGGGAAGGAGGTCACAACTTATTTCGATGGTCCCGAAGTCCGCCACACGCCGTTCGCCGACCCGTTCTGCCCGGAAATGAGGGAAGCGCTGATCAAAAATGCGAAGAGGCTGGGGATAAAATTCCACGAAAAGGGCACCTATTTACGTGTATCCGGCCCGAGATTCTCGACAAGGGCCGAATCCAGGATGTTCAGGCAGTTTGCGGACGTCATAGGAATGACGTGCATCCCGGAAGCCATACTGGCGAGGGAACTCGGGATATGTTACGCCGCGATAGCCGCCGTAACCGACTACGACGTTTACAAGGAGAAGGCTGTCGAAATATCCGACGTAATCAGGACCATGAAGTCAAATTCTGAGAAGATCGAACGCCTTCTGGGGGCCGTCATCCCATCGATGCCGGAAAAGAAGGGATGCGATTGCGGGGAAGCGCCCGAAAAGGCGAAAATGTAGGCTTTTTCTCCCCAGATTAATTTAAATATTTATAAACTTAATAGACTATACACTTTATACATTTCGAAAGAATTCGGTGTTGTCATGAAAGCAAGGGAAAAGAACCCCGTACTGAAGAGCATGGTGGAAAACCTCAGGGACAGGTCTTTCAGGGAGAAGAAACCGATACTTCTTGCCCTGGCCAAAGGTCTGAACAGACCGAAAAGGCAGGGTCACGAGGTGAACGTGGACAGCATCGAGAAATACGCGAAAGCGAAGGAAAACGTAGTCGTGCCGGGGTCTGTGCTCGGAACCGGCAGCATATCCAAGGCCGTCAACGTTTATGCTCTCAGATTCTCTGAATCCGCGAGGGAAAAGATAGAGAAATCAGGCGGGAAATGCCTCTCTATAGAGGAATTTGCAGAGAAAACGCCGAAGGCGAGGATAATGGGATGATTATGGCAGACGAAAAGAAAGATGACTTGAAGTTAAAAGCCAAGCCATCAACCAAAGCGGTGAAGAAGGTCAAGAAGGAGACCGTAAAAGAGGTCAAGCCTTCCGAAAAGAAGGGACCGGTTAAAATGGAGAGCGTAATCGACGCAGAGGACTGCATAGCAGGAAGAATAGCTTCGTACACCGCGAAAAGGCTCATGAAGGGCGAGACGATTTCGATAGTCAACGCTGAAAAAGCGGTTGTCTCCGGCAACCCGAAGGCAACGCAGACGTTCTTCGAGGAAAAGAACAAGCGGGGGGATCCGTACCACGGGCCGTTCTATCCGCGAAGGCCGGAAATGATACTCAGAAGGATGATAAGGGGCATGATACCGAGGCAGAAAGCGAAAGGCAGGGACGCCTTTTCGAGGCTTAAAGTATTTATGTCCGTTCCTGAAGAATTCAAGGGTAGAGATTTCGAGGTGATCGAGAAGACGAGGAACAGACTCGATCACAAGTTCACCACCCTCGGAAAGATAAGCAAAAGGCTGGGGGCAAACATTGAGTGATGTTCATGGCTGAAAAAACGAAAGCGAATGTTTCGAAGGATGACCTGAAAACGAAGGTGAAGCCGCAAGAACCGGCGAATCCTGAAGTTAAGAAGGAAATCAAACCCGAGGCAAAGAAGGCTGAAACGAAGCCGGAGGTAAAGAAAGAGGTCCTGAAACAGGAATCCGCGCAGGAAAAGAAGGAGCCGGCCAAAGAGGCTCCGAAGCCGGAAGCGAAGGCTCCTGAAAAGAAACATTCAAAGCCGAAGGTCCCCTTCCATACAACCGGAAAAAGGAAAAAATCCGTCGCGAGGGCTGTCATAAGGAACGGGAGCGGCAAGGTCAAGGTCAATTACAGGCTCATAGAAAACTCAACCAACGAAGTCTTCAGGCTCAGGATAATGGAGCCCCTCGTGCTGTCCGGGAGCGAATGGAAGAAATACGACTTCCAGATCAGCGTAAGGGGCGGCGGAGTGATGGGACAGGCCGACGCCATCAGGCAGGCCATAGCAAGAGGGCTGGTCGAGCTTTTCGGTCCAGGTCTCAAGGCAAAATTCATGGAATACGACAGGAACCTTATCGCATACGACCCGAGAAGGACAGAACCGCATAAACCTCCGAGGTCTTCGCAGGGACCGAGAAGGTACAAACAGAGGAGCAAGAGGTAGATGAACATGGAATTCGCAAGAGTAAAGATAGCTGGAAGGAACATAAAGGAACTTGATCAGATATGCAAGGATATCAAGGAGATCGCTGACAAATACGGGATTTCCACACGCGGACCAATTCCTCTGCCCACGAAGAAGCTCAAGGTCACCACAATGAAGACGCCGTGCGGCGACGGAACGGGCCACGGAAACGCCACCTACGACAGGTGGGAGATGAGGATCCACAAGAGGATCATAGACATCGGATCGAACGAGCGTGCCCTGAGGCAGATCGTAAGGATAAACATCCCGGAAGGCGTCAAGATCGATATTGAACTGAAATAGGGCTTATTCTTTAAAATATCGCATACTATTTGGATAGCTGCTTTAATTCAGATAAATAGCCCTGATCAGGATCCATCTGAAATATCTCGCACCAAGTCAAATAGGAGCATTCAATGGACTTCTCGGATGATGGAAAGAAAGCGAAATGGCCGACCACGGCCATTTTAATGAGATCGTGCACCTGGATTTCGCTGAGCTTGAATTTATCTGCAGCAGTTGCTACCAGGGTCATCTGTTCCTTGTAGGGTTCCTTCGCAAGTCCGAGGAAAAGCCCCGGAATGCCTGTTTCCGGAAGGGAATCTCCTTCCAAAACCGGATAGTTGTCCCAGTTTACACCGGCCCCGAGCTTATCATGAATGTCTGCGTACACTGATCCCATAGAAATAAATCTTGATAATTAGATTTTAAAATGGAGATTGTAAGAAGAATTTTACTTCTTTTCTTCAACCAGCACCGCATTCACGATCCCGTGCTGGCCCGGTTTGGATGTGATCCTGGCTGATCCGAGCTCCGTCTTAACGATCGCGCCCTTTGTGATCACGTTCCTTCGGACGTAATGCGGGTTGGCGGTGTTCTTCTCTACCGAAAGGACCTTGACCCTCTTTATTGTCTTCTTCTTGGGGTCGGCTACATTGATCTTCTCGACGGAGAGCACCTTTAACTTTCTGTTCCCTCCGATCGTCTTCTGGACCTTGACGTTCCTCTTGCCTATTTTCGTCTCTAAGAAAACGTTTCCCATCTCGAATTTCTTCTTCTTCCTGTTCTTCCTGACCCTTGCTCCCGTTAAGGAACGGGTGGATTTTCTGTGCCATTTTGTCATCATTTCACCGGTAGGATTTGTATTATTACATTAAATGTATATAAACTTATAAACATATGCTTTTAAATAATTGAAATAAATAAAGAGTATTCACTGTCAACTGATTTACAGGAGGTAAGACAATGCAGCAAAGACCATTGGACGTTCTTGGAAATTCGGAGAACAAGAGGATAATTATACAGGTCAAGAACAGGGACAAGATCACTGGCATGCTAAAGGCCTTTGATTCCCATCTGAACATATGGCTCGAGGAAGCGGAAGTTCAGTCAGCGGACGGGGAGAACAACGTAAAACTCGGTACCGTACTTGTCAGGGGAGACAACATAGTTCTCATTTCACCGGGAAAATAATAACTAAGGGATGATTCTTATGGCTAAAGGAACACCTAGCTTTGGTAAGCGGCAGGGCAAGACACACGTACTCTGCAGAAGGTGCGGAAGGCATTCTTACCACGCGACGGACGGGGTATGCTCAGCCTGCGGGTTCGGAAAGTCGGCAAAGCTCAAGAAAGCCAAGTGGCAGTGGAAAACGGTCACAAGGGACAAGAGAACGAAGTAAATCTTCTTTTTTCGTGAATTTGCAAATTTAAATAAATTCCTCCATCTATATTAATAATTCGCAACGCATGACAACGAATCATGGGCCCGTAGCTCAGTCTGGTTAGAGCACCGGACTCTTAACGGATATGATGACCCTAACGGGGATGACAACGCGAAAGGTTCTTTCGCTGGAGATATCCGGGTGTCGCGGGTTCGAATAGCGTTTGAAGCCGACTAGTCGGCTTCCGTCGAAATTCCCGTCGGGCCCATAAAAGCGTATGACAGCTTTAATCTATTGGAATTAGCTGTCCTTCGAAATAAACGATTGACGACTTGATTATATCGGAAGTAGTCGTCTTTCGAAACCTTCTTTTTTAATCATTGCTACATTCTATTGGTATGGGCAGGCATCCCATTCCCATTGTTCTGGTCATGGTCACGCACGGCGGCGACGTTCTCCTGATAAGGAGGAACAAGGAGCCATACAAGGGATACTGGACCTTCGTGGGCGGAAAGCTGGAGAATGACGAGACTATAACGGAGGCGTCAGTGAGGGAAGCGAAGGAGGAAACGGGTCTGGACGTAGAATTCAGGGAAATTAAGGCCGTTTTCCACGAGAGGCTGAAGGAAGGAGAGAATCTCAATTTCTCCGGGATAATATTCCTCACCCACGCCGAGGCTCCCACGGATAAATTCACGGAATCGGATGAAGGGGAACTGAGATGGGTGAAAATGGATTCACTGGACGAAATGAGGATGATACCGCAGGACAGGTGGATGGGGAAGAATTTCTTCGACAAGTCGGTAAATACCATCCACTTCGTGGTTGAAGAAAAGAACGGGGAAGTTAACGGTTTCAGAGAGGTTTAATGGATATCGGACACGTTCTCGTATATCTTCTCAAGCTGCTTCTTTCCATCCTTCATTATCGGCTCCCCGTGGCCCGGCAGGATCTTTGCTATGTCCATGGTGGCCAGCCTTTCCAGCGATTTCTCAAGGTCGTCCTCGCTTCCGCCGGGAAGATCAGTCCTCCCGACCCCATCAGCGAATATCGTGTCCCCGGAAAGGAGTATCTTGTTCTTTTCGTCGTACAGGCAGATCGATCCCTTCGTGTGGCCGGGCGTGTGTATCACCTTAAGCCCGTTTATCAGGTCCCCTTCCTTCAGCTTCTGGTCAACCGACATCGGCTTCATCTCGCCGCCGAAGAATGATGCGCACGTGTTTTCCGGGTTCCCCTTTTCCATGTGAGGCGCATCAAGCTCATGCGCCAGTACCTTTGCGTTCTCGAAGAACTTGTTTCCCCCGACGTGGTCGAAGTGCATGTGCGTGTTTATTATGGTCTTTATGCTGTCGAAATCCGCACCCATTCTCTTGAAAAGGTCGTACAGCCTCACGAAATTGAAACCAGTGCCTGTATCAACTATTGTGTCCTTTCCCACGACATAGATGTTAGAATCGAGCCCTGAAAGATGGATCATGGTTATGTTGTCCGTTATTTTGGAGAAAGGAGGCAGGCTCATGTTTATATTTTGGCCGCAAAAGGATTTAAAAGCATATACTGCATCTTATAAAAAAATATTTTTTAAAGAAACCACCCGGGAATAATGAAACTCACATGAAAATGAATTTCAGCATCATCTCAACTATTATTATTACGACACATAACCCGATGATGTGCTCGGGCTTGAGCTTGATGGATTCGTCTGACTGCTCGAAGTATCTTATCAGCCCGGCCGTGCTCTGCGGCATCATCATCTTTTTGTCTTTTGCCATTCTATCACTCGTATAATAATTAGAACAGGGAAGGTTTAAAAGCGTTTGTCAGGCGTACTCGCTTCTGAAGACGTATTCGCTCTTCACCGAATACTGGGATCCGTCGTGGGTCGTTTCCGAACGGGAAGGGGAATATGACTCTTTTTCTTCTGTTTCCGTTTCCTTCACTTCAGGTGGCCTGAACTCGAACACCGTTTTCTGTTCAATCTCGTAATGGCTCGACGTCTTGATGCTCGAAGGTACCCTGAATATTTCCTTCCCCGTTTCCGCGTCCAGCGCGTACAGATTGCAGTCGTACGACCCGAAATAGATGATCCCGTCATTTATCAGGCAGTCGTTCCATATCTCGTTCTCCGTTCTGAAGCTCCACACCAGATTCCCTCCCGTGTCCACGGCATATAACTTGTGGTCGGTGGAACCGAAGTATATCTTCCCTTCGTGACATACCGGACCCGTCCCCACCTTGTCGCCAGTGGTGAACCTCCAGATTTCCTTGCCATCCATGGTAAGTGAGTAAAGGTTGCTGTCCTGCGAGCAGAAGTATATCCTTCCATCGTATATGGCCGCGGTGGCGTTGACGATTCCTCCTGTTTTGAATCTCCATATCTCCTTACCCGTCTCCGATTTGATTGCATAAAGGTTCTGGTCATCCGATCCGAAATATAGAATACCGTCCTTTACCGGGAAGTTCTCCCTGTTGTATATGTTTCCTTCAGTCCGGAATCTCCAGAGCTCCCTGCCGTTCGATGCATCGACACAATAAAGGTTTCCGTCGAACGACCCGAAATAGGCCCTATTTTCATGTATCGTGGGCCTTGAACCTGTCCACCCTCCGGTTCTGAATCTCCAGATTTCCTTTCCGGTTTCCGCGTTTAGTGCATAAATATAATTGTCCTTCGACGGGAAGTATACGATTCCGCTGGAAACGCATGCAGTGGAATAGATCTTGTCCCCTGCCTGAAATCTCCAGATTTCCTTCCCGTTGCTTTGGTCAACGCAATATAAGACGCTGTCGTAAGAACCGATATATATGCGGTTGTCCCATATGACTGGTGTGACTCCGGTCATCAGGCCGCCTGTCTTGAATTTCCAGATTTCCTTCCTCGATTCCAAGTCATAAGCGTACAAATAATGGTCATGGGCGGTGAAATAAATGGTATTTCCGGTTATTACGGGCTTGCACTCAATGCTCCCTCCGCCTTCCTTTATTTCCCACATCCGGAAGGCCTTCCCTGTCTTGGATTTCTCGGCGAAGTCCCCCAGTTCGAAACCCATGTTCGAACCAACTGTCGCCATAAACATGTCGTCCATATCATTGGATTATCGATAAAATATAAATAATCAGGCATATTCCGACTTAATCACATATTCCGATTTGACGGAATATTCGCTTTCATTTGAAAAGTCTTCGGAGAAGTTGACGGAGTACCTTTCTTCTTCCTTCGTTTCCTCGTCTTTCGTTGCTTCCTGCCTGACAACGGCCTCGTACATTCCGTAAGGTTCCCCGATGTAGGACATTGTGGTGGAGCTGGTCTGGAACCTCCAGAGCTCCTTCCCTTCAAGATTAAGACAGTACAAGTGGCAATCCATCGATCCGATATAGATCATGTTGTCATGGAAAAGCGGATCCGTGTAAACGGCTCCGGATGATTTGAATCTCCATATCTCTTTCCCGTCCAGTGAAAGGCAATAAAGGTTACCGGATTCGTCCCCGAAAAAGAGCCTGTCATTGAATATCCCTACCTGTACCACAAGACCATCAGCAAGAAACCTCCAGACCTCCTTCCCGTCCTTCGTCAGACAATAAACTATCCCGTCCCTGCATGCGTGGTATATCCTGTCTTCATGGCGTATTGGAGCGCAGGTGTTCCCGTATTTACCGGTCTTGAATTTCCACTCCAGCCGGCCGGTTTTTGCATCCACCGCGTAAACGTAACAATCCAGGGAGGCGAAATACAGAATCCCGTCATAAACCTTGTAGGGGTTGTCAGCTAGAATTTCGTCCCCTGTTTTAAAGCGCCATATTTCCTTCCCTTCAAGGGACAAGCAATACATGTTGTGGTCAAATGAGCCGAAGTATATCCTGTCTTCGGCAACGGTGGGCGGTGTGGCTATCTTGTCACCGGTCCTAAATCTCCACAGCTCCTTGCCGTCTGAGGCGTTCAGCGAATAGATATAGCCATCCGAACTCACGACGTAAACATTATTTCCGCTGACATTGCATTGTGTAACGATTTTCCCGCCGGTCTGGAAATTCCAGGCGATCTTTCCCGTTTTCGAGTCAAGCGCATAGAACTTGTGGTCATAAGTTCCGTACATCACGAAATCCTTCCAGAATATGGGATTCGCCCAGGTAATCATTCCGCCAAGCTTGGTTCTCCATATCTCCTCACCGTGTGAGGTGAGAGCGTAGCAATTCGTGTCTAATGAGCCGAAGTGGATCATATTATTCCATATTTTAGGGGAAGAAGCGATTGATCCTCCTGCTGTCGGCTCAAATCCTCTAACGAATGTCATCGTCTTCGTGATGCGGATGTCCTCCAGCTCTATCTCGAAGTCCCCGAAACCGATTCCTGTCTGCATGATAGAAATTTGAAGTTAAAATTAAAAAGGGAGAAAATAGAAAAGTTGTGCTGGGCATAGCCCATTTTATGTCATCTCCTCGGGTATGATCCCGAACGGAGGTGATAGCATTTTTCTAAGCGCCTGAAGCCGGTCTGTTGGACTAGTTCCAATCAAACCTTGAACCGGCTTGCACCCGGCACCGCGGATTCTTTCACCCTTTCGCAACCTCGACGCTCAACGACGATTTGTGTTGCCACATCGCTGATATCATTGCTCCGTTGCGCAGGTTTTTTCTGTGTCCTGCAGAGGCCTCTCGGCCTGCACCTTTCAGCGCTGCCTTGGCAGGTGAATGGAGCTTCCTCCCGGTCTTTGTCAGGGTTAATCAACCCATTAGACGACCAGGAAGCTATCTGCCCAGCTCAACTATTGAATCCTTTTATAAAAAGATTTATAAAAGTAACTGTTTCCATAATTTAGCGCAAAAGAAGGTGGAAATCACTCGTGATCATCTATACTCAAACCGTATAACAGACCACCAGGACAAACAGCCATGCCTTGAACGGAAAGATCAGCCGTATCGCCTTCGGTGACCGTATTGTCCCAATTGGTAGCGGCGAAAAAGATATCCCTGTCCGTCATGTCGATATTGATCTTCTTATTTCCTTTCAAATCCTCTATATGTCTTACGACAGCACCTTTATAGTCTCTTCTGGAACTATCTTCATAACATTTACCCAAAAAACTAAGAACGATAAAAGACCCTAAAAGAGCATACGAGCCACGTCTCAGAAATTTATGGAAAGGCGAGTCATACATGAATAAAATGGAACCAATAAGATTATTATATGTTTATTACTCCAGAAATTAAAGCCCGAACGAGTCCATGAATTTCCTCATCCTCTCGAACTCTTTTAAGAAGTCGATGCCCTTTTCCGTGATCTTGTATACAGTGTGACCGCCCTCGCCGGTCCCTTCTTTTACCATTCCGTTTTCCAGCAGTTCATCTATGTGTTTCTTCAGCCTCACATGCGATATGTTCGATTTGTATATCAGATGAGTGGGCTTCAGTCCTCTCCGGTCTGCCCACAAGGCCGAAAGCATGTCATACAGTACTTCCGCCTTCTCCCTCCTCTTGGTCATGACCTATACACCAGTATGAGATTTGCCAGCAGCAAAAAATATCCGAGGAACTGCAATACCTGGCCTAACACGTAGAACCATGTGTGGAATATGAATATGAATATCACCTGCGAAAGGAAGATCAGCAGGAACGAGACGAACACCAGCAGCGAGTTCTTGCAGAATTTCCTGCTGCAGTTCTCGTAAAAGTGAAGAACCACGTACGAAAGCATCACGGCGGCTATCATGTGGAAGGCCGAATAGCTCACGAGGCTCATCACCGAGGATATTATCACGAACATCACGAGCAGCGATATCACCCTCCTTCCGCGTATTTTAAGGGCTAAAATCGCTAAGGTAAGGTAGCCCAAAAGCGTGAGGAGCTGGTAGGTATAGATTCCGGTATAGTATACATACTGAACCTGGACTATCTTGGTAATTATCGGGATGCTTTCCAGGAAAAGGCTGTATGCGGCGAGATCGGTGAAAGACCTCACTATGAAAGCGAAAAACAGCATCGCGAACGCTATGAAAAGGTAGAAGAAATCCTTCTTCCTCGTGGACCGGTATATCTTGAAGGCGTAGAAGCCCACGAATATAGCTATTATGGCCGAAAGGATCTCGAATATCGAATCGATTCCCATGAACCATATCGGGGAAAATATTATATGCATAATAACACTACAGACCAAACTCTTTTAAACTTTATGAACTATACGTACATTCCTGTTACCTGTTTATATATTTTGTGAATCATGGGTCCGTATCACCGGTATGGACGAGGGCTTCGCAACCCTAATTTAAAGCGAAAACAATCTCTTGTCAGAAACACTCCGAAAGTAAGGAGGTGGTTGAAATGTGTCCATGATTTGTTAAAGCATTGGCAACTGGCGAGACTGATCCCATCAGAAAGGAAAGACGGCCTCCGTCAATCGGTTTAAGCCGCCTTTCGAAAGGAAAGAGCGACGACTTATGTCCATTGATTTAAGTCGTCATTTTTTGTGAAGCCTTTATAAAGGTTATGAACCACCGGTTCATACCATGGCTTCACAAACAGTATTTAAACTAAAACCAAACCATAAAACAAAGTGGATGCCCGGAGATCATATTCAAGAACTGATTCTCTGGCGCATGTTCACCCCAAGCCCCAAGACAAAGCAACCAAATCCCCCTCTCTCCGGGCATCCACGCCCCATCCCAACGGAAGACGACTAATATTGATTGGATAAAGTCGTCATTCAAAATGTAGCCTTCCCATGATGTTCATTTTAAAGGACATCTAAAAAGAAAATCGAGAAGAAGCCACTCTATTTGCATAATGCTCTTGTAATTTTTGACTGTCTTTACCGAAAAACATGTCCCTGAATTTATCCTGGTACGACCGCAACTGAAATTCGTTGTATTTTGCGGTTGCGTCTGGAAGTCCCAAATCATCGAAAAGCCCCTGTGTGTTTTCACAAATCCATACATTAGCGTCTTTCTCACGCTGTAATTCGTAAGCGGCATTCTTTGCAACATCCACCTTTGCTCCATCGGATGAATAACTTACACGAACTGATGATGATTCAGCCTGAGTCTGATCCGGAGAACGCGTTTCAAAATGTCCTGTCTCATGGAAAAGCCCCAAAAGAGTGATAGGCATGTGGAAGAATCCATCCTTGTCAATCAAATATATTTTCCTTCCCTCGATATGAACATACTTTGGAGTTAGTTCTGATTCCGGATCTGAAAGATTTGGCTGCCATGTGATTTCTGTTGGTTTGACATGACCGTTTTTGTCATAAGAAAAGTTATCTGAACGGATTTTCAAGTCTTTAAATGAAAAAATAGGTTTATATTTTCCCTGTAACCCCCAACGACGGAATATTCTATAACACCGGTCAAACAAATAATTTGATTCGTGTAGATCAGTGATTACTTCAATGTTATCTCCTTTGAAGATAGATTGTCCCTCCGAAGGTTCGTCGGGAATAGCAAAAAGTGGTTTTTTCCATGGAGCGATATCTATCGGTTTTTCGCTCCCTTCAGGAGGAATGTTAGCTCTAAGATATTCCAGAGCCTGGTCTTCGGTTTTGAATAATTCTGGCATAAATATCACACTATTTACTATTATATAGTGATAAATAATTTATAAAACTTAAATCGCTCTAAATACGACTATTTCCGATAAAATAAAAGAGAAATTTCGCTTTAATACAGTCTCGATTCCTTGTTCCAGAAGTAGAACGCGAGCACGAGCGTGATCACTACCAGGAACATGGTCCATATCTGGAGCTGGTTGATCTGGAAGTATGTTGATCCTGTCATGTTCATGGTGAACCCGAATATGACCTCGTACAGCGTTATCAGGAACAAAACGATCGAGAACCACTGGCTCTTTGTTAATACTATCATATTGATAATTCTTGCCGTAAACTTAAATAATTTAAAGCGGTGGCTAGGAAGGGCCATTAAAATAAAAAGATTATTGGCGAGTTGTCCCTTTAACCAGGATATTTTTGGAGCGTTAGTAATCGTAAGCTGAACACCTCGTTGCCTTGGTGCTTACACCCCGATTCTATCAACCCGGTCGTGTACCGGATCCTCT
This sequence comes from Candidatus Aenigmatarchaeota archaeon, assembly GCA_016932215.1. Lineage (GTDB taxonomy): Archaea > Aenigmatarchaeota > Aenigmatarchaeia > QMZP01 > QMZT01 > JAFGDH01. The sequence goes on along the minus strand of JAFGDH010000015.1, from coordinate 41,273 downwards.
CCCTCGCGCCGGTTGTTGCCAATCAGTTTGAGGATTGGGGACCTATTTTCAGGAGTGGCTTCGGGCTTAGATGCTTTCAGCCCTTATCCACAATGGCATAGCTACCCAGCGATGTATACACAACTGGTAGACCAGAGGCCACGACGCACTGTTCCTTTCGTACTGAGTGCTTCTTCCCCTCAGGTTCCCGACAACTTCAGTAGATATAGACCATACTGGCTCGCACCGTATTTAACCCAGCTAACGTGGCTCTTTGATGGGTGAACACCCCCACCCTTGGACGCTGCTGCACGTCCAGGAAGAGCCGAGCCGACGGCGGAGAAGCAACGAACGCGGTCGATATATCCACGGACTGCCTGTAAATACTGAACAAGCAGTCATGCGCTATGGACTCTCACGCGTCACGACTCCATTATCCCCATGGTAACTTTTCTGTCAGAGCTGGCTTTCATCTAATAAAGACACAGCGGATCGCTAGACCACGCTTTCGCGTTAGGATCCCTTGCTTTGTAGGATCCTATCAGGCCGGCTTTTGCTCTTACACTCTAATTCCGATTTCTGACCGGAATGAGCCGACCTTAGGGCGCCTCTGATCCCTTATCAGAGGCGTACCGCCCCAGCCAAACTGCCCATCAAATGGTGTCTCCCGAAGGATAAGCGATATGAGGACGGGGGGGTGGTGTTACATTGGCGCATTCCCTGCACCCAAAGACGCAGGTTCGACGCTCCCACCTACACTATGCAACCATCATCATACCGCAGCATCAGACTGCAGTAAAGCTCAATGGGGTCTTCTCGTCCCACTGAAGTTCTCCAGAATATGCACTGGACATTAATTTCACTAGGCATTACTCCAGGACAGCGGGGATCTCGTTAAGCCCTTGATGCAGGCCGACAATTAATCGGCAAGGGATTACGCTACCTTAAGCGAACTGACTTACATTACTGTAAGAGTCGGACCATATCTTCACTCACTTGAGTGTTTGGCGTATGGCCTCTGGGGATTCTGTTTGCTTTCCAAATCCTTTAAAACCTCTTCGAGTTTGTATCTTCTCTGTTTTCCCTCAAGGTTCATTTCGAATGCCGTTTTTATCAGTTTCACGAAAGATTCAATTTTACTATGTTCCTTGTTTTCAAGTCCTTTAATGATTTTTTTGAACTTCTGGAAATCGCCATCCTTCGAAACAAGTCTGTATCTTTCAAAGAACGGAATTACCTTTTCGTTCAACTGTCTTCGGTTATCAACCAAATATATCAGTGTATCTTTCTGACCGGGTTTTTCGATTATTCTTCCGCAACCCAATTCTCCTTTTATCTGTTCAAGAACTATTCTGTTTGTTTCGTGTTGAGTTACCTGGAACAATGGATCAAGTACCCAGCCAAATCTCGTTGTTTTCTGCTGTTTTAGTGATACGCTAAAACAACCCTCGGCATCAACGAAACCCAAGATGTAAAATCTCAGATAACGTTTCTTTCTCAAGAGCTTGCTCAGCTCTTGTTCGCTTTTCTTCATGGTAACCACCTCCATGAAGCAAACAGTTTCCTGCGGATTATCCATCATCGTTTCCGGGATTTTTCCTTACTCAGGACCCGAAATACTATGGAGTTCCCGCATATAGCCAAATTTTGTGACCGCCTAAGTCAACGGTCAGAGTTACCGCCGCCGTTTACCGGGGCTTCACTGGATTGTAGGCCAGCTTAACACACCGGCACTGGGCAGGCCTCAGAAGCTATACAAATCGTTTCCGACTAGCAGCCTCCTATGTTTTTTAACTGGGAAGAACGAACGGAAAATTTTACGCAATCAGTATTTTTTACAAATTTCTTAATATGGTCTCGTTTGTAAATCTGCATACCATATATTTTTCCGTACCTATAAACATTGCCTACCACGTTCAATTCTTTGGCTATGAATTCTTTGATTTTGTTGATAATCTCTAAGTCACCGTTATACAAAACCAATCTGTCTGTGACAGTGCCTTCCGCATCGAAAAAACCAGAAATGAATTCAAATTTTCCTTTTTTGCTCAATTTTTCAAAGCAAAGAACTGGATTCTTCTTCAACTCACGAAATTCATTGTATATTTCCTTGGAATAAACCAATGCTCTGATTTTATTTATTCCGTGAGAATAAAAATGGACTTTCAATCCCATTTTCTCGAATTCTCTCTTCGCTTTTTCAACAATTTTTCGGTTTCTTTCTATCTGGTCAATCCATACAGAATACGCATAGTTCTGTTTTCTGAAATGACTTGTTCCATCTCCTAGTAGAAGTCCGACCAGGTACGGATTCATCATAATTTAATGTTATACTATGTGAGATATAAACATGATGTCCGCGCTTCCCATTTGTTAAACAGTCGGACCCCCCTTGTCACTGTGACCTAATCTTCTTGGCTTAGCCAAGGGACTAGGCACCCCTCATACCAAAGATACGGGGCCAATTTGCCGAATTCCCTAGAGTAATTTAACCTAATACACCTTAACCTATTCAGCAAGGGTCACCAGTAACGGTTCTCGGTACGGCCATGAAAGATCCTTCCCAGGTCCATTTTCACGGTTTCCAGGAGTCGGCCAAACCCGCATACACGGGCTATTCCACGCTTCACCTGCTTCTCACCATTACGGTACTCCGCAGGCTTAACGTGTTAACCATCGGAATGGTCAGCCTATCCCAAAAAGTCTGGCCCTGAGCTTGCGTCGCCGCACGTACTCTCATGGTACAGGAATATTAACCTGTTTCCCTTTCGACATTCTCCAGTTAGGAAATGCCTTAGGACCGACTAACCCTCAGCTGATTCGACAAACCGACGCTGACTTGTCAGCGTCAAGCTTTTAATCGTTGCTGAGGAACCCTAGCCCTTTAGGTGGTGGAGAGTCTCACTCCACTAGTGCTGTTACTTTCAGCAAGATTCTTATTTCTGCAGGGTCCATTCCCCCTTACGGAAGAACTTCTGCCCCAGCAGAACACCTCCCTACTCTATCACTTTCGTGATCTAAAGTATCGGTAGTTGCCTTAGTCCCGTCCATTTTCAAGGCCAACAACCTAGATAGGTGAGTTATTACACACTCTTTCTTTCGAATGAAGGCTTAATCAGATAATTCCAAGCCTTCGCTCGTTTAAAGGGTGGCTGCTTCTGAGCCAACCTCCCTATTGTATATGGTTGATGACACTTTTCTTCACTTAGACAACATTTAGGGACCTTAACTTTAGTCTGGGTTCTTGCCCTTTCGGACACTGAGCTTACCCCAGCGCCCCCACTCCGGCCTTCTACGGCGAACATGGATTCCGAGTTTGACAGGATAACTGGAGAATGAGAACGGGCAACCTGAACAAATATTTCCAAGTTGCCAAGCGCTTTTCTCCCCTTGGTTACCCAATCAGTATCTATACCCCATGCTCTACCTCCAGCCAGGCTGTGCTTAGACACATTTAGAGAGGAACCAGCTATTGCCGATCTCGATTAGCGTTGAAGGAAGGACGACTTAACCCGATTAATTCTAGTCGTCAATCCATTTTCACTCCTAGCCCCAGGTCACCTGAGCGATTTGAATCTCAGCAACGGTAACGGGCTTCCATCCAGCTTTCGCTAGACTTCACCCTGCCCAGGGCTAGATCGACCGGCTTCAGGTCTTATCCCCGTGACTACAGGCGCTTTCACACCTGACCCCCTTGCAAGCTGCGGGGTACTCGCTTTCGCTACGGATACCTTTTGTTATCCTCGCCACGGAAATAAACTCCTTGCCGCGTGTTTCAAAACGGACGGCAAAACACATGCAAGCATGCGCCTTACCGACCTATAACTGCATGGTTTTAGGCTCTTTTCAGCTCCTGTTAAGGATGCTTTTCGACTTTCCGTCACCGTACTAGTGCGCTATCGGACTCGAATTATATTTAGGATTAGGGGTTAGTGACCCCCACATTCCCACTGGATTTTCAACCAGCGGTACTCTGGATACCCGATATCAACCTTCTTCTTTACCCCTACGGGACTATCACCCTTTGTCGTGAATCTTTCCAGATCACTTCGGCTTGAGAAGTTAGGCTGAGCGCGGGTCCGAACCCCACATCTCCCTTATCTTTCAATAAGGGATTCGGTTTGTCCTGTTCCCCTTTCGATCGCCTTTACTAAGGGAATCGCGATTGCTTTCTTTTCCTGGCCCTACTAAGATGTTTCAATTCGGGCCGTCCACCTTCGCTAATGCGAATAGTCTTAGACTAGGAAGTCCTATTAGGAGACTCCGGGTTCAAAGGCTGCTTGCACCTACCCCGGAATTTTCGCAGCTTGCCACGTCCTTCATCGATATTCGAACCAAGTCAGCCGCCATGCAGCGTAACATATCCTTTTAGTTGGGACAACTCGCCTGTGTAATCATCAAAGGACTCAAATGGTGTTCACCACTTCATTATGGAAATGTTGCTTTGGCGCGCATCAAGCGCCATCCCATATCCATTCAGGTGACCGTCAATTCAGGTCATCATCCTTCTCAAATCAGCCCGTTATTTGTGGTAACGAGCCTCATTCAACCGAATCGTTGTAAACTGTTGAGCATGATATTGATTATTTCTAATGACGACCCAGACATACAGACCAAGTCGTCTTACGATTTCGATACGGATACCGTCAAATGTTCAGAAAATAGATACTCGAGTCGCCTCAACTATCTGCCTGCTAGTCAACCCGCTGTCACCGGATACCGACCAACTCTGAACAGTTCGATAGTCCGCCAATGTAATGTTCGAAAGATGACCTGACCCTTGGATCCAAGTCATCATCCGTTTTTGCTGGTTCGCGCCCGCACAGCACGAACGAGAGCATTCTATTATATGTTACTTGTTATTTATATACTCGTTTTCAGTATTTTTTTTCGCTGTTTATGGACCGAGTGGGATGTTCCCGCGAGCCGTGGCACGCACGGCCATCCGCATTTATCCAATGCAGTCGATGCGTTTTGAACCCACGGCCTCTCGCTTGCAAAGCGAGCGATCTTTAACGCCTTTCCGGGCACCGCTGATCTATCGGCCCATCGCCATTATAAATTTTCGGTAGGAAAAAAGTGCACCCTGTTGAATTATATATATAAGGAGGTGATCCAGCCGCACGTTCCCGTACGGCTACCTTGTTTATCGATTAACGAGATGATATCCCTGACTATAGATGCGTCTGATGAAGCAAATACAATGTAAGCTTCACCTGTTTATACACACGTTATAGCTGTCATAAGGACTGTTTCGACAGACGCATATTGCATATGCGTCATACGTTTTGTCCCTCAAATTGCCCATCTCGTTAATTTACGACTTAGCCCTCCTTGCAAAGCTGTGGTTCGATCCTCCCCGAAAGGAAGACCTCGCCAAAACTTCACTCGGATGGCTTGACGGGCAGTGTGTGCAAGGAGCAGGAACTTATTCGCCGCTAGATTTTAGGCCCGGAAGCGCAACCGCTTTCGCGGCGACTTCCAAACATGCTAACCAGCGACTACTAGGGATTTCGGCTTCACGAGGGCGAGTTGCAGCCCTCGATCCGGACCAGGAATGGTTTTGAAGGATTAGCTCCTCCTTTCGGAGTTGCATCCCATTGTACCATCCATTGTAGGCCGCGTGTTACCCAGAGGATTCAGGGCATACGGACCTGCCGTCGACCACACCTTCCTCTGGCTTATCGCCAGCGGTCCCTTATGAGTGCTCCGACAGAGTCGGGTGGCAACATAAGGTATGGGTCTTGTTCGTTACGTCACTTAAGACGACACCTCACGGCACGAACTGACGACGGCCATGCACTACTTCTCAGCTTGTCTGGTAAGGACTTCAACCTGACCTTCATTCTGCTGTCGCCTCTGGTAAGGTTCCCCGCGTTGAGTCGAATTGAACCGCAGCCTCCACCCCTTGTGTGCTCCCCCGCCAATTCCCTTAAGTTTCAGCCTTGCGACCGTACTCCCCAGGCGACCCACTTAGCGGTTTTCCTTCGACACTGGAAACCCACGTAAGATCCCCAATGTCTAGTGGGTATCGTTTACAGCCAGGACTACTGGGGTATCTAATCCCATTCGCTCCCCTGGCTTTCGTCCCTCACCGTCGGATCCGTTCTAGTCGAGCGCCTTCGCCACAGGTGGTCCTGATAGGATTATAGGAATGTAAGGAAGGTTGACTTATTCGGAATAATTCAAGTCAACAATCGCTTTTTACCCCTACCCTAACAGTACCCTCGACCTCTCCCGGTCCCAAGTCCTGTAGTATTCCCAGCAAGCCAACCGGTTTACCGGCTGATTTCACCAGGAACTTGCAGAACCGGCTACGAACGCTTTAAGCCCAATAAACGTGGTCATCACTCGTGGCTCAGGTATTACCGCGGCGGCTGGCACCTGTATTACCCACCACTTATTCTCCAAGCTGTTTGCACTTGGCAAAAGTTCCCTCAAAATGAGAAAACACTCCAGATCTCTTCCTCACACTTGCGTGCATTGGGAAAGTTTCGCGCCTGCTGCACCCCGTAGGACCTGGATTCTTGTCTCAGAATCCATCTCCGGGCATCCTCTCTCAAGGCCCGTACTGATTATCGGCTTGTCAGGAATCTAAGGAAGACGACTTAATCCGAAAATCCAAGTCGTCAATCCCTTTTAGCCTGGCAACAACCTAATCAGCCGCAGTCCCATCCTTAGTTGAACAATAAATCATTCCAGAATATATTGCCTATTCGGCATTAGCCTCAGTTTCCCGAGATTCGTCCGAACCTAAGGGCAGGTTGACTACGTGTTACTGAGCTCTCTGCCCTGGTTTAACCCAGAACAAGCATGGCTTAGCCAGATCCGGATAGCAATGACCTCCGGCAGGATCAGCCGGAATTGGATTGGCGTTATGCATAAAGCTCCATTATATATGAGCTTCAACAAGGGTTTTGCACTTTCCTACCTCAAACTTAATATTCCACATTAGGAATCGGCATTAAGCTCTCATCTCGGATACAGATTATCTATCTATAACAAGTTATATATATAAAAATATGTCTTTTTAAAGGTTTTTTCTGATTGTATCTTACTCTATTTAACCAATTCTGCGGCTCTTTCCCTGAATTTTTCAAAATCCGGCGATTTTAGATTATCATTCCAGGCGGGAAGCATCTTTTCCATCATGGGGACCAATCCGGGGTGTCCAAGGAGCGGCGGATATTCACCCCCGTTCATCCTCACCCTCAGCTCATTGTCAGCTATCAACTGGATGATGGAATGGTCAGGATCGTCCCATCCGATAGTATCGTGCAAAGCCTCGTGCGTCAAATACACGGTAGAATAATTAGGCCAGTCCTCTGCATGTCCCCATGCGATCTTCTTATCGCCTAAATAGATACCGTTGCAAAGATTCGGATGCGTGACGAAAACCGTATATTCGTCATTCATCGGCAAACCGGTCAGTTCACGGACGGTATCCGTTGCCATTTCCCCGTTTCTCTTCCACTGATCAACCAGGAAATCGATATACCTGCTCACCTGATCTCTAATGGTTGAGAACTCGCTGCTTTTTTTAATTTTTTCCAAATTATTCAGAATATCCGATAAATTTTCAGGTTTAAGGATTACTTCGCACGGATACTCCAAACCAATCAGTTTTCCATATGTAGAGCTTTGGGTTTCCTCTGCGTATTGAGCAAGTTTTCTCAGATCATGTGCATTCTCATAACTGGAAAAACGATCTCTTGCTACCTTATTTATGGTATCCGCTGCCAAATAATCGTCGTTTATCCGGAAGTTGAAATTCATACTATTAATAGTTGATTTATTGGTTTATAAATGTTACTACTAGTTAATTATAACATTAATTAACCAAATAAGCAGAAAAAGGGTGTTTTAGCGCATAAAAAATTTATTTCGATTCTAATATCATGAGAAAACACAGACGTCATCAACATCAAAAGAAAGAACCGATAAGGTGGAGTTTTTATCTACCTCCAGAAATACCAGAAATGGACAAGGTAGACATACAGAAAGTCGCGGAAATGCTGGGCGATTACATAGGTATAAGGAAAGAATTTTTGTATGATCAAGGTACTGGTATGGATTATTCTAATTATTACAATTACCCTTTCGGTCAGTTCAGGATTAAAAAATCCGGTTCTTATCAGTTAAAAATCAGAATAGACTGGTCTAATCTCGTCACTGAAGGAAAGACCGAAGAGGGATTCAAACAGATAGTCATCGATAAACTAAAGGGTCAATGATTTTCTTAAAAAAGGGGTGAGGGTGACGGTTTTGATCTATTTTTTTATCATCCCCGTTATCATGAAGCTATGCTCGGCTCGAGCAGCACGTCCCCTCTCATCGCGATCTCCTTCGTGGCTTCTTCTTCTGTCGGTTTTCCCTGGGCGGCCGATTCCTTGGAAAGCCTCTTTTTGAGGAAGAACGCAGCCACCGTGAAAACCATGATCAGAAGGTATCCCGCGTATACGGACGGGTTCACGATGAAGTAGTCGAATTGCTGTAACAAGCCCACCATCACTATCGCTTCAATTATAACCGCGATTATGATCCAGAGTATCCCGAGCGCCACCGCTGTTTTCACGTTGGATTCGTCCTTACCGAAATATATCCACCCGAAGGCGAGAGAAAGTATTATCACCAGAACCATTGCCACCGGACTTACCAGCGCAACGGAAAACATCCAAACGAAAGAAGAAACGGATATGACCACAACGGCCAGAACAACCCCTAGTATAGCAGCCCATCTGAAATCCATTTCCACACCCCTTATAAGCTAATTATACACCCCAAACATGGGTTTAAGCATCTTAATGATTAATTCATTATGTGATTTAAAAACCATGGCTTTTCCAGAGTTATCCAGATTGTGCCATGCAACTAAAACTGGAGATCGCCCTTTTAAAATTTTATTTACTAAACCTCTATACAAAAAATATATTGTAATTAATACGCGACAGCTTATAATTATTGATACAAGATGTCCTTCGTGATATTATGGCCAATAAAAGCAGGGAGGAACTGGTCGGGCTCGGTGTGACCATGGAAGAGAATTTTTCGGAGTGGTACAACGAGCTGGTACAGAAGGCCGGCCTCGCCGAATACGCTCCTATCGGGGGATGCATGATAATCAAGCCGTTCGCTTACAGTATCTGGGAAAACATAGTGAGGTGGTTCGATACCAGGATCAAGGAAACCGGCGTACAGAACGCTTACTTTCCATTGTTTATCCCGGAATCCTTCTTCCAGAGGGAAGCCGAACATTTCGAAGGTTTCACCCCGGAGGTCGCGTGGATAGAGAAGAGGGACGACAGTGAAGAGCGATTTGCTTTGCGTCCCACGTCAGAGACGATAATTTATGATGCTTATTCCAAATGGATCCGCTCGTGGAGGGACCTTCCGTTACGGATGAACCAGTGGTGCAACATCGTCAGATGGGAATGCAAGGCCACCCGTTTGTTCTTAAGAACCAGGGAATTCTTATGGCAGGAGGGCCATACTGTCCACGCATCAGAAAAGGAAGCCGCGGACGAGGCGAAGCTCCGGGCGGAGCAGTACAGGGAACTTATGGAGACCCAGCTGGCAGTACCGGTCCTGATGGGGAAGAAGTCGAGGAGCGAGACCTTCGCCGGAGCGCTGTACACGCTCACGCTGGAAGCATTCATGCCGGACGGGAAGGCTCTGCAGATGGGGACTTCTCATCATTTAGGACAGCATTTCGCCAAGGTTTTCAAGATCAAGTACAGGGACAAGGATAAAGAGGAGAAATACGCATGGCAGACGTCGTGGGGCATTTCCACCCGCCTTATCGGGTCTGTTGTCATGACGCACGGCGACGACAAGGGTCTCATCCTTCCTCCGAGGATCGCACCGGTACAGGTGATCATAGTTCCTATCTACAAGACGGAAAACATGAAAACCGTCCTGGCCGAGGCGAACAAAGTGAAGAAAGAGTTATCTGATTTTTCAGTGGAAGTGGACGAGAGGGACGAATGCTCCCCGGGCTGGAAGTTCAACGAGTGGGAGATGAAAGGGGTCCCGTTAAGGATAGAGATAGGACCCCGGGACATCGAGAACAAGCAGGTCATGGGAGTGAGAAGGGATACAGGCGAGAAGATGCCGATAAGAAGGAAGCTCATGGTGAACAAGGTAAGGTCGCTCATGGAAGAGATACAGCTGAATCTTTTCGAGAAGGCGAAGGAAAGGCTCCAGTCCAGCATGGTCACCGCCAAGGACTATGAAGAACTGAAGAAGCACATCAAGGAAAAGAAATTCGTTAAGGCCCACTGGTGCGGCGAGGAGTCGTGCGAGGAAGCCATAAAGGAAAACACATCAGCGACCGTCCGACTGATCGAAAGCGACGACAAAAGAGGGAAATGCGTACACTGTAAGCATCCATCCAAACACCTGGTTTATTTTGCAAAGGCGTACTGAAATTATTTCTTCGCCAGCAGGAAAACCCCAAGTAAAACAATCGATATGCCTGCCGCCTTGACGAGAGCAATGGATTCTCCAAGAAAGAGGATGGCCATGACCACTGGGACGATGATCCCGAAGCCTGCCATGATCGGGGTCTCGATCGATACGTCCCTCGAATGGAGGGCCTTCTGGAAGAAAAGGAAACCTATTCCCCCGATCACGATGGATATCCATGTCGTGAAATTAATGATCAGGCCGAGAACCGAGGGGATGCTGAAAGTGAAACCCGTGAGGACGGTCTTTATCAGGAAGGAAGCGAACCCTACCATTACTCCCCCTATCGCTCCCTCGAAACCGTTCACTAGATTGAGACTAGGACGATGCCGCATAAAACCAAGAATATCGCGATCCATTCCAACCTCCCGTGCTTTTCCCTGAAAATACCTACCCCAGCCACTATCGGTATGATCAGGGAAACCGAAAGCAGGGGCTGGACCGTGGTGAGATCCTCCATGGCAAGCGAGACCAGGTAAAGAATCACTCCTACAGCACCGATCAGGATCGAGAAAAGCCAGATTTTTTGCCGGAGCATTTTACTGACATCGAACTTATCGAAATGACCCATGGAACGCTTCTGTACGGATGCGGAAATCCCGTAGCACCCGGCGGCAAGAAGAGCGAGAACAACCCCAAGCATAATTTATATTATCTCTTATTTTGATTAAATAGAAATTGTGTTTTGACACGGTTTATCCGTGTCTTTTCGCTGTTTTAAGCGGAGGGTGGGAGTTGAACCCACTTATGCCGGTATCTGCGATTCGAAGGAAACGGGTTACACCCGTTTCATGCTATCAGATCATTGACAAAATTGTCTCTCCATACCGTTTTTGTCCCTCGCACTTAATGTGCGAGTATCGAAAACAGCGACTCCGTCGCTGCAGCCGGCCACATGGCCGTTTTGTTTTGGAGGCGTACCAGAGATTTCTTACTGATATGCTACCTCCGCAACCTCACTCCGCAATTTCAATTCTTTTGATTCTTGGGTTAATAAATTTTTTAAACTTGTTTATGTCGGCAATTCCATAAACTACCAATTTATACATGTTTTCCGTGTTATTTTTCCAGAATCTTGTCTTTATTCCCATCCTATTCAACATTTTTTCAACAAGCTTCAACGAGGGATAATTTTTCATGTTGAAATAAAGGAAATGAACATTTTTTGAGACTTTCATCGGTTTTGTCCCATCTCCTTCATAAAGCCCTCTGATAAAAGCTGCCATAATTTTTTCGTTTGAATTCGCGATCGATTCCGGAACAGTCCATTTCAATGAACCAATTTCGGTATGCGATAATATATCATTGACAACGGATTTCTTTTTTATCTGAATTTTCAGATTATACGATGTACCTGTAATACGAGGAGAATAATTGTAAGATTTATTCATTAAATATCGAAATCTTTCCAAAAGTTTGACATCCATATTAGCAAAATGTATACCTTCAGTTAACTGCTCTCTATATCTTTTTTTATTCGGGTCTCTTGACCACCCCCAATATTTCGCAATATATTTGTAATGTGTTCCTTCAGCACACAACAATCCAATAATTTCAGCTTTTTCGGGAGTCATTTCTTGGGATTTTTGTTGAATCATGATTATATTTTTGTAAAGCGTTTTTATTTTGTTTTAGCGAAGCGACCTACAAGGGAAAACAAAAATATTAACGCTAAACCTTATTTTAAATAAAAAATACACATCCAATTTCTAAACATGATCATAAAGCCCGGGTTCGAAACGGAAATGGCCGACTTCGTGGTGGAAGAGACGGAATTCGGGTTCAACAAAAAGGACGACTGGGCGGTCGAATTCGGCGGAAGTATATCCGCAGGCGTAACCCTTCACAACGGGAAGCTGTTTTTTGGATGTGCTGATTACCATCTTTACTGCGTGGACGCGAGAACGGGAAAGGAGATATGGCGATTCCGGGCGGGAGACGTTAACGACACGTCTTATCCTATAATTGATGATGGTATCGTGTATTCGGGTTTTTTCGATGGTTACATGTACGCGGTCGGTGAAAATGACGGTAAATTGATATGGAAATTCAAGACCGGAAAACGAGTGACTGGGACACCGACCGTTTGCGATGACCTCGTGATATTCGGGTCGTGGGACGGGTTCATATACGGTGTTGACAAGAAAAGCGGGGAAGAAATATGGAGATTCAAAACTGGAGACCGCGTGGGGTGCACGCCGACGTATGACGGAATGAATGTTTACATCGGATCATTTGACGGTTATGTATATGCGTTGGAAGCGAAGACCGGGAAGGAGATATGGAGATACAAAACGGGCGGGTCAATGTTCAACTATCACCAGCAGCCCATCCGGAAGGGAATAATGTATTTCACCAACTGGGATGGTTACCTTTACGCGCTGGACGCAAAAACGGGCAAGGATGTCTGGAAGTTCAGGATGGGGAAGGGGACCGGGGTCACTCCGTTAGTTCATGGTGACCGAATATATTTCGGATCATGGGACAGGAATTTCTATTGTATTTCTCTCGAAGGGAAGGAGGTATGGAGATTTCGCACAAAGGATATTCTGGAGGATTTCAAACCGCTGATCCACGAAGGGATCATCTACTTCGGATCGATAGACAAGAATTTCTATGCATTAGATGCGGAAACGGGGAAGGAGATATGGTCATTCCAGACGGGCGGAACGATCTGGTCCACGGCTGTTTTTTTCGAAGGAAAGGTCATATTCGGCGGATGGGATTGCTACTTGTATGCGTTGTACTGGAAAACCGGGGAGGAAGTATGGAGGTTCGTCACTTCCACAAAAAACCAGGCCCTTCATATTCTGAGGGTAAATTACAGTTTCACCGGAAAGATAGAAAGCGTGATAACCGAGGATTTCGAGGAGATCAGAATGACGGAGATAAACGTGGACAAAGATGACGACATCTATTCGTCCAAGAGCCAGTACGTGACAGAAACGACTTATTCAAGTTCCAAGAGATACGGAGATTAAACCATAACCGAAAACATGAGATAGCTCGCGTATATCGCATAGAACAGGACCAGCGCGATCCCCTCGGTCCTGCTGAGTTCCCTTTTGGTGAATATGAACAGCATGAGAATGAGTGATATTACCATCATCACCGTGATGTCGAGCGTCATGAACGAGAGGTCGACGGGTATCGGTCTTATCATGGCGGCGACGCCGAGGACAAGCAGCGTATTCGAAATGTTAGATCCGACGATGTTTCCAACCGCGATGTCATGCTGCTTCTTGAGGGCGGCAGAGATATTGGTGGCCAGTTCCGGAAGCGATGTTCCGAGAGCGACGATGGTCAGGCCAATTATCAGTTCGCTGATTCCGTAAATCCTCGCGATACCGACAGAGCTCTGTATCAGCAGCTGCGCCCCGATGAGGATGCCTGCCAGCCCGAATATTATCAGGAGAATTAGCCTCCAGGTTTTTTCGTGCTTCCTGGGTAAATGGATGGGGAAATCCTTTTTTCTTTTCGTTGTCTTGATCAGATAATAGATGAATCCTATGAATATCGCGAACATCATTAATCCGTCTATCCTCCCTATAACGAAAAGCCCAGGCGTGAAATCCAGGAAATTGAGGCAGAGGATTATCATTATAACACCAGACAATATCATGAACGGCGTTTCCTTCTTCACCGTAGAGTTTTGGACTTTCAGGGGGTAGATTATCGCGGTTATGCCGAGGACTAGCCCTATGTTAAGTATGTTGCTTCCCACGACGTTCCCAACAGATATCCCCACGTTTCCGTAAAATGAAGCGATGGCGCTGACCGCAAGCTCCGAAAGCGAAGTGCCGAAAGCGACGATGGTCAGGCCGATGATCAGAGGCGGGACTCGAAGGTTGGATGCCAGATTCGACGCGCCGTTAACCAGATAGTCCGCCCCGTTAACAAGGACTATCAGACCTGAAAGGAACCAGAAAACGAATCCCGCGGTTGTCGCGTTGAAAAAGATTCCAAGAGCAAACAGCAACACTACGAGGAATCCCTGGATGCCTTTGGAGTTCATTATAAATATTTGGTCGGCTTTATATTAGAATTAATACATGGTATAATGGTGGTGTTGGGATGGATGCTTTTCTTTCGATTTTTGGCCCGGGATTCTTCGGGATGGTCGTTATACCACTGCTGATTTTTCTGGCCAGGGTACTGGACGTCTCCCTTGGGACCATAAGGATAATATTCATATCGAAGGGGATGAAATACGTCGCCCCCATGATAGGTTTTTTCGAGATACTGATATGGCTTATGGCGATAAGCCAGATCATGGCCAACCTCACCAACATATTCAATTATCTGGCGTACGCCGGCGGCTTCGCCACGGGCACGTTCTTAGGCATAATAATTGAAAGCAAGATCGCAATGGGATATCTCAGCATGATAGTGGTGACCAAGAAGGAACCCACGGAGCTCATCGAGAACATGGAGTCGTCCAGCTTCGAGACGACAACAATAAGGGCAAAGGGGAAGAGGGACGAAGTCGGGATGGTATTCGCGGTAGTGAAGAGGAAGAAGATGAGGAGCGTGCTGAACATAATAAAGGAGTTCGACCCGGACGCATTCTATTCCATAGAGGACATAAAGGACATGCGACACATCCATATGCCCATCAAGAAGCAGCATTTGATAGAGCACGCACTGACCGGAATGCACAGGAAAAAGGCTAAATGACTTACTCGTATCTCAGCGCCTCTATCGGATCCATTTTTGCTGCCTGCCTTGCGGGCGTGATTCCGGAAATCACCCCTATGCTTATGGCGAGAAGAAACCCTATCGCTATCAGCCGCGGAGTGATTATCGCCATTGGCCGGGGCATGAACGAGTTGATGAAAGCGGCCCCGCCGAACGACAGAACGACCCCTATTGCAGCGCCCATCACCGAAAGGGCGACAGCCTCCAGAAGTATCATTGAAATGACCTGCCTGTCGGTCCCTCCTATCGCCTTGATGGTGCCTATCATTCTCCTCCTTTCGCGAACGGACATTATCATGACGTTCATTATAACTATCGCGGAGATGAGGGAAGCGATCCCCCCGAGCGCGAAGGTCATTATGTTGAGCTGGGAAAGCATCTCACCGACGCTTTCCTGTATGCTTTTGTCCGTCGCGGCCTGTATGTCGTCATACTCCTCGTTGATGGTCTGCTCTATGAAATCCGCGTCTGCCGGGCTGACAGGCTTTATCATGAACAGGGAGACGGTATCGTAATCCCCGGTCAGCTCCTGCATGACGTCCAGAAACATGATCACCGAACCGTCCAGGTCGCTGTCCCCGCTTTCCTGCATTATCCCTACTACCTCGAAGTCGCTGCCGTTTATTTTCAGCGTATCCCCGAGCGTTATGCCGTTGTTCTTGGCGTATGAATAGCCGACCTCGACCTCGTAAGCCCCTTCTATCGCACCTCTTCCCTCTTCTATGCCTATGTTAACGCCCTTCAGGATATCCTCGCTCTCTGGTGTCGTTCCGGTCACTCTCCCGATGTCGTCGAAACTCATGAATTTCACCACGGCCACTTTATCCACGCCACCGATTGACTCCAGTTCTCCCATAAGACTGTAATCGATCTCGCTGGACTGGACATTGTAACCACCGCCACTCTCTATGACCGTGACGAGGCCGGATGTGATGGCTATCTGGTCATTCACGTAGTACGTCACTCCCTCGGATATCGACTGGACACTGGTAACGAGGAATATTCCTATCACTATGCCGAGCATTGTGAGAAGCGTTCTTAACTTGTGCCTCCCGAACTCCATCAATACCATGTCCACTATCATTCTTATTCCACCATTTTCTATTTTGTATTGTTGTTTTGTCAGGCTTGTATTGACTTTCCTTTTTAACCGTTCCTTATCGCGTCTATAGGATCGGTTTTCACTGCGATCCACGCCGGATAAAGGCTGAATATAACGGTAATTATTACGCCGTAAGACACCGCACCTATCGCGAGGGCCGGTGTTATTAACGCGAGATTTGATCCTCCCAGCAGGACGTTGTTAAGCATGTCGACAAAAAAGAAAGATATACCCACGCCGACCAGGCTGCCGAACAGGGACATGATTATCGACTCCTCGAGTATCTGCTTCAGCACGACCCATCTTACCGCCCCTACAGCCTTCAGTATCCCTATCTCCCTCCTCCGTTCGAGAACGCTGGTGTACATGGTTATTATTATTCCTATGGCCGCCACCAGCGAAGCCACGCCGCCGATTCCGAATGTCATTATGTTTAAAGTGGCCGTCATCTCCTGGGCCATTGCCATGGCATCTGCCATGGTCATTGCATCCAGATCGTCATAATCCTCCTCTATAGCGTTCTTGATGTCCTCCACCATGCTGATATCCTCCGGCTCTACCACCAGCATCGTGGCCTCTCCCTCCATGTCGTATATATCTTCCGCGTAGGAGTAGGGTAGAATCGCCGCCATGTCATAAGCGCCGCTGCTCTCCTCGAATATGCCGTATACCTCAACGTCCTTCTTGTTCAGGACAATGTAATCCCCGATTCCCACATCGAAGAACTGGGATATGGGATATCCGATGGCTATGCCCTCATCATCATTATCCGGCCAGTATCCCTCCTTGAACTGGATGTCGCTGGCTCCCCAGATATCCAGCTCGTTCATGTCTATTCCGTCTATTTCCCCGAAAAATCCCCCCATCATCTTGCTGATTATGGGGACGACCCTTTTCACGCCGAAAATCCCGCTTATTTCCTGTATTTCGTCCTCCTTTATTGATTCCAGTTGCATTGATGTAGGCGGTCCTGACATTTCGCTCATGTCGAAGGATTTCATTACAAAAATGATGTCCGATCCCACCATGCTGATGCCTTCGGAGACCATATCGTTTATACCGGCCGATATGGAACCCAGAGAAACGATCGCCGTTATGGCGATTATGACGCCAAGCGTAGTGAGGACTGTCCTTACCTTGTGCTCTTTCAGATCCTTGACTGCGAGATCAAGCATGGAATTCACCTTCAGTGGGAATGGCTGTTATTGTGGTTTGTCCTGTCCTGGTCGATGTTCCCGTCCTTTATGTGTATCTCACGGTCGGCCCTTGCCGCAAGCCTGCTGTCGTGGGTGACGATGACGACGGTCTTCTTTTCTTTCACGTGTAGTTCCTCGAGAAGCTTGATCACGCTCAGGCCGGACTTGGTGTCCAGGTTCCCTGTAGGTTCGTCACCGAGTATCGCTTCCGGATCGTTTATGAGGGATCTGGCGATAGCGACCCTCTGCTGCTCTCCCCCGCTCATCTGGTTGGGCTTGTGGGTTAGCCTGTGCTCCAGACCGACCCGGAGGAGATATCTTTCCGCTCTTTTGATTGCCTCTTTCTTCCCGACTCCGTCCAGGCGCATGGGCAGGGCAACATTCTCTGCCGCAGTCAGTCCCTGGATCAGGTTGTAGGACTGGAAAACGAAACCTATCTTTCTTCTCCTTATCTTGGCAAGGTCATCCTCGCTGAGGACGGAGGTTTCCTTTCCATCCACGTAGACATTACCCTTGTTGGGAGTGTCGAGACAGCCCATGACGTGCATAAGAGTCGATTTGCCTGATCCGCTGGGCCCTATTATGGCTACGTATTCCCCTTTCTTGACATCGACGCTCACTCCTCTCAGTGCATGGGTCTCGATACCCTTTCCCATCATTTTATAGGTCTTCCATACATTTTCCAGCCTGAACAGTATTTCTTTCATTCTATCATTCCTTCGGAACTACTTCTTCTTCCTTTTCATTCTCCAGATGTAGAAGCTCTCGAGCACAACTATCACCAGAAGCACCGGGATCAGTCCGGAGTAAGCTCCAGCACCGCCGGATTCCTCGCTTATCGCGCTGCTCTGCTTTATGACGACAGGCGTCTCTATGACGTGCGGGGAATTGCTCTCGTCAAGATAGCTGATGTTGATTATTGCCTGGCCGTATTCGAAGCCGGAAAAACGCAGTGTCTTTGCCTTGCTCGGCTTGAGCTCGTTTGTAACCGAGACGTCCCTGACCTCGCCGTTCTGGACGAACGATACCTTCAGTGCTTTTGCGTCGGAAGTCCCTATGTTCTCTATGTCCACCTTGTAGTTAGAACCATCGACCTTTGCCGACAGTATCTCTATTATCGGCATTCCCTTGACTGCCAGGCCGAGAGCGAACGTTTTCGTTCCCATTGTGTTGGCTTCGTTGTTGTATGACAATATCAGGGAACCGGAATATGTCTTGTACTCCGCTCCCGTGTCGACGCTCATCGTGAATTTCGCTTCCTTAAGCTCCTCTGGTTCCATGTCCCCTATGAAGTTCAGTCCTCCGGAAAGCACCGGAAGTATGTAAGCGGAGCTGGAATTCAGGATTGCCTGCATGTCAAAAAGCTTCCCTGTTCCGACGTTCTCCAGCATCACGTTAAGCTCGAACTCCTTGCCGGGTTCTATGTTTTCTGGGTCCGTCGTTATCTTTCGAATGACGAGATTTGGCCTTCCCTGAACGTGAATAACGACGCTCTGCCTCACGGTAATGGCAGTCTCTCCCTGGTTGTAATACCTGAAATCGAGCGTGTAATCACCGGAATTGGCCGTACTGGTCACCAGCAGCTTGAATGTCTTCTTTATGCTGCTGGAACCTGATATTTTGTTGTAAGTAATCTTTTGCTCCTCTCCTTCAACGAGAGAGAAGGGTGCGTTGGGTTCTATTTCAAGAACTATGTTGTTGGCGTCATTAAGCCCGTTGTTCTGCAATTCTACCTCCACGTTTACCACTTCACCCGGTTCTACCGGGTTCGGGTTCTGGGATGAAAGGACCAGATCCAGGTCAGTGACCGTTGTTGCTGCGCTCACACCGACCAGCACAAGGGCCAGACCCAGCATCAGTCCGATTGCTATTCTCGAATTCATACAAATACCTCCTTTTATTCCTCAGCGAGTTTTCTTAATAGATTAATATGATCTATGATTATCTTATTCAGCTTTCCCCTTTTTCTCGGGTCATTCCGGATTTCATGCATCAGTTTCCTTGCTTCCACGAAGTTCTTCATCATGTCGCTCCCCGCGTGATGATCGCCCAGAAGTCTTATCATTGACATGAACTTTTCCCTTATGTCTTCCCGTATCTTGCTGAATCTCTGAATCTGGAGATCCCCCCTTTCAGTTATCAGGTATATCTTTTTCCTGCCCTCTTGTTTCTTCGTTATCAGGCCGTCATGCTCCATCCTTTTAAGCATCGGATAAACCGATCCCGGGGAGGGCTTCCAGCAGCCGAAGTGCTCCTGTATGTATTTCATAATATCGTACCCGCACATCGGTTTTTTCAGTAGCATCAGTATCTCCATGTCCAGGAAGCCCTTAGGCATGGAAAACGGGAATTCGGAATCATTTTTCAAGAGATCACCCTATCGCCAGCGATATATCGCATATGATACATTTATTATATCACAGTTGATATATAAGGATTTCTATGTGTTTTATTGTAACTATATAGAAACTATATATTATATAATGTAATAATAAAATGAATTTTATGTAAAAATCATGTAATTTTTAAGTAATATTCAAATGATAATAAAAATCGATATCATGTGACATCTTTTTGGTTTTTTCATGATTTTTAATATATATTACAACATAGAAACATTTAAATAGAGCATCAGTTAATTTTATTTTATGGGTGAATCTCTGCAGTCGTTAGAACAAAAAATAATAGCCATGCTGGTGAAGGAGCCCCAGTCTGTTTCTGAACTCGCCCGGAAACTGGACATGAGAAGGGATTTCCTCGCGGGTTACCTGGAATCGATGAAAGACCGCATGCTTTTAAGGCTCATTACCATAGGGAAGTCACACGTCTATCTTCCTGAGGAGGATGTCAAAAATGTCTAAGATCGGTATGACAAGGAACAGGAAGCTGGCGATGTCGATACTTGTTTTAATGGCTATTGGTGTATATTACATACTTCCGGCATTCGCCCAGACGGAGATAGCCGGTTTCATAGTAGGGGTCCAGTTCGGCAATAATTATACCAGCGGGGTGGGATACCTTTCAGGCGTCAACGTTACCGCATGGAACCAGACGTCCGGAGCGCTTGCGAACTGGACGCTCACCGGATCGGGCGGGTATTTCGAGATGGACATGGGTTCAGCCGGTTATTACGACGTAAATTTCACCAAAACGGGATACACCGGAGGTTCCCTTCCGCCGCAGCCCGTAAACTTCACCGTCGGCGATAACAGGACACTTTACCTTTACATGCCCAACGTGGGGAGCTTCAACGTGACCGTCATAGACGGGACGAACGGGAGACCCATACCGGGCGCTACGGTAAAGGTGGAACATGGCGTGTGCGTATACAACAAGGACTGCCCGACCGCGGCGACGAACACCGGAGGAAGCGTGATGCTGGGAGCGAAGGCCGAAGTGGACGGTTCGCCGGTGCAGCACACCATGAACGTCACCGCGCCGGGGTATTCAAGGAACGACAGCTTCAAGATCACGATAAACGAGGCCCAGAACAAGAACGTGACCATAAGACTGAACGGGAAATACAACATAAACGGTTACGTCAGGGACAACTACAGATGCTCTGGATGCCCCGGATGGAACATACAGGGGGCTTTCGTCGAGATGAAATGTGGTCCGAATGATGCTGACCCGAAACTCAACTGGAGCGGTTCGTATTTCTACAACAAGACTATCGGTTCCAGCGGGTATTACAGCATATATTACCCGTCCCCTGAATCCGGTCTTCAGTGCAACGGGAGCATGTGGATACACGCCAGCGCAACGGGCTACGTGAAGTGGAGGAAGATCACGAGCGGATCCGCCCAGACTGACATTTATCTGAACGGGACGGCATGGCTCAGCGGACTCGTGGTGGATAACAACAACAAGAGCTACAGGATCGGGTCGGCCACCGTGGAGATCAAGGACCCGGACCTGGTCGGGACGGATACCATATACATAATCAACACCATAAGCGGGGTATTCAATTTCCCCGTAAAGAACGGCGAAAACCACACGCTGACGATCACCAAGAACGGATACAAGAATTACGTCGACACAACGAGGCACATAGGCAATTACAGCTACGGCCAGATCAACCTGACGGGCAACGGCCAGATAAGGGGAACAGCGGCGGACGAGTACAACACGAGCATAAAGATAACCAACGCCAACGTGACGTTCGTCTCCAGCGGCGGTCCCTCCTACATTACCACCACCAACGCAAACGGTTTGTTCAGCCTCAACGTCTCATCCGCATATTCCTATACGCTAACGTTCACCAAGCAGGGGTACCAGGTGAAGACTGTCACCGGGGTAACGGTAGGCTCGGATTCGATAAACAACTTGGGCAACGTCAAGATGAGGGGGAACACCCAGATAAACGGGACTCTCACGGACTGCTACAGCAACCTCCAGCTCCCCGGAAACAAGATAGAGAACGCCACCATCAACGTGATAAGCACGACCGGGGGAATGCCTAACCGCTACCGGGTATTCTCGGATTATTACGGGTTCTACAGGGTCTACATACCGTCAACGGTCAACACGTACAACATCCAGTTCACTTCATCATATTACGAGACAAAGACCATAAACCAGGGCGATCCCAAGACACAATGCCTCAACGGGAACGTGACCGTCGCCGGAAAGGTCGTGGACACGGACGCGGTTCCAACGTACCAGCCGCAGGAAGGCGTTTATATCAGGGTTTATGATGACCAGGGAACTAATTATTACACCACCTACACCGATTCAGACGGCAATTACACCATAAAGGTGGGGGAGATGAACGGCCAGACCAACTATTCCGTTCAGATGTCAAAGACCGGCTATTACACGCTTTATTATATCAACAACACTCGCTCACAGGCATGGAACACGGGAGGCAAGGACTACAACGAGCTCGTGGGGAAGACCCTGGTGCAGGTGACCGTTATAGACCAGTACGAGAACAAGCAGAAGATAAACGGGTCAGATGTTTGCGCTTATCTGGAAGAGCAGGAGTTCAACGTATACCAGGACTGTGTATACAAGAAGGTGACAGACGTTGACGGTTTCATATCAATGAACATAAGGGAGAGGGATCCCACCCACAGGTACAACGTCAAGGCCAGCAAGTACGGATACTCCGAGAACCTGGTCGGGCCTTTCTCCGGGAACAAGAACCTGACGCTGGAGCTTTACGCGGCAACCACGGTCAAAACAGTTGATCCTTACGCTACCCCCTCGTACAGGAACATCCAGAACGCAACCGTCATACTGTATTATAATTTCACCCAGAGGAGCTGGTTCTATTCCGTGAACCAGACCATCGTCAACATAACCGCCACATGCAACAACACCCAAAGGAACGGTCTTAACGTGACCATGAAATGCACCAACTGCAAGTATGCA
Source organism: Candidatus Aenigmatarchaeota archaeon (assembly GCA_016932215.1). GTDB lineage: Archaea > Aenigmatarchaeota > Aenigmatarchaeia > QMZP01 > QMZT01 > JAFGDH01. The sequence continues at coordinate 18,458 of JAFGDH010000015.1, read as the reverse complement.
TTCACTCAGTCCATCGTTACTGCGGGGGGACTGGACAACGCGACATTCTACAGGGTCCCGGTCGGCCTGTACAACGTCACCGTCAACGGCAGCTCCGTGGGATGCGGGGTTGCAACAACCCAAGTGAACGTTAACGAGGGCGGAAAGACGTTCAACTTCTCCAGGAACGTGAATTTCAACGGCCTGATAATAAGGGTCAACCACCCCGGAGGATCAGGAATCGCGAACGCGACCGTGCTTTATCTGACCAATCCCTCGATGGCGAACTGCACGACAGATTCCAACGGCGACTGCTGGATATACGGGATGCCGTCAGGCGCCAACCGCACCTTCAGGGCCACCCACGCCAACTACCAGAACGCGACCAAGAATTACACCGTGATAAGCAACACCCTCACGGACAGGAGAAGTGATCCGATGGTCATGACCCCGAACCCGGGCGACCTGAGCATACTCGTACAGGGATCGGTGATCCAGAACGCCAACGTCAGCATAAACAACGGCACTAACTTCTGGTCTCAGCTTTCCGACGCCAACGGATGGGCCAACTTCACCAGCATAACCAGCGTGGTCACGATCAATGTGAACGGGAGCACGGCCGGTTACAACTACACACTCAAGAGCAATTACCTCGTCCCGCCGGACGTAGAGACAGTGCTTCCGATAAAGCTTACTGAAAACTGGATACTGACAAGGATAACCGAGCTGGGGACGCCGGTTTACGCCAACGTTACCCTATGGAAGGGGGCGAAGGGATCGTCTCCCATGGTCCAGAACTCTTCCGGCCATTTCCAGACCAAAATAACAAACAGTACCGGTCACGCTGTGTTCAGGAGGCTGCCGATAGGGACGTTCACAATGTCCATATATAACGGTTCGCTCGGCATAGACGACACCGTGCAGGTGAACAGCCTCAATTATTATTATTACAACGGAGAGGTCGAGGGGGACCTTGAGGCTCCGGAGTATTCGGGCCTGGGAGACAACATATCCGGCTCGGTGGGGAACGGGGGATACGTCAAAGTCTATGCTTACTGGACGGACAACCTGGCACTGAGCCATGCCGTCCTCAGGACCAACGTCACGGGATCATGGGCCAACACCACCACGTCGCTTTCAGGAACAGGCTCCTGGAGCAACTTCACTATCGGGACGCTGGGCAAGACCGGACAGACCATAGGTTGGAGGCTGTACGCAAACGACACGACTAACAACTGGACCGTCACTCCAATCCAGACGTTCAACGTGATCGCCACCACGCTCACCGTAACCGTAAGGGACGGAGAGAACAACCTCGTAGGTGACGACGAGACGAACAAAGGCGTAAACGTCACAGTCTCTAACGGGTCGTACACGAACTCGTCCCACACTTCCGATATTGGTTACGTGACGTTCATTCTCGCGCCCGGATCGTATAACATCGCCGTGAACGGTTCCCACCAGGGATACGGACTGAATTCGACTTCAGGCTACCAGATAAATCCCGGTTCCAATCCCATGACGCTGAGGGTAAACATCACCCAGATAGCGGTGAACGTCACGACCCCCAGCGGGACTCCAGTGACCGCACTCAGCAAACTGTGGATAAATTCGTCAACTTCATCATACCTCAAATACGGGAACGGGAACGACGTTATTTTAACAAGCCCGACGAGCGGGACCGGCGTATACACGATAAAGAGGCTGAGGCCATGCTCCGCCTGCAACGTATCGATAGACACCGGATCTAAGATTAATAATTCATATCCCGTCGCCATCGCGGCAGGCAATCATATTTACAGGCACATCGATCCTCCCGCCCCGCCGGTCAGGTCGGGGATGCCAGGCCATCTGGTCAACGTGACCATAGCTGTGACCGCACCGAACGTGACGACGAGCCTCCTGGACAACCTTACTATCACGCTATGGCAGGATGGGGTCGCGCTGAATTATTCCAACTTGACTGTCAACGGCAACGGGACCTTCATCAACCTTCCGGCAGGATACTACAACGTGACCATAGACGGATGGGACGTGGGTTTCGGTAGATTCATCACTTCAGACGAGATAGCGATAGGGAAGATAGTTGCGAACTCGGGAAAGACCAACACACTCGGATCTGTGTCGCTGGAAATCAACGGCATGATCACGTATTTCATCCGCATACTGGTCAGCGGATACAACATGTTTGACGATATCGTCAACGGAAGCTCAAGGATCGGAACGCAGACGCTCACGATAAACCTGACGGGAAGCGTCAACGTCTCCGGGAACGTAAGCGACGCGAACTTCCTCGATTTCACGCCTTCCCCTCCATTCGATCCCGTCGCGTTCGAGCCGGTTGACAACGCGGCCGTATCATTTTATCGGTCAACCGCATGCTCCGGGCTGCAGGAGAGCCAGGTAAGGTACAAGGCAGAGGTCAACGACAACGGCTCGTATTCGCTTAAGGTCAGTCCTTACGTGTTCAGCCAGGACAGCAGCGTTTACGAGACGTACTGCATCCAGTCCGTCGCTACAGGCTACCGCACCAAATCGATGGGAACTTACCAGTATTCCGTCAACACTTCAACCATCGACATAGAGATGGTAGGGGACAGCTACGTCACCGGCCAGGTAAGGGACATCATCTCGCTTGACGCTATAAACGGGTCCAAATATCCGACCACCCTGAAGCTTCGCTCGGAGGGGTGCTACGGAGGGACGAACTGCGAGGCCTACCAGACAACGACCAACGGCTACGGAAACTTCTATTTCAACGTATCGTCCAGGAGTATACACGAGCCATACACTAACATAAACATCGACGCGAAATCCAGCGGGTGGTGCGAATATAACCTTGCGAATATAACGATACCCAGGAACCAGAACCACTACATGATAGGAAGCGAATATTCCATGGTCAACATGACCGTAAATTCCTCCGATGGGGAAGACATCATCAACAACATAACGATCAAGATAAAGGACCTGACCAGCGGGGACTCGGCCCTTCTCGGTACCCTGCCGACGTGCAAGTACAACGCAACCAACGGGAGGATGAAGTGCTACATAACGTCAGGCACCAAGACTCTCACGTTCAACGGTAGCCCGATAGGGTACGGCATAAATCAGACTACCTTCTTCCTGTCCACGACAAATTGTAATTTACAGTCGATGGCCTTCGTCAGGATCCTTAACATGACCAGGGTCAACATCACGTTAAGGAGCGATACAGGGGAACTGATAGACGGGATAACGGTCACGATGAACTCCCCGACCTTTCAGGCGGTCACTGCAAACGGCTCCGTCCTGTTCGAAAAGGTCCCGGGAGGCAGCCATAGCTTCACCCTCGCCGGGAACATGACCGACGTATACTTCTTCAACAACTCGAACACCGGAACGCTTGCCGTAACGGACGCGATGGCAGGAAAACTGAATCTCATCAATTACACACTCAATGAGACCAGGTTCTCGGTCACCGTAACGAATGAGACCGGAACCAAGGCAGGGATCCTGGACATGTCATTCACGAACACCAGGACTTCTGAAAGCTGGTCGAACACGACTGACGCGAACGGATACGTGCTGAAAACCAGGATAAAATACGGCAACGTTTCCGTCACCTTCAACAGCAGCCAGCTCTATCCGCTCGGTCTCGCCCCGCCCGGAACCGTGCTGCTGACCGTGACGCCGGGGGAGAACGAGAACACCACGAACAACCTCACGATAGCTCTCAACGACACGGAAGTAAAGATAAGGGCGAAGAATTCGACCTCCGGCCTTGCCGGAGCGAATGTGACCATGTATCTGGCAGGCGCTGTCGCTCAGAACGCCAACGGGGAGACGCTTACAGGATTAACGGACTCATCAGGATATGTCACCTTCCACCACGTGAAGCCGTCAGTGATCGCGGGAACATACACCTATGTAATTGACGCGAATTCGACGGGATACGGGAAATGGAACTGGACTCTTGCACTTGACCCGCAGGGTGCAAGCATTTCCAAGACGCTCACCCCGCTAAAGCTTTCGGTTTACGTATACAAGGAGGGCGGGAGCGCGCTCAGCAGCGACGTCAACATAAGCATGCAGCTTGGCGGTTCCCTTGCCAAAAACGCGAGAGGTCAGTACCTGAACGCTACGGCGAAATCGACGGCATTCCAGTATCTTTACAACGGAAACTATTCTGTGCTGGTGAACTCCTCCGCGCATTTTTCCCAGTCCAAGAACTTCAACACATATTCGGCCGCGTCCGCGGACAACACGATGAACTTCTACCTTTCGGAAAGGACGTTGCACGTTTACGTGAGGGACATCGACGGCAGCACGGCGAATTACCCGGTAAACATCACGCTTCGGACTCCCGGAGGGAGCACCGTGACAGGGACGAACGGGACGACCATACCTGACAAGAACCTGATCACCAACTACACCAAGTTCGAGTACATACCCGACGGGGAGTACGTGATCAACATAACCTCTAATAATTATTTCAAGACCGGCTGGACATTCAACACGACCGATCTGTATTCGATAGGCAACACCAAAACATTCACGCTGTCCGAAAGGACGGTCACAGTTAACATATACAACATGAAGCGTTCGCTGATAACCACGGGGATGATCGTGAGCATAATGAACTCCAGCGGGATCGTCAAAAATACGACGGGGACCAATCTGAACAGCTCGACATCCACCGGTACCATCACCTTTACGGGGGTCCCTGACGGGGTGTACAACATAAGCGTGACAGGGTCGGGTTATACAGGACAGAACCAGTCCCTCGACACGTCATCGTATACAGGAGCCTTCGCGTTCTACATGAAGGTTCCGGGCTTCGGGTATTTCAACGTGACCACGATGACGGGGTCTTCCATACTAACCGGAACGACACTTACCCTTTACAACGGAACCACTGTAGCGGACACCGGAACGACCGGTTCAGGGGGATGGGGAACCGTCCAAGCCAATGTTTCTGTCTATTCAACCAACCTGACAATAACCGCGAGCAGGTCGGGATATAATTCCAATTCGACGACCGGGAATTCCGTCAGCGACGGGGAAGTCAAGTCGTCAATCATAAAGCTCACTGCTTCAACCGCACCGCCACCAGGTCCGGGAGGTCCGGGAGCCGGAACCAGTCCTTCCGGAGGACCGGGTCCTTCAGGGTGCACGGAGAGATGGACCTGCACTGCATGGTCGGAATGCCCCATCGAAGGTTTACAGACGAGAACCTGTACGGACGATAACAGGTGCGGGAGCACGAGGGACAAGCCCGCGGTCGTCCAGGGATGCGTATATCCGGTGAGGAAGATGGAGATTTCAATAAACGAAATAAACGTGAAGGCAGGGAGATGCACGTCGGTGAACCTGTACGTCGACAACACCGGAACCATTGATCTGGACAACGTGTACACGGACAAGCTGGTATCAGTGCCGGACTGCTGCGACCTGGAGACCTCGAAGACTATAACCACGGTAAGGGCAGGTACAAAGAGCAACATCCCTGTTTCGGTATGCGCAGCAAAGGACGCGGAGAAGGGTATATACAAGACCAGTATGAAAGTGATTTCAGGAGGAATGAAAGAGGAACTGAACGTGACCATCAAGGTCACCATGACGTATATAGAGGTCCTTAACGAGGAAGTGGACGCCATCGAGGAGACCCTTGGAAAGATGAAGGATTCCCTGACAGGGGCTCAGACCACCATTTATCTGACGATTTCAGGGCTCATCGGAACCGCCAGAAACCAGATCGCGAACGGCGACCTGGACGGCGCTGAAAAGACGCTTACCCAGATGAAAGACCTGATGAAGGACATCGAAACGGCCGAGGGTGCGGACTTCTCGATGCTGCTGATAGTCATAATGATGCCGGTGATAGGGGTGGCGTTCGTATGCGTATGGTGGCTGATGGGAAGGAGAAGGTTCGGGAAGAAGTACACGGTGGAAAGGCCGAATGTCCCGTCGCTTCCGGGTGGCCAGCCTATCATGCAGGCGAAGGAGCCTGATCCAGGGGCGGTGATGATGCTCACGGACAACATAAGGGAGAGGTTCAGCGGCATAAACATGCACAGGCTGAACGAGAAGGAGAGATATTATTACGAGAACCTCAAGAAGCTCATGGAGGACATAGTCAAATACATAAAGAAGAAGGACTTCAAGTCCGCAATGGTGTTCATAGAGAATTCTGAAAAGTACCTGGACATACTGGAAAGGGGAATAGAATAGATTTCTTAAACAAGCAAACGGACCGGTTTAAAACATTTATAAGATTTAAATAACCATTATACCATTTATATAGATTAACTCATATACTAGGATTGACATACTGGAATGCGATAATCATGGAAAAAAGCGAAAAAAAGGGCGAGAAGGTTCAGGAGAAGTCTGAAGAAAAGCACAAGGAAGCCAAGCCAGTCAAAAGGCTGCAGATAGTGAGGCTCGGGGAGACCAACCTGGACGGCTCGAAAAAGGTAAAAGACGCCATAAGAAGCATCAAGGGTGTTTCATTCGCTTACGCCAAGGTGATATCTAATATTTTCGGAATGTCTGAAAAGACAGTTTCTGACCTTTCAGAGGCTGACCTGAACAGGCTCGAAGAAATAATCGCTCACCCCGAAAAGCACGGCATTCCCGAGTGGTTCTACAACAGGAGAAGGGACCCGGATTCTGGCAATAATGTTCATCTCACAACATCACAGCTTTCTTTCACGCAAAAAATGGACATAAACAAGGAGAAAAAGATTAAGTCCTACAAGGGGATGAGGCACATGTTCGAACTCCCTGTAAGGGGACAGAGGACAAGGGGTTCCTTCCGAAAGGGCAAGGTTGTGGGGGTCAGCAAGAAGAAGGTGCAGCCTAGCAGCGGGGGCAAGAAGTAAAGGTGAAATTCGATGAGAGTACTAAAAAAGAAATACAAACATCCTAAAAGGCCATGGGACAGCAGCAGGATAGAGGAAGAGAAGAAGGTACTGAAAGAGTTCGGCCTCAACAGGAAGAAGGAGATATGGAGAGCTGAAGAAATAGTAAGAAACTTCCGAAGAAGGGCAAGGAATCTTATCGCCGTACAGGACGATGAGAAGAAGAAGGCGCTGGTGAAAAAGGTTTCCGAGCTCGGGCTGCTGAGAAAGGACCAGGAGCTCAAGGACATACTTTCGCTCACTTCGAAGGACATACTCGGCAGAAGGCTGCAGACAATCATATACAGGAAAGAACTCGCAGATTCTATCAGACACGCAAGGCAAAAAATAACGCATGGTCATGTTTACATAGACGGTAGAAGGGTCATATTCCCCTCACTGATAGTTCCCGTCGAGAAGGAAGGGAGCATAATAGTAAAAGGAGCTGATAAGAAATGAACAGGGAAGAAAAATGGGGAATAGCTCACATATATTCATCCGTGAACAACACGATAATCCATATCACAGACATAACAGGGGCAGAGACCATTTCCAGGTGCTCTGGAGGTATTATTACGAACAGGGACAAGGACAAGGGTTCTCCGTTCCCTGCGATGAAGGCTGCCAGGAAGGTCGCCGAGGAGGCGCTCAGCAAGGGTCTTATCGGGGTTCACCTCAAGATCCGCGCGCAGGGAGGACACAAAAAGAAGATACCCGGCCCGGGAGCGCAGCCGGCAATCAGGGCGCTGGTAAGGACAGGTCTCAGGATAGGAAGAATCGAAGACGTAACAGGGATTCCTCACGACACCACCAGGAAGGCCGGAGGCCGTGGCGGAAGAAGGGTATAAAGTGATGATTTATGGCTAAAGGACACAAACCAAAGGCAGGATCGCGCGCATACTGGCCGAAAAAGAGAGCCAAACGAATTTATCCTAGGTTAAGGGTCGCAGGATCGATCTCAATCAAGAGTTCAGAGGAAGCGAGACCCATCGTTTTCGCCGGATACAAGGCCGGAATGACACATATTTCATACAATGATAACAGGAAGGATTCCGCAACCAGCGGGCAGGAAATCTCGAAAGGCGTGACGATTGTCGACTGTCCTCCGCTCGTGGTTTTTGGAATAAAACTATACAGGAAAGCGCTTGGAAAATACTCGGACATAGGAACGATACTGGCCGAAAACCTTAAGCAGGACCTTTCGAGGAAGCTTTCCCTCCCCAAGAAGAAGCATGAGAAAAGGGAATACGGTGATTTCACCGACGTTCGCCTTTTAGTACACACCCAACCAAGGGAATCAGGCGTTTCGAAGAAGAAGCCTGAAGTGTTCGAGCTGGACGTTTCCGGCAAGGATCCGAAACAGAAGTTCGGGTACGCGAAGGAAAGACTGGGAAAGATTCTGGACATCACTGAGGTCTTCGAGGAAGGGGAATACGTTGACGTCAAAGCGGTCGACAAGGGAAAGGGTTACCAGGGGCCGGTAAAGAGGTTCGGTATCGTGATAAGATCGAGGAAGAACAAGGGAAAGAGAAGGCACGTGGGAACCATGGGACCCGTAACGCCGGGAAGGGTTCTTCCGGGGAAAATACCGCAGGCCGGCCAGCTCGGTTTTCAGACGAGGACCGAGTACAACAAGCGAATCGTAAAGATCGGGAACGAGGGATTCTCCGCGAAGGGCGGCATAGTTAATTACGGCGTCGTGCCGAAGAGCTATATGATGGTAGAGGGCAGCATACCCGGACCGAGAAAGCGACTTATCATGTTCAGGAAGGCTATTCGAAAGGGAATAAAAGAGCCTCTGGAGATCACTCACATCTCGAAGGAATCGCAGCAGTGAGTTTATTCTAACCATATATTGCCGAATGACTGGGTTTCTTTTCCATTATCCAAGGTTACAAGAACGTTCGTGAATGGACGGTCACCATACCATAGAGATCGGTTATGCTGTATTTCGGACACTGGCTCTTCAACAACCGGATATGCCACACCGGTTTTCCAGCCACCATCAAGTAAGAAAGAGTAAACACATGTGCTGAGTCTGGCTGTATCCTGACCTGGTTTCAATCTGGCTGCGGTTTCTGTATCAATGTTTACCGTTAAGAAGTAAGTTTTTTAAATCGATATTTATCCGCTTTTAAACCTCAGTATCCCCGCTATCCCGCCTATCTCCTTGAGCTGGGATCCCTCTTTGGTTTCGATGGAGATGAACTCTACGTCGGTCCCCATCTCTTCCGCCTTTTTCACGATCTTGTCCGTAACGTCCTTCTCAGCGATGACTTCAAGTCTTTCGCCGCATTCCCTGCACTTCCTCTCCTCGGAAAGCACGTGCGCGTTCAGGACCATTTCCTCCTCCTTCCCGCAGCTAGGGCATTTGAATCTCGTGTCCTTCCAGTCGAAATGCTCGGAAATGAGAAGGGTTTCAAGGTTGCCCGCCTGGAGCGCGGCCGCCACTTCCTTCAATCCGTATACGGCCAGTCCCGTGTCCTTCCCCAGTTCGTTCAGGAACCTGTTGACTATCTTCTTCTCGCCTATCGCGGAGGCTTCAGAAAGTATGTCCTCCGCCCTGTCCACCGCTTCCTCCAGCCCTATCTTCCCCGTATAGGACGTGGCCACCACGCCAACGATCTTGTTCTTGATCTCGTAGTCCAGGTACTTGCCGTCCTTGAACTGATCCTTGACTGGACCAGGTCCCCCGATCAGCACGCCCTTGAGATCCCTGAACTCCTTGAACTTCTCGGAAGCGACCTCTCCTATCTTCTTGAGGAAATCGTTAAGGAGGTTCTCACGTATCCTGGCGTATCTCGCCTGCGACCAGCCGCCTTTGTCAGTCTTTCCGGGTACGAGTGAATCGAAATGCTTTAAAAGGGAAATCCGCTTGCCCTGAAGAACGCCTATGTCGGCGTCGGACTTGTCTATAACGACTATTCCGTAAACTTCGCGCTCCCTTATCATGTCCTTGAGGGGGTCCAGTATGAATGTCTGGTCGCACCTGTACATCCTCTGGTTGAGCTTCTCGGGGGGCTCGACCGCCCATATCTCTATGTCCGACACGCCCTCGCGGTCGGAGACGTTTCCTGAGAATATCACAACGCCGTTTTCCGGGGTGGTCTGGGCGTAAAGCTTCATGTGCTGGAGTATCCTTTCCAGCGCCCCCATCACGTTCTTCCGGACAGTTTTCGACTTGATGTTCTGGGCAGTGGACTGCTCGTTCCTGATCTGTTCCACCACCTTGTTGAAGTTGTATCCTGCTGGAACGTAAACGGAAACGAGTTCGGTATGCCTGCCCCTGATCGCTTCCAGTTCTTCCACGAGGTCCCTCAGTCGCTTCTTTTGTATGTCCTCTTTCTTCATGCATACCGCCTGTTTATGTCTTATTCGTTTACGTGTTTTTAAATGTAAATTCGCATCAAAAAACGCTATTTCCTGCTCTTTTTCCCGGGCTTCTTCTTCCTGTGCCCGGTCCTTCCCCGCAAAACTTCCTTCTTTATGCCGTTTATCATCCTTTCCATGTGAGGATTGGATTCGAAGCTTCCGGGCTTCTTCTTCCTCGACCTGAATACCGCAACGAAAAGAACTATGAAAGCGAGTATAATAGAGACGGTGTTCAGGATGTCGTTCGTGTCCAGTATTATATTAGAAGTGAAGAAATCGGTGAAGTCCGGGCCAGTCTCTTCCCGGACGGCCTCGTAGTCGCTTATCCTCACCGGAAGGGTCTCGGATTCGTTCAGCTCGTCCGTTCTCACAAATATTTCCACCGCGTAATCCATTTTTTCAGGCTCCTTCGGGTTTACTGTCACGTACACCTTCTTGGTTTCGCCCGGCCCGATCATGTACCATGACTGCGGGGAATAGGAAACCCACCCGTCCGGCATGCCCGTAATCTCTATCCCGGCGTTGTTGAGCACGGACTGCCCAGAATTCATGACGGAAAATTCCAGCACGTTGTCGAAATCCTGGAAAATCTCCGTTTCTATTGGAAGGAGTATCGAAAGCTCCTTCTTCTCGACTGTCTTGAAGGTAATGAGCTCCTCGATCGGGTGGACCGAAGAAACATTCGAAATTATCCGCATCTCGTAGGTTCCTTCCTCGGAAGGGGCGACCAGCCTGGCAGAAAAAACGCCCTGGGAGTTGGTCTTTTCCGTAACATCAGTGCCATCCATCGTAATTGTGACGTAGGCATCTTCTATGGGACTTCCGCTCTCCGTCCTCATGGCTCCGAGAACGCGGATCTCCTCGTTCAGGTAATATTCCCCCTTGTTGAGGGTTACCTCCATCCCCAGCTCTTCCTTCTCCCCTATCATGAAGGCGGAAAGGTGGTTCAGTTCGAGCGTGACCGTGTTTTTCACGTCATCTATGCCGCCGGTTATCTTCAGCCATTCCGAGTTGCATATTCTCGCGTCGAAATTCCACTCGGGGCAGGTATAAACCTCGAGCGACTGTTCGTTCCTCACCTTTTTCGCGTCATAATTAACCTGGACGTCTATGGTGTCGAAATAGTTGTCAAATTCCATGGCGAAGGCGGAGCATATCTTCATCCCCTCGATGTCAACCAGACCGGAAAGGCTGTCGAAGCGGAAGAAGTTCCCCACGGTCCCGTCAAGGTAAACGCCGCTGAAAAAGGCATACTTTATCTCCCCCATGTTCTCGATTATTATGTTGTAATCGCCCGGGATTATCCTGGTGGAGTATTTCCCGCTACTGAGAGTGATCTTCGTCTCCCCGTCCCTTATGAAGGTTATCTTCCCGCTCATCCCCTTCCCCTCCGCGTTCGTTATCTTTCCTGACAGAGGAACTGCGCAGGTGATGTCCCTCGATATGGTCGTGTCCGGTATGTTTCCGTTCTTTATCGTGATCTTTAGCCCGTATTCGCCGGGGTCGATCTCGGGGAATTCGAATCTTATGGTCTTGCCGCTGTCGTCCCTGACGAAACTAGACACTGTGTAACCGCCGACCTTCACGACAAACGAGGAACCGGAGAATATGTCTGAATCCCTGTATTTAGCGGAGAGGGAAACTGTGACGTTCTCACCCTGTATGGTCTTTTCCGGGCTAACCGAAATTATCTCGAAGTCCAGCGCCTTTCTTATCTCGATGTCCGTCTGGAGGGTTACGCTCCCCCCTTCGAATGATGCCTTCGTCAGGAGCGGGTAAGTTCCATCATGTATATCTATCCCTTCCAGGGATGAGTTGAGCACCCAGCGCGAATTCCCTGAGTCATAGAAAACGGAAAATGGGTCTATGTTGTGCTCACCGATAAATATTTCCCATTCCACGGCGTTCGTGTCCGTTATCCTGACCAGTGACTCGCTTATCTGGGTCAGGTTGGCAAAAAGGGTCATATACGAATGATCGGTGTAAATCTCTTCCGGTGTCATCCCGACGATCCCGAGGGACAGTTTCCTCGCGTAAGACTCATCCGTTTCCGAGGAGTTTATCGTGCCGTTACTCCCTTCAGCGAAACAGGTAACGGTTATCGAGTATTTTCCCTCCCTTGGAGGTAACCATGAACCCCCGTAACGGCCGTCATAATATGAAAGAGTGATGTCAGGGGGCACGAGGGGGCCGGATATTGATGCAACGGCTCCCGTCAGAGTGAAGTTTTCCGGCGGGGTGCAGTTGCAAATGATCTGGAACGGGTCTCCCAGCCACACCAGCGGGGTGGAAGAAACGTCCATTCCTATTTCAGATGCGCCGGCTACCGAAGGGAGAATGAACGCTATCAGCAAAGCCAAGATTATCCTTTTCATCCGCTTACCCCGAGAATTCTTTTGATCGTGGAAAACATGGGCTTCCTGTATTCGATCCCCATCATTTCGGCCGCAAGCCTTCTGAATGCGAGGGACGCCGGGGAATACGGCCTGTATTTGACGAGCGGGACCTTCTCGTATATGCTCCTTCTGATCGTGTCGTCTTCTGGTATGATTCCCACCACCTTTACGCCGCACATGTCTTCTATCTCCTGCGGCTTGAGTTCGTGCTTCCCCCTGGACCTGTTTATAACGATACCGGAAGGTTCCTTTCCCATGCCCCTGGACACCTCAACGACCTTGAATGCGTCGGTCACGGCCGTTATCTCCGGGTTGGTTATCACTATGACATCGTCGCAGGCCTTCAGAACGAGCGAGACGTCCCTGCCGAGCCCGGGAGGGGAATCTATCATGACTATTCCCTCGATCCCCGAAAGAAGGTTCTTCAGCCTGTAGGGATTGATCACCTGGTTGATGTATTCGAGGGAGACGGAAGAGGGGATTATCCTGAGTCCTGACGGGTGCATGTATATGGTGTTGTTTACGTCCATCCTGCCGTTGAGGGCATCCTGGAGCCCGACCGGGAACTGGTAAAGCCCTAGCTGGAGGCCGAGATTGGACGTGGAAAGGTCAGCGTCAACGACCGTGATGTCTGCCGCCATCTCGGTGAGAGCCATTCCCATGTTCGAAACGAACGTCGTCTTTCCCACGCCACCCTTGCCAGAAACAACCCCGACTATCTTTTCGACGTTTTCCATGTTCAAAATTTGATTCCAAAATTAATAAATTAACAGTTGTAACGCCTGGAAAGTACCATCATCACGAAGAAAACAGCCACGCCGAAAACTGTTAAAAATATCAGCGTATCCAGTCCCTTTATCTCTCTCTTTAGAGCGAATGTCCTTCTGGCGGTGTGCATGCCATCCTCAGAGACGGCAAGGAAGGTAACGTTCCTCTCTATCCACACCCCGGGATCGTATCCTATCTCTGTCCTTCCGTCCAGGATCGTTCCTGATTCGACGATCCACCCTAAAGGGTAATTCTCCGGTATCACGTATACGTTCCCTTGGTATTTGCTGTTCAAGGATATCTCAATGCTGTCAGAATACGTCCTCACTCCCGTTATCTCGATGTCCTCGTCAGGTTCGGGTGGTGTTATCTCGAAGATGTAAGGGCCGTTCCCGATAATCTCGTTGCACTGGTAAACCCTCAAAAAGGCGCGGTATATTCCGGCAGGTAGACTGGCGATTATCCCGAATTTGCCTTCGCTCCCGGAAATCATGGGGTTTTCCCTGCTCCACGCGGAATACACCATGTTGTCATCATGATCGAAGAAATCCATCCTCGCCCTGACCATGCACGTGGACGAACCTGTATTCATCCAGTAAAAATCGATGATCTGGACCGGGCTCTCGGTCATATTTATCCAGGATATGCTGCCGTTGACCGATCTGCCAATCTCTGCCCCCACAGACAAGGATTCCGATGCCTGGGGAAACGCCAGAAAGAATAATGAGATTGCCGCCAGCTTCAAAGCAAAGGAACCATCCATTCAAGCCACCCCGAACCAACCGTGCCGGCCGTGATTACAAGGGATCCCGTGAAATTACCTGCCGTCTTCCCCTCGGCCCTTATATACACTTTCTCCTCCTGGTTTTTATTTATGACGAAATCGTTCTTCTCGAAGGATATGTATTCCGAGATATCCCCGGAAGGGTACATCCGGATCTTTACAGGAGCGTCTTCGGGGTTTCGTATGGTTATTGCCTTCTCTGAGGAAGATCCCTCAGGCACCTTTCCAAAATTAAGGAGATCAGGATCGACCGATATCCCGAACTTCATTCCACTTTCGTCCGGTTCTATGACCTGCATGTTTATGGGGTATACGGTCTCGGAGTATTCTATGTTCCTGTACAGCAGCAGTGCTGCAATAATCACCAAAAGCACAGCCACAATCAGCATTCTTGCCTTCATGATCTCTGCCTGTAGATTAATATGAGTCCTATTATTACGATGCCCAGGAATATGATCCAGTAGGGGAAGTCAGCCACACTCTCGATTATCTGGCCGGTTGGCATTGAAGGGCGTTCGTGGACGGTGATCGTTCCCTCTTTCGAGGTCTCACCGGTAGTCCATGATGCTGTTGCCTTTATCTCGTACTCCCCCGGCTTCATGTCCCTGACGTTCCAGTTGGCAATAAGCGTCCCTGTCCCGCCGGGAGAGATGCTCTTGAAGTTGGATTTGGTAGCGTATACGAGATCCCCATGGTCATATATCTTTATCTCGTCCGACCTTGCTATGAGGGTTGTGGTCCCGTTATTCCTTAAATTCAGTATTATTCTTTCAGTGTACGTGTTTATCGCTTCCGTACCGAAGGATTCTATGTATCCTGTCCTTACCGGATCCCCGGCAACGTTGAAAACGACTACCATCCTCGCGACTGTGATTATGTTGGCCCCGAGGCCCTTAAGATAGGCGCTTATCCTGGGCGAGGGCTCGATGTAGCACGCATGGTATCCCGGTTCGGCATCCCATGGTATCTCGAGTACCGCTGTCGCCCGCTTGTTCGCGTTCACCACGGCACCATCCTTCAGGACATATCCCTTCTTTTCGGTCTTCAGAAGGACCGGGTTCTCTATGTATTTGACCCATGAGGTTATGTCCTGCTCCGAAGCTTCCGATGGGACGAAGTCGTAGTTCTGCCTTGCCCTGCCTGGATCCAGGAAGTTGGAGCCTATGGGGCTGGTTACGAGGTCTACTATGATGTCCCTCTCGTGATCGGTTATTATGTAGGCGTCAACTATGTGCTTAGATCCCTGCTCGACAACCCCCAGATCGGCCACGTTGGGAGCCATCCCGATCGAAAGGGAAAGGGAAGGGACCGAAAGGAGGACCGAAAAAATCAACAGACTGAAAAATAGCTTGTACATAAGGAATATGTGTAGAAAAAATTATTAAATATGATCTAACCCAAGAGAGGACGAATACATCCCTATGAGCTTGCGGATGAAAACCTTCAGATCCTCTTTGGGCTGGTATATCTTGGGATTTATCCCGCTTTCCTTCAGAAGACCGAGCTTTACGAGCCTTTTCATTCTAAGGCCGACCGCCCGGACCGTCAGGCTCACGCCATCTACCTCAAGATCCTTTTTCATGATGACCTGGACGTACAATGATGTGTCATGAGGCTTTGGCCCTGAAATGTAGAATTTCCTCAGAATGGCAAAATCCTTGTTGTCCAGTTCGGACAAAAGAAGTTCGGGTTTGATGAGTGCCTCTGTCCTCACCTCGTTGTTCACGACACCCATCAGAGCGGCTTTTTCCATCATAAGCATAATTTTGTTGTAAAAAGGGTATAAAAAGGTTATTTTCGCCCTTTTTCAGTAAAAAACAACAAGATATTGTACGTTTTGGCGTTAAGTTTTCTGGTATATTGTATTTTAAGCGAACACCAAAAAACCTACCATCTGACGGGGAAAGGCTTCTTCGAATAAAGGATAACCCCTTTTTTGTGTTCCTTCTTCGCGGGGGGGAGTTGCTTCTTGAATATGATGTTTTTCCTGGCGAGGTCCTCGACGTATTTCTTGACCGTGTCGAAGTGTATGTCCCTTCCCATCTTCTTGCCTACTTCCTTTTTGAGTATATTGCAGCTCACGGGGAAATCTATCTGGTCCAGAACTTCCATTATAACGGACTCCACGGCAATTTTGAGGGGTTTTCTTCCCATAATTATTCTTTGTCCGGGGATTTAAAAGCATTTGTCCCCAGACGACACGTTTAAAACCGTTATACTGCAAAGTTTTTGGAATTTGGGGAAGCATAAATGGAATTTGGGGAATTATTTTTGTAATTTGGCTGATGTTATTTGGATTTCGGAGAAATGTTTAAATAGGGTATCACACCAATAATTATATGTTGGGAGATCCAAATGAAATTGTATATTGCTTTAATTGGTGTACTAGCGATCTCTATTTTGCTGTTGGGGCTTGGGATGGCTGACACAGATACAGACGAGATAACTGTAGATGTAACGGTAGCCTCGCAGACGAGGATAGATGTCAACCCGAAATCCATCACCTGGGGAGCGACAGAACCGGGAACAACGAATGATACCCACTTTTCGCTGGAAATGGAAAACATCGGGACGAGGAACATATCCACCGTCTACGTGGACGCTTCGAACGCGGCATCTGATCCCTTCTCTACAGCAGACCCGGCTAATTACAACGCGACGGAATATGTCCTTCTGAACAACACCGAGACAGCGACCTTCTACTATGCCGACTCGCTCTCATGGAACGAGTCCAAGCCAGGCTACATAATCCCTCCTTCCGGATGGACCGAGGGCGACAGCACGGGTTACTTCGGCAAGTTCAGGACCGTGAGCCTTAGCAGCGGGACCGCTGACGTTGGTCAGCAGTACTACTGGTTCACCGCACAGGACGCTGACGCAGGCAACTGCTCCAACGGGACCGTGTACATAGCCACATCGCCAAAGACGGACAGCGCATCCGGTCAGACGGACTTCTCTTCACACACGGGTGACGCCCTGACAGAGGATGCCAACCAGGACTGGGGATACACTGACATCTCGAACGGGGGTGACGCGGCCATGCAAGACTATGCGGTAGGCGTATCGGCTGACTGCAGCCAGGTGATAATATTCAGGTACAACTACAACCTGTGCTCGAGCTGCTCGAACGTTGATTACCTGTACGACGACACACTCACGCCCGGTAACAAGACGTTTTACTGGGTGGCGCTGAAGGTTCCGCAGGGAGTGCCTGACGGGAACATGGACACGGGAATATTCACGTTCACTGCAGAAGGGAACTAGAATAAACAGCTAGTACAGAGAAGCGGGAATAATCCCAGTTTTCCTTTTCTTTTTCTCTTTTCTATTCCAGAATCTCGAAGCTATCGATTATTCCGTCCCCGTTCATATCGTAACCCCTGACCACCCTCGACTTCGAAGCCCTGTCGAACCGGTTGCCCTCCATGACCATATCAATGTCTTTTATGAAGGCCAGCACGGCTGCCCTCGTCCCGGGGAACCTTTTGCCGGCGAAAACAAGTATCTTCTTGGTATTGTCCCACGGGTTCTGGATCATGGAAATGAAGCCGTTCTCCTCCTCGTTATAGCTCTTTTTAGAAAGCTTCGAAACTATGTTTCTTGTCCTGGTGTCAAAATACACCGGAAGGCTGTCGTTTATCTTCTGAGTAACTGTGTTAGCTACAGGCCCGCCAACGAGAATCAGGTTGTTCCTGAGATCGTTTTCCCTTACCTCTATGTCCAGCTTGTAGTTAGTATTCCCATGGCCGGCGTTCGTGAATGATCCGAGGAAGAGTCCGAGATCTATGGCGGTCGGAGAATCCAGCGCCCGCTCCTTCCATGGTCCGTGGGGATCGGGCGATCCCACTATGATCATGAAGTTGATTTTCCTTTCTTTGATGAATGGATAAAGGTTCTTTTTGATGCCGGGAGGGGTTATCTCCATCTCCTCCTTGGGAGCGTTGTCCAGCATCAGGGCGAACGAATGGTCCTTTATCCTGTAGAATTTGGCCAGAGTCCCGTGCCTTGCCTCGCTCCTGATCTCCTCGACGAGACCCATGTCCCTGAACTTCCGGAAATAATAATAAACCTTCTGCTCGTGGATACCGAGGGACTTGGCAAGGTCCATGGGGCAGACGGGTTTCGATAGGGAACGGAATATCTTCCATCCCAGAGGATTCGAGAGCACCTTGAACGCGGACGGGTTGTCAAAGACCCTCAGCGGGGTTATTTCATTCCTCTTCCCGGATTTCAGGATGTAATATTTGTCCTTCATATTGATCGAAAGATGACATT
>JAFGDH010000014.1 GCA_016932215.1 Candidatus Aenigmatarchaeota archaeon | reverse complement strand
AACTACTATTAAGTGAATAATTAGATGAATGTCCATATCCGGGTGATTGATAAACATGTCCTCGAGCAAGAGAGTTACTGCCAGGGGAAGACTGAAAAACCTAGCCACAGAAGTGGCGCATGAAGGCGGTTTCGGTTGCACCGCGGACAATGCGGGGCATATAATTCGTTCTATTGACAATCTTGATTATAACGCCATCAGAAGGTTCAGGTACAGGGAGAAAAAGACCGAAGGGTTGGGACTGCCGACAATGGCCGAGGCGGCAGGACGGAGGAGGCTGGTGCACGACGTTGGAGTCCAGAAGCTTGACCTTCTGAAAGAACTCACTGGCTCATATTACGACAGCGACGCTTTGCTTCCCCTTCTCGAATCCAGCAGGGGGAAATACGATGCCAAAGCGGACAGGATTTACGGCGGAAACGTTCTCGAATTCGGTGACCGGCGTGAAGCATACGGAGGAATACTGAAAAAAACAGGGAAAGCCGTAGCTACTGGTCTCGCCGCATGTTTCGCGGGGATGGCTTTCATGCCGGTTTTAAACACGACGACTAATCTCATGGCGGCCGAACCGCCAGAGTCTTCAGGAGACGGTCCGCTTCTGCTTGCTTACCATGACGTTGATTATCATGACATAAATCCATCCGATTACGGAAGCGTCCAGCAGCGCCAGGATGATGAAATCCTGAAATCTTACAGTGGTTCCGGAAAGAAATGGAGCGAAATATGGAAAGACATAAGGAGAATACACGGATTGGACCCGGTTTCAGCAAAATCGGACAAAACAAACGTGGAACTGATTGATCGCCTGAACGAAAACGGAAGAAAGGTTTACGGTAATGATTATGACATCCGTGAATTAATCACGAACGACGGAAGATTTACAGACGACGAGCGCGTAGTAATCGAACTCGATCAAAACAACAGGCCGATACAGCTTGCATCGAGAGGCATAAGCGGGATTGATATTTTTTCTCAAACAAAACCGCTCGACCAGAGAGGAAACGATTTTCCCAGACCGGATAACTACAAGAGAATACCGACAGGCGTTACAAATGTTCCGAAGAAAATGGGCCTGACTGCAGACATGATCGGTAATAACGTATATGCCCTCGCAGCGACGGGCTACATGACTGCATCTACCATGAGCAGGCTTAGGAAATACGGGCCGTTTCTTACCGGTGAGGATCATGAACCATGGGAGAAGCATCATCTTTATCCCGGAATAATACTTCATGCCATTGGGGCAGGTATGAAGGAGTTTGCTCCTGAAACCTACCGGAACATGCCCAGGGGTTTCAAGTTCGTTACGGGGATAGTCGCTCCTGTAATGACAGCCGACGATTACTGTCAGCACAGGGAGCAGGAAAGGCGATTTCTTGGAAAGACCGGTCCGGTTGAAGGCCCCAGCGATTACCACAGCCCGATTCATAATCTCGGGGGATTCATGAACAGCAAGGAAATGAATGACATTCCCGTGAAAGTCGGAACGGATTTCCTGAAGTTGCCCGGGGACATATGGATGACCATGGGCCATTATAAGGGCCCGTACGTCGGGTTCAGCAAGGAACTGCTTGGAAGCGGCGGTCCGGTTCAACTTTCTCTCCAGAACATGAACACCCTGGATTACGCTAGGAATGGTCCCATGACGAACATGCTCGAATACGTGACAATAGGACCGGAGATCGGCATAGATCTCATCCCGGGATATCTCAGAGCAGATGTTGGGGGAGGGCTGCAGGTTTATTTCCCGGATGACAGTCCTTTAAGCAAGTCGCAGGGAAAAGGTACAATATGGGCAGGAGTTACGATTTTTCCCGGCCAGAAATAAGACTACATCATCCCGATCAGGTCAAACAATCCTAGTCCCTTCTTTTTCATCGAAACGAACTCGGCGTAATCAAGCCCGGCTATTTCCTTTGCCATAGACTTCGCTTCCTGGAAGCTTCCAATGCGGTCGACGAGCCCAAGTTCGATCGCGTCTTTTCCGAGGAATATACCTCCGGAACTTATCTGATCCACCTGCGCTTCCGTGAGATTCCTGTTCTTCACGACCTCACCGAGGAAGTAACGGAACGTCTCGTTCACTATGTATTCCATATTTTCCCTCTCATCCGAGGTCATGTTCCTGAAAGGGGAACCCATGTCCTTGTTCTCTCCTGACGTGATGCTCTCGTAGGTGACCCCGTACTTGTCGAAGAGCTTGGAGAATTCGAGATATGACGCCGTCGCTCCTATGGATCCCGTTATGCTCAGAGGATCGGATACTATCACGTCGCATGATGAGGCGACCCAGTAAGCTCCTGAAGCGGCGACGTCAGAAAGCCAGCAAACCGTGGGTTTTTCCATCGCCTTTACGTATCCCGCCATCTCTCTCGAGGCGACGACGGACCCACCGGGAGAATTGATCTCGAAGACCACCGCCCGGTAATACGGGCTTTCCTCCACCTTCTGTATCATGCCATAAATATCATCCGGTGATACGGTTTCGGAAAGCAGTGAAGGGCTGGAGGTTATGACGCCCTGTATCTTTATGACTGCGATCGAGTTGGCTGACGGGACCCCGATTGTGATTATAGCCGCTATACCGACTATACCTGCCCCGATTATCAGCCCGAGAACGAATTTCCCGATATTTTCCATCATCCCACTTCCGTCCCCCTGACGAATACCTTCTTTTCACTGATAGCCTTTCCTATTATCCAGCATTTTATTCCGTATTTCTTACAGATGTCCTCTATCTTTCCGTATTCCTTCTTGTCCGCAATGACGCAGAATCCGACGCCCATGTTGAACGTTCTGTGCATCTCCCTCTCGGAGACGTTTCCGATCTTCTGCATGAGTTTGAAAACCGGATGGGGTTCCGGCATGGAGTAAAGATCAAAACCAATACCCGCTATATCGCCAAGCCTCATCAGCTTCGAGAAAGCGCCGCCGGTTATGTTGGCTAAACCGTGAACTTCGCATGATCTGACCATTTCCATCACCGGCTTCACGTATATCTTCGTCGGCTCCAGGAGTTCCTGGCCGACCGTCCTTCCGTTCAGTTCCGGGGGAGCGTCATTGATATTGAAGCTTCCCAGAAGCAGCTTCCTCGCCAGGGTCAGGCCGTTGGAATGAAGGCCGGAGCTTTCCAGTCCTATCACGATGTCCCCGACGCATATGCTCCCTCCTGTGATCACCTTGTCCTTTTCAACAACACCCATGGACATGGCCGAAAGGTCGGAGCCCTTTATCATGTCAGGCATCAGCGCGGTCTCACCGCCGACTATCGCGACGTCAGACTGCTTCGCTCCGTCGGCAAGGCCTTTCGCTATCTCCTCTATAATTCTGTCGTCTAGTTTCTCGATTGCCAGATAATCAACAATAAGTACTGGCTCGGCTCCCATGCATATGAGGTCGTTAACGTTCATGGCTATGCAGTCGATCCCTATTGTATCGAACTTGTTCATGAACTCGGCTACCATTATCTTCGTCCCGACACCGTCCGCGTGGACGGCCAGAGCCCTTCCCCCGCCAATGTCTACCAGGCCCGCGTAATGGCCTATGTCGGAAAGAACCTCCCCGAACTTCCCTTTCCTCAGGGCGAGCGTTTCCCTGAGTATCTCCCCTATCCTCTTGTATGCGTTCTTCTCTTTGGATACGTCCACTCCTGCCTTGGCGTAGGTGAACTCTTCAGTCATCCTTCATCATCCCCAGGACCTCGTCCACCTGCTCTATCGCGGTTCCTATGTAGTGCTCTGGGTCCAGGTGGTGGTCTATTTCCTCTCGGGTGAACTTGTCCTTTATCATCTGGTTGCTGATCAGTATCTCCCTCAGCGGGGTATTTGTATGGTAGGATTCCATCGCCGATTTCCGCATGATCTCGTGGGCGTTCTGCCTCCCTATCCCCTTCTTCACCATCTCTATCATGAATTTCTCGCTCATCACAAGTCCCCTCGTAAGTTCCAGGTTCCTCTTTATGTTCTCCGGGTGTAGTTCGATGCTGCCCAGTATCTTGCTGATCCTCCTGAGCATGAAATCGAGTATCATGAAGCTTTCCGGGAATATTATCCTCTCGTTCGCGGAATTTGTGAGATCCCTCTCGTGCTCCAGCGGGTTGTTGTCGAGGGCGACCATGACGTGAGACTTGAGGACCCTCGCAAGAGAGCAGATGTTCTCGCTCTTCCACGGGTTCCGCTTGTGGGGCATCGTGGAACTTCCCACCTGCTTGTCCCCGAACTTCTCCAGGACTTCCCCGATCTCCGTCCTCTGGAGGTTCCTGAGTTCCTTTGCGATCTTCTCCAGTGAAGTCCCGGTAAGGGCTAGAACCATTATCATCTCGGCGTGCCTGTCCCTCTGGACCACCTGCGTTGAAACCATTACCGGCTTGATTCCAAGATCGTCCATTACCGTTTTCTGGAGCTCTCTCGCCCTTTCCCCGAACGTGGCCTGGGTCCCGACGGATCCGGTCATCTTTCCCACGAGCATCCTTTCCTTTGCCTGCTCCAGCCGATCGGTGTCCCTCTGTATCTCGCAGAGCCAGTTTGCGAACTTCAGCCCGTAAGTGGTAGGGACGGCGTGCTGGCCGTGTGTCCTGCCGATGCAGACGACCTTCTTGTTTTCCTCGGTGAGGTCATACAAAGTCTTCTTCAGGCCTTTCATGTCCTGCTCTATTATCGCTATCGCTTTCCTTAATTGGAGCGCGAGGGCCGTGTCCTGGATGTCGAAGGAGGTCGCCCCGTAATGGACGTACTTTCCTGCTTCGCCGCACTGCTCCGTTAGGGCCTTGACCATCGCCATGAGGTCGTGGTGGATCTCGTTGTCTATCTCCTTCACCCTTTCCACCTTCACCAGACCGGTGTTCGCCTTCTTGCTTATTTCGTCGGCCGCCTCCTTCGGGATGTTGCCGAGTTTCGCGTGCGCCCGTGCCAGCGCTGCTTCGACGTCAAGGAGGGTCTGGAGCTTCGCTTCTTCTTCGAAAACCATTCTCATCTCCTCAGAACTGTACCTGTATTCGACAGGATGGACCGCCATTTTACATCAGCACCCCTTTTGTTTTGAGATTGCTGATAATCCTTCCCGCCGGATTGCCCGGGACCGCCTCGAACACCCTTCCGGTTATCAGCTCGTACGCCTGCATGTATCTTTTTGCCGCCTCTATCTTTACCTCGTCTGGTATTGCGGGTATGTCCCCGTCTCCAAGGAAACCCTTCCCTGCAAGCCACGTGCGGACGTATTCCTTGTCCAGCTTCCTCTGTTCCTTACCTTCGTCGAAAAGCTGCTGGTACGTGTCCATGAACCAGAACCTCGAAGAATCCGGCGTGTGGATCTCGTCTATAAGGACGATCTTCCCGTCCAGCAGTCCGAACTCGTACTTGGTATCCGCAAGTATGAGACCATGATTCGCTGCAATCCTCGTTCCCGCGTCGAAGAGCTTCAGGGATATCTCCGCCATCCTGTCGAACAGATCCGCGTCCACCAGCCCTTCCTTTATTATTTCTTCCCTGGAAAGCGAACGGTCGTGCTTCTCCGTCTTGGTTGTAGGCGTTATTATGGGGTGATCGAACTTCTGGTCTTTCTTTAGCCCTTCCGGCAGGACGTTGCCGCAGAAATTCCTGACACCGCTGGAATAATTGTACCATGCCGACGTTTTTGTTACGCCTGTGATGTATCCCCTGACTACCATTTCTACGGGTATGCTTTCGCATTCCCTCACGACCATCACGTTGGGATCGGGCATGTCGATGAGATGGTTGTCCACTATCCCCTTCGTCTGGTCGAACCAGAAAGCTGCCAGCTGGTTGAGTATCTGCCCTTTGAAAGGGATTGTTCCGAGCACCCTGTCAAAAGCGGATATGCGGTCAGTAGTGACTATTACCATCCCGTTCGAATTCCGGTAGTTGTCCCTTACCTTGCCTTCGAATTTTTCTCCGAGCCCCTCGATGTTGGTAGACTGTAAAGTGTTGTTTATCTGGTTCCTTATCAAATTATCCGAAATCATTGCATTACCCCTTAAGATTCAGCATTCTGATCGCGAGGTGGGCCGCGTTTCTGGAGTTGTCCACTCCCACGCACGCGACGGGAACCCCGGAGGGCATCTGCGCTATCGAAAGAAGCGAGTCCAGCCCGCCCAGCTTCGCGGAGACAGGGACTCCTATGACCGGTTTTTTCGTTATCGACGCGACGAATCCCGGGAGTGCCGCTGAAAGACCGGCTATCGCGATGAAGACGTCGGCATCCGAATTCTTTACGATTTCGGTCACCTTGTCCGGTTCCCTGTGGGCGGAAGCCACTTTCACTTCGTATTCGACGTTGTTTTCCTTCAGAACTTCTTCTGCCTTTTCGACCACCTGAAGATCGGATTTGCTCCCGCAAATGATTAGAACACCCATAACATTGTATAATAATTTTGTTTTATAAGTTTAATGATAAAAACTATTTTGAGTGACTGCTTTATCCAACCATTACAAGCAGTCTTGCGTTATCAGGTGATGTTATGTTTGAGTACGCCGAAGAGGAGGAAGACGACCTCGAGATCTTCATGGACGAGGAGGACCTGGAGCCGGACGAGCGTAAAGGTTACTCCAAAGGTTTCGTGGATGGTTTCGAGGTGAAGGCGGAGGACACAAAATACAAGGACAAGCTGGAAGGCAAGGATACCACACCAAAGAAGGAGAAAATAGTCGGCGGATTCGAAGTAGATGCGGAAGACGTCAGATACAAGGACAACCTTGAAGCCGGCGCCCCGGAGCAGCCAGAACCCCCGGAAGAGGAGGAAAAGGAAGAAAAGCTGCCGGAAATCAAGAAGAAGGAAGAATACGAACTCTAATCTCCCTTGAATGTTTCTATCAATCCCTTTACTATTCTCTCGTGCCTTTCTTCTTCCCCTTTCAGACCTTCGAAAAACCCGATCATCTTCTCCTGACCGAGTCCGTCTATTATCTCCTGGTCCATCCTGGCTGCGTATCTCTCGCTCTCCAGGAGTTCTTCCAGCCGCCTGAGTATCTCTTCCTTAGTATTCATCCCTAGGATCACCGCTTAGTATTCTTACCATCTCCCGCAGGATTTCCCCATGCCTCCTGGAATCGTCCAGCAGTTCCATGAGATCGTTCTTTATCTTCAGGTGAGTTGTAACGGGAAATTTCACGAACTCCATGTTCGTGAGGTCCATCGAGGAAAGGCGTTCGACAAATTCATCTTCTATCGTGATTATGTCATTGATCTTCTGGAGGAGGACGGATTTGTTCATTAGAAAGAATTGAATGCATGATTAAAATCTTTTCCTTGCGTATTCCACCGCGTT
>JAFGDH010000007.1 GCA_016932215.1 Candidatus Aenigmatarchaeota archaeon | reverse complement strand
CCCATCCGTATGTCATTAAATATTCCATTGCTGATTGAGCCTTTCTCATAACGATCAATTTATAATTGGTTTCAACTGCTATATAAACCTTTTTTAAAGCTATTGTTTTCCAAAAAACAGCTTATATAGGCTTGAAACCGGCAAACATGGTTGAAATCATTATCCTCGCACCGAAAAATATGATAAGCGCAACGACCATGAATATGGGGAAGTATTTTATCCCTTCCTTTTCCTTCCCGCTGCTGATCAGTCCTATTATTATCCCTGAGAAGAATGTCGTGATCAGGATTGCCACGACAGAGAACACCAGAAGAAAATCCGGGGATATCGTGGTTCCGAATCTGAAGAACGGCATGTTCGACGGCATGGATTCGGGAATCGTTCCCGATGCCCCTATGGACGAAAGCGTTGTTATAAGATATATCGAAAGTGCATAAAGAACAGGAGCCCCAAGGACGCCTGCAAAAACTATGAATATCCCGTACATTATTATATTCGCTTTCACCTCCTTCTGTATTGCCTGCTTCCTGCGTATGTCAATTGCATTCTCTTCCAGTAACGCCACTAGCTGGCCTCCCGACTCCGCACCCTCTGCTATAAGCCTTAATGATTTTTCCAGAAGGTCGGATTTAATGAACTTCGGTATTTTTGCCATGCTTTCCGAAAGGGTTTTCCCGGTCATTATATCCTTCCCGCATTTCTTTATCGCCTCGGAAAGTGGCCCGAACTCCGACCTGGCGCTTAAAATGAGGGCTTTGCTTGGTATGAATCCTGCTTTTATGTTGGCAGCCATCAGTTCCAGCGCGTCTGGAAGTATGCTTTCCACGAAGCCCTTCCGCTTGTCTATGGCCAGAATAAGCCATGCGTTCATGAAAAGGAAAACCGCCACGAAAACACATGGCAGTATTACCATGGAATAAGGCTGGGAGAAGAATGCTATCGCAAGAGCCATTATGATGCTGATGATTAATGATTTGTTTATGTATTTTTCCGCGGTGGTTTCCATCCCTGACATGATTATCATTTCTGATATCTTGTTCCTGTAACTCTTAGGGAAAAATCTGTACAGCATAATCAATCAATACCTATCGGCCTCCTTGATTTTATCAGTCCTATGAACATGAACTGGAAGAAAAGAAGCGCCCCCAGGATGGCTATGAGAATCATGTGCATGTCCATCGCTATTCCGGTGAAAGACGAGAGAACCAGGAGGAATGTGATTCCCAGCGTGGGAAATATGACCGCCAGCATCATGTACATAAGGGCAAGCGGGTTAAGTGTGGAACCGTATTTCTTGATCGAAACCCTCTGTTCAACCGCGAGCGAAGCGACTATCTCCTTCATTGTGGATCCTATGTCAGAGCCGGATTTCAGTGAATTTATGAGCTGCCACATTACCCTTCTGAAGAACAATGACGGTGTTTCCCTAGTGAGCTTTTCGAGAGCCTCGGCTTCGGATTTTCCCGTGTTTATCTCGTTAACGACCTTCCGGATTTCACCTGATAGTATCCCGTAATCCGTTTTCGCTATTGATACGAAGGTGTTGTAAAGGGGGACGCCTGATCTTACCTGCACCAATATATGGTGAAGGACGTGAGGAAGATTCTTTTCTATGTCCCTTATCTTTTTTCTAGCGGTCAGTTTCGGGTAGAATAACAGGAAGAACATGCTCGCGGTCCCTATGGCCAGTCCGGACAGAAAAGACATTACCAGAGACATTGTGATCTCAGCTTTCGCTATTGCAATAGTAAGGACAAACATCATCCCGAAAATCATGAAAAAATACAGCATGAAGGCAAAAAACGCGATCGATGCCCATCTCCTTGGGCTGATGGGAATTTCAGCCTGCTCTAGATCGAACTCCATTGACGGGAACATCTTTGAGATGTTCTCCCCTATACCTAGAAAATGTTCTGTGATTTTTATCAGCTTCGAATAGGAAATCGGAATGAATGGTATTTTGTTTTTCACAATCTATAATTGTTTTTCACTTGATATAAATAATTCGAACCTACCCGAATTCAAGATGTAAAACCCCTTTACCGAATTCCTTCCCTATGATGCTGAAATCAGACGGCTTGGTGAGTATCTTGAAATATGCCTTGTTCCCGGCGATTGCCTTGACCTCTATGCTGTTTTCAAGCGAGTTTATCCTAATATCCTTCGCGTCCCTTACACCGGGGAGTTTCATTTCAACCGTTATTTTGTCCCCCATCCTTTTGACATCGGTCTCCGGCTCCTCGGTCACCCTCGTTCCCATGTCAAATTCCTTCCTGACCGGTGCCTGCCCGCCCCCCTTTTCCTTGCCGGGATTCAATCCCATCCTTTCCACCTCGTGCTCTATTTCCTTCCTGTCAACATTCCCGAACGTTTTAACTGAGACCTTCGGCTTATTTTTGTTGCTCTGCGTTATCTTTATCGAAAAGCCGTTACCTCTGGGGGTTTTTCTGAAGAACGGTGAAAGATCAAAAACCTCGAAATCCTTATCAAACATCTTGCTGAACTGGTCCATTTCCTTCTCAACCCTCTCGAACACGTCAGAAAATATCTCCTCCCCCCTGAGCCTGGCCCCGCATTTAGGGCAGAATTCCCAGCCATCTTCGGTATGGTTTCCGCAATTCCCGCATTTCATGATTATCAATAAAACACTGTTTTTTAAATATTTTATTTTATTATGTCGGCTGTCGCTGCCCCCACCGAAGCAAAGAATGATATGAATATGAATATCTTGAACGTCCAGAAAGGATCATTTATATAGGACATTATTCCGAATAACCAAAGAATGAAAACACTTACAGAATATGCGATGACAAAAAGGGATACGAGACGCTTGGGTACGTACATCCTTCCAACCAAATGCGTATTGATGTCCCCGCCTATACTCTCTTTAGCGACTCTTTGGAATTTGGTGTAGTAAATAATTATCGTCGCGACCACCACGCTCAGAATGACAAAAACCACCATTCTTGTGACACTCAGGCTCTGAGCCAGCCTCCACACCTCTTCAGTCACGCTCAGTGGTGCAGAAAAAAGAACGGCCCCGAATATTTGCTGTGCAACGTCGTCTATTCCGAATTTTTCAGGCTTTATTTTATGGGCTAAAGACGATATTTTCGATTTCCCGTTTTCCCTCAGTAACGCCACGACCATAAAATCCCCCATTGGGTGGCGGTTCTTTTTCGTCTTCGTCCATTTCTATCAATACCAAGATTATTATGATAGAAAATGTATATATATACTTGATTGAAATCAAAATAAGGAAAAACATGTGATGTTTATGTTCGGTTTGGGAAAAAAAACCAAAAATATAGCGCTTTTCGTCGACGGCCCGAATATGATAAGAAAGGAGTTCAACATAGACCTCCAGGAGCTGAGGAAGATCGCGGAAAAGTACGGGAGAATAATATACGGAAAGGTATACCTTAACCAGTACGCGTCTGAAAAACTGATAGAGGCCATTGCCAACCAGGGCTTCGAGCCAAAGGTCGTTCTCGCGGGGGAGACCGAGTCAGACGTCGACGTCAGCGTGGCCGTCGAGATGGTCCAGGCATCACATGACAGCAGGGTTGATATCATAGGCCTTGTTTCAAGGGATGCCGATTTCCTGCCCGCGCTTCAGGTCGCGAAAAAGATGGGAAAATACGTTCTGGTTATAGGAGCTGAAACCGGTTTTTCAAAGGCGCTCCAGCACATGGCGGACAACGTGGAAATACTTCTGAAGAAAAACGTCAGGAAAACATAGATCATACGCCGGATACAAGCCTGCTTTTCAGCCCCACGACGAAATAAGCCCCGATAAGTATAAGCCCGGAACCAAGTATCTGTAGCATGGGGACTGGTTCTGAAAGCCACAAATTCCCGAGAACAACGGATATTACAGGTGCCACCAGAAGCAGGATGGCAGCCTTCGAGACGTTGATGTATCTTATCGCAGAATACCAGAAAAGCACGTAAGCGAACAGGAACCCCGTCGATATTAAAATATTGGCAGTCTGCTGGGAAGTCAGTGAAAATAGAATTCCTGCTTTGCCCGTAAGCAAAACCACACCGAAGAGTATCATCCCGCCGAAGAACATCCTCGAGAAGGAAACGATAAAATTCGTATCACCATTGATCATCGCCTTCTTCGCTATCACGTTTTCAAGCGCCCACATAATTGTCGCCCCGATTATCAGGACATCCCCAATCTGGGGATTCATCCACAGATCGGACGGATTTATGGTCGCCGAAAAAAGAACGACTGTCCCTGCGAGCATCAGCATCATTGCATATATCTGCTTCCTTGGAATCTTCTCCTTCAGGAAAACGAATGCGAATACAGCAGCGTACAATGGAAGAGTCTTGTGCAGGAACGCCCCTCTCCCGGCCGTGGTCATTTGCAGCCCGCCGAAAAACAGAAGGAATGCTAATGATCCACCTATCACAGCGATCAGAACCATGTACTTCCAGTTCATTTTCATCCGTTCTTTTCTTATGCTTCCGGTCGCCAGCGATATCAGAAGGAATACCACACCTATTATTACAGCCCTCACGGCGGTGAAAACCGTGGGATCCATGTCCACCACGAAAATCTTGTTGACGGGTATTGATACACCCGATACTACGGCTGTAAGCAGTGCAAGTATCGTGCCTATCCATTCCTTTTTCATTCCCTCACCTCAGCATTTTCTTTGCCTGATCATTCGGAAGTCTTTCGCATATCTGGTCGTAATGAAGGCTGACCCAGTCATTCCTTCTAAGTTCAGGCTCGAAGCTCTTCTCTGTAACCCTTTTGCCAAGGGGCGTGTTCAGAACGATCCTTTCCCCGGTTTCCATTACCCTTCCGGGCTTCACCATGCACTTCTTCAGATCGATGTCCCTGAAGAACAGGCTTCTCCATTTTATTGCCTTTTCATGTTCATGGAGGAAATACCTTCTTATGACGTCATCGTCTATCCTATCCTTTCCCATCTCCTTCGCGAGAATTGTGCACATCCTCCCCGCGACCGGGAACAATCTTCCGACAGGAAGGTCTATATCCCTCTTCCTCTCGATCATCTCATTCAGCTTCTCGAGCATATCCATCTGAAGGTCGCCACGCCTTACCAGCACCTCCCCGCAGGGTATGGCATACCTGAGAAAGAGCTCCTTGTTTTCTATTTCCATAATTCCTTCATCTCCTCCATCATCACCTCGAATCCCTTCTTGGTGATTTTCTTGACTATTATATCGTTGAAGACGAGAACGTGATCCCCCCTCCCGACGGATTCCTCCGTGCCGCAAAGGACGCTTCTCCGTTTGCCGAAAATTTCAGCTGTCAGATTATTACCTTCCGCTTTCATGATCCTTCCCGGCAGGGCGAAACACATAATAATACCTTATTGATTTTGAGGGTAATAAACTTTACATTTTCCCCAGCAAAAAGAGCATCAGCGCCATCTGCGACCACATGCGGTTCTCCGCCTGGTCGAATATTATGGAGTTCGGATGGTCAATTGCATCCCTCGTGATTTCATAACCCACATGGCACGGCATGCAGTGCATGATCTTGCCTTTGCACCCGTATTTGTCGAGTATCTTTTTGTTGAGCTGGTAAGGCATGAATACTTTGAGTCTCCTTTCCCTTTCTTTCTGAAATTTCGGATCATTTATGAGTTCCATATCCACCCACGTGTCCGTATGGACGAAATCAGCGTTTTTTATGCAAGATATGTCCTTTGTTTCCTCGTAAAGACCTGTCTCTTTAGCTTTATTTTCTAATTCTTCATCCACGGAAATAGGATGTTTTTCGGGAATACACCTTGTGATTTTTGCTCCCATTTTCGTGCAGACGTTTATCAGTGAGTTGCTGACATTGTTACCGATCCCAAGCCATACCACGTTCTTTCCTTTGATATCACCGCCATTCTCGATCATTGTCATCGCGTCCCCTATTCCCTGTACAGGGTGGTATTTTTCGCAGCACCCGTTTATCACGGGAACATTCACGTTTTCCGCCATTTCTACCAGGGTCGAATGTTTCATTACTCTTGCCATTATGACATCAGCGTATCGTTCTATTGCGCGTATCTCGTCTTTCAGGTCTGATATGCCTACCTGGGTCGTTCGCTTGTCGAGAAATACCCCGTGACCCCCGAGTTTTGTCATCCCCGTCTCGAAACTAAGGCGGGTTCGCGTGGATGTCTTTTCGAAATACATTACCAGGGTTCTGCCACTGAGCGTTTCCGAATATTTTCCCGGATTCTTTTTTATTTCGAATGCCTTGCCTATAATATCCTTCAGCTCTTCCGGCTTGATCTCTTTCAGA
Source organism: Candidatus Aenigmatarchaeota archaeon (assembly GCA_016932215.1). GTDB lineage: Archaea > Aenigmatarchaeota > Aenigmatarchaeia > QMZP01 > QMZT01 > JAFGDH01. The sequence goes on along the minus strand of JAFGDH010000007.1, from coordinate 18,335 downwards.
TTAAGAAGATGCCTGACCATGAAGATCACCTTCTTATAATAAGGTCCGGGTTTATTTATTGTTTTGCATGACCATTCGTTTTCGAGAAATCGTGAAGATTGCGGAAGGCCTTTACGGCATTTTTCACCGAGGAAAACACGGGAATGTCAGCCAGGACATTCTTCACCTTCGTGAAGTCCCCCGCCCCAGGTGCGCATATTATTACCGGTTTGGAGAACAAGGATTTCTTTATGAACCTGAGGTCCCTTTCCTTAAGCGCGCAAGATTTCAGCTGCGCAACCAAAACGATGCCGTCAACGTTTTTGTCCTTAATTAGGATATCTATAATTCCTTTGTATCTTTTTCCGTCTGCGTCCGCTATTATGTCCATCGGGTTTATGGGATGTATTCCACTGTACGACTTACGGATATCCTTTTTAGTCTTCTCTGAGAATTTTGAGAGCTCAACACCGAACAGGCTGCACCAGTCCGCCGCCAGTATGGATGATCCGCCAGTGTTGGAGACTATTGCCAGCCTGTTTCCCCTGACCGGTTTGTAATGATCGATCACCAGGGCGTAATTGAAAAGCTCGCCGAGGCTTTTGGATTCCGTTACCCCGGACTGACGGAACGCGGCTTCGTATACCCTGGACTCCGTGGACAATGAACCGGTGTGGGAAAGAGCCCTATCCCTCGCGCAGTCGCTTATTCCCCCCTTCATGATAAGTATTGGTTTTTTCGAGCCTTTCGCCGTGCGCATGAATCTTCCGGTGTCCCTGATTCCCTCTGCATACATGAGTATTATTCCGGTTTCCCTGTCATTCACCAGGTACTCCAGAACGTCTGTCTCGTTTATGTCTGCCGCGTCACCTATCCATACGAACTTCGAAATGCCCACCCTGTGATACGAAAAAAGATCAAGCAGAGTCGCACCTATCCCTCCGCTCTGGGAAACGACCGAAACCTTTCCCTTCCTCAGGTACATCCCCTTTTCGAATGTCGTGTCCAGCTTTTTCTCCGGCTCGATTATTCCGCATACAGAATTCGGACCCAGTATCCTGAATTTTTTCCTCATCGATATCCTGACCATTTCCTCCTTCTCATTATTTGAAAACCCGCCGGAAAGTATTATGACGAATTTGCCCCTGACACCCGGAAGTATTTCCATGACCTTTTTGGCGGGAAGCGTGATCACGACAAGCTCGGAATAAGGGATTACCTTCGAAACATCTATGTCAACGAAGGTCTTTTTTCCATCGAACTTGGCCAGGTTCCTCTTCACCTCCCTGAATATTTCCGGGCTCGTCAGAACGAATTTTCCCCTCATTTTGGAGGAACCTATGAGGAGTACGGACTTCGGGTAAAAAAGGGAATCGAGGTTCATAATATTTTATTTAAGCCGACGTAATTAATATTATGAGAAAACTATCCCCCTCCGAGTCCAGGAGAATGATGAAAAAATACGGGATTCCACTGGTGAATGAAAAGACGGTCAAAACGAAGAAGGCGATGAACAAACTTCCAAAGGAAATGAAATATCCGGTAGTTCTGAAAATAGATTCCCCTGACATAATACACAAGACAGAGGCAAAATGCGTTTTTACTGACATAAGAAACGACAAAGAACTCGCTTCCTCGTCTGAAAAAATACTGAAAAACGCAAAAAAATACAATCCCAAAGCCAGGATAACCGGCTTCCTAGTCCAAGAGCACTTCAGCGGATACGAAACCATCGTGGGCGGGAAGATCGATGAGCAGTTCGGTCCCATAGTCCTGTTCGGTGCAGGCGGCATATTCACGGAACTGCTCGGGGACACGTCAATAAGAATCTGCCCGTTCAGCAGGAAGGACGCGGAGGAGATGATAGACGAGATAAAGTTTTCCAGGGTCCTTAAGGGTTTCAGGGGAGAAGAACCTGCGGACAGGAACAAGATACTGGATGTTATAATGAGCGTCGAGAGGCTTATGCGGAAGGAAAAAATAACCGAACTGGACATCAATCCTTTAATGGTTTCCGGCGACGGGGTCAGGGCCGTTGACGTAAGGATAATAAAACAGGGGTGATTGGAAATCTCGGAGGTTTTAACATGGACTGGAAGATCCATACGATTTCTTCGTTCCTGGTATATTTCGTGATAATACTACTTTTCGCATTTTCCTTCGAATTTGCGGTAGTGTCGTTTCTCGTGCTGCTCTTCTTTTCACTCTTCCCGGACATAGATCATCCCAGGTCATTCATAAGGAAGTCCGTCTCCATGCTGATATTCTATTTCGCGGTGCTTCTCATTTTCCTGTATCTGGGAGTCGGGATTTTCGAGAAGGTCATCCTTTCAGGCATAACCGCCACACTTACGTATTATCTCTACAGGAAGCTTCCCCTTCACCACCGCGGCCCGAAGTCCCTCCACAGGTGGAGATACGCGCTGATACTTTCGGCGGCCTTATCTCTAGTCTTTCTTTTCACCAACATCGAGATCACGCTTGCTTTGTTCGTGCTGTTCGGATACGGCCTCCATCTTTCCCTTGACAAAGTTAGGGAAATATGATTAATGCATTATTTTATACCACCTGAAACAATTATTATACATGGAAAAGCAGCAAACAATTCTCAAGAAATATGAATCCCTGGTCATGGAATGGAACACCGTTTCGCTCGTCTGCGCAATATCCTTCGGTGCGACATTCATTGGTCTTATTATCGGGCTGGTCTATAACAGCATGTATGCGATATTCGTCAGCATAGTGGTAATGCTGGTTTTCGCCGCGTTCGAATACAAAACCAGAAGAGCCTACGCACACATAAAGGATGCCCTTGAAAGCGAGATGTTCGGGATGGCAGGCATAAAGAAGCCCAAGGTCAGGGAGCTCATAAAGAAGGGAATGTGGTATTAAAACATGAAGAATTTGTGTAGAGTGGTGATGTTTTATTTACGAGATTAGATTTCACGGCCGGGGCGGCCAGGGCGTAAAGATGAGCGCACACATACTCGGAAGAGGGGCCTTTCTTTCCGGTTTCAAAATACAGGATTTCGCGGTATACGGCGCGGAAAGAAGAGGTGCTCCTTTATCCTCTTTTTGCCGGATTTCGAAAGAGGATATAGGTACCCGCGGCTACATATTCAATCCTGACAACGTGGTGTCGCTTGACCGGAGCATAGGAATGGACACCATACTTTCCGGCGCAAAGAAGGGAGCGATCGTTCTGGTAAATTCAGACAAAAAAATACCTAAAATCAAGGAGTTCAAGATACATCACATAGACGCCACATCGATCGCTCTTGAAATAATAGGAAAACCGATACCCAACGTGGCGATACTCGGTGCCTTCCTGAGACTCACCAAAATGTTCCCGCTGAAAAATCTCGAGGCTGCAATAGGGAGCGAGCTGGAGGAAGCGGGACACGGCGGGATGGCAGATTCGAATATTCGCGCGTGCAGGGTCTGCTACAGGAAAATAGGGGAGAAGTGAAATCATTATGTTCGGATTCATTTTCGGCTGGGGGAGGAAGATAAGGAAGCTCAGGAAGAAATGGGACAGGCTGAGGGAGAAGGCGCTAAAAAAGAACGAGCCGCTTAAGTCAACCATCCTTGTAAAGATGGACCAGATAGAGAACAACCTCCGTACGCTCGAGGAGAGAAGATCGATAGCAAGAGTGGAGAGAGCAAGGCTGGCGAAGGAGATAGAGATCGATCTGGAGGGCGTCAAAGCGATGGTGAAAACAAAGGACGAGGAATTCCTCCAGCAGCAGAAGGTCCAGACCATCAGGAAGCAGTGATCTCATGAAAGAAGAAAAAAGCCTGAAATACGAGAGGGTGAAGGGTATTCCCCACGTCAGGGAACCCGGAAATTCCGTACGGAGAAATACCGGCGAGTGGAGGGTTTTCAAGCCGGCCATAGATCACAAGAAATGCATAAAATGCAAGACCTGCTGGCTGGTATGCCCGGAATCCGCGATAGACTGGAAGGAAAAACCGGTTATAGATTACCAGCTTTGCAAGGGTTGCCTGGTCTGCCTGAACGAGTGCCCGGTTAAGGCGATTTACAAGACCAATGACAAACACGAGAAATGAGGAAACTATTTAAATCAATTTCTTATAAATGATTTATGCCTAGGATTTCGAAATTAAACTCGTTCTTTGTGTTCAGGGGGTTGCTATCCTTATGAAAAAAGAGACAATGGAAGAGCTTTCTGCAAGGACAGACGAACATGAATTCTACCTTTCCGCCCCGAAGGGTTACAGGGTTGGAAAAACAAAATACGTCGTCATAACAGGGTCCGTAATTTCAGGCGTTGGCAAGGGAACGTTCTCCTCGTGCATAGGAACGATACTGAGCCTTTTTCACGGATTCAGGGTTTCTCCGATAAAGTTTGACGGATACCTTAACTGCGATGCGGGGACTTTGAATCCGTTTAGGCACGGTGAAGTGTTCGTTCTGGACGACGGGACTGAATGCGATCTCGATCTGGGGTCGTATGAAAGAATGCTAAACAAGAACCTTTCGAAGGACAATTACCTGACCTCGGGAAAGATATTCAAGATGATAATAGATAAAGAGAGGGCGGGGGGATATCTCGGAAGGGACGTCCAGTTCATACCCCACGTCACCGGAGAGATTAAGGGCTTCCTCAGGAACCTTGCGTCTAAGACTGACGCAGACATAGTGCTCGTCGAGGTCGGAGGGACGGTCGGAGACCTGGAGAATTCATATTTCATCGAGGCCATGAGAGAGCTTTCATACGAGGAGGGGAGAGAGAACGTTTTCTTCATAAACGTGACTTACATACTCGAGCCGCGTTCACTCGGTGAGCACAAAAGCAAGGCTGCCCAGCTCGGGGTAAAGAGTCTTATGAGCCTCGGGGTCCAACCAAACATGATCATATGCAGAAGCGAGAATCCGGTTAATGAAAAGGTGAGGGAAAAGATAAGCATATTTTCAAACGTCCCCCTTTCGCGGGTAGTCAATTGCTATGATGTGGGAAACATGTACAGTATACCGCTCTTCCTGATGGAGTCGGGAGTCGACAAGGAGATAATAAATTCGCTGAATCTTAAAAAATGGGAAAAGATCGACGAGATTAATTTAGGAAAATGGAAGCAGCTCGCGAAGAAAACGGAAAACCCTGTAAACGAGGTCACGGTCGGAATCACGGGAAAATACACCAACGTCCACGATTCATACATCAGTATCATTAAGGCGCTGGAGCACTCCGGCTCTTATTCCGGAACGAAGGTGAATATCAGATGGATAGAAACGACGGAAATCGAAAACGGGGAGAATGACATAAATGAAGTGATGAAAGGACTGGACGGAATAATCATTCCCGGCGGGTTCGGCAAGAGGGGCATAGAAGGCAAGATAATGTGCGCGAAATATGCCAGGGAGAACAATATTCCTTACCTCGGGCTTTGCCTCGGTTTCCAGATTGCGCTTATGGAGTTCGCGAGGAACGTCTGCGGAATAAAGGACGCTGATTCTACGGAGATGAACCCGGACACCAAATCACCGGTTGTTGACATACTTCCGGAACAGAAGAAGATAGAAGGTCTCGGCGGGAACATGCGGCTGGGAGGGAAGGATGTGGAAGTGAAGAAGGGAACGCTTGCCCACAAACTTTACGGAAAGGACATGGTCAGGAAGAGATTCCGTCACCGTTTCGAGTGCAATCCAGAATACATCCAAACTCTCGAAAGGAACGGCCTCGTATTTTCCGGCAAGCACCCCAAATATCCAATAATGCAGATACTCGAGATTCCCAAACACCCGTTCTTCCTGGCGACCCAGTATCACGCGGAATTCACTTCCAAAACGCTCCACCCGGAACCGCTTTTCAGCGGATTCCTTAAGGCATGCATGAAAAAATGAATAATATTTTAAGCGTGCTTTTCATAATAAACTATGCAAAAAAATAATGAAACCATTGTTTATTCTAAAAAACCCGGCTTCGATACCGGTAAATATCTCGAAGCCCAGTCGAAGGAGATACTCAGCAGGGTCAAAAAATTTGACAAGAGGCTTTACCTCGAATTCGGCGGGAAGCTCTGCTACGATCATCACGCATCTAGGGTCCTCCCAGGGTACTTGCCGGACACCAAGGTAATGCTTTTCAGGAAGATGAGCAGAGAAATGGAGATAATATACTGCGTCAGCGCCAAGGACATACAGCGAGGAAAGGTGAGGGGCGATTCAGGTCTGCCTTACGACCAGCAGACGCTTAAGGATATAGGAGACCTCAGGGACAAGGGATTGCAAGTATCCTGCGTTGCCATGACGCTTTACAACGGGGAAAGCCTGGCGGACCGCTTCAGGAAATATCTGGAAAACCTCGGGATAATGGTATACGTTTTCACCGAAATAAAGGGTTATCCCAATGACATAGAAATGGTGGCGAGCGACAGGGGATACGGTTCCCAGCCTCACATAAAGATAGAAAAACCCCTTGTCGTTGTAACCGGCGCGGGCGGAGGGAGCGGGAAGATGTCTTTATGCCTGTCCCAGATATACCATGACCACAAAAAAGGTCTTAAATCAGGATTCTCAAAATTCGAGACATTCCCCATATGGAATCTTCCCATAGACCATCCTGTAAACACAGCTTATGAAGCCTCGACCGCCGATCTCGGCGATTGCAACATGATAGACCCGTTCCATCTGAATGAATACGGAATTTCCAGCGTGAACTACAACAGGGACGTGGAAAATTTCGAGCTGATGATTAATATACTGGAAAGGATTCTCGGGGAAAACGAGACAATACCCCACAAATCTCCCACCGATATGGGAGTCAACAAGGCGAGGGAAGGGATAACAGACGACGAAATCTGCAGGAATGCCGGGAAGCAGGAAATCATAAGGAGATATTTCAGATACAAAAAGGAGCTCATGGTGGGGATAGAGAGTAAAGAAACGATAGAAAGAATGGACGAAATAATGAAAAAATCCAAACTTAAGCCGGAGGACAGAAGGGTCGTTATCCCGGCAAGAAATGCCTCAGCCGACGCGAAAAGCGGGGGCAAAGGCAACAAGGGTATATTCTGCGGGGCGGCGATAGAGCTCCCGGACGGCAGGATAGTTACGGGAAAGAATTCCCCGCTTCTTCACGCATCCTCATCCGCCCTGATAAACGCGATAAAGAATCTCGCGCAGATACCCGACGAAATCGATCTGATAGACCGAAACGTCCTCGGAAACATAGACAGTCTTAAGACAAAAACACTGGGAATGAAATCAGAGAGCCTCAACGTCGACGAGGTTCTTATCGCTCTTTCTGTCAGCTGTTCGGTAAACCCCACCGTCAGGAATGCCATGGATAAAATCAGGGAACTTAAAGGGTGCGAGATGCACGTGACTCACATGCTGACCAACGGGGACGAATCCGGACTGAGAAAAATAGGGCTTAACGTAACAACTGACGCGATCCCGACAATAAAATACGCGCTTTCCGGTTAATTTCTTCTGGTCCCGAAGATGTAATAGACCATTACAGAGAAAACCATCAGCATTACGATCCCGACCATATTAAGACCCGGGAACTCGGAAGGAAGGGAAACGTCTATGCCTATGCTGTGAATGTCAGTTAAGGGCGGGTTGCTGCCGGTGAGTTCAAGCGTGGTTGTTGTTGTGGTCAAATCCGCCCCTGCTATCTCAACGCTTATAGTTCTTTCCTCCTGTCGGTTGAATGTTTCTGTCCATTCCTCCCCGTAACCGAGTGTCTGGCCGTCAACGAGGAATTTGGCATACTGGCCGAAAAAACCTCCCAGCGAAAGCGTGATGGGTGAATCCTGGTTAAGTATGTTCCTTACTTTGGCCGGAATAACGTAATGGCTTCCTATGGTCAGATAAAGGTCGCCCGAAAGGAATTCCGCCACCGGATGCTTGAAAAGGTATACTGTCCAGTACGCATTCGGCGCTCCGGGCGGGCTGTACTCCTGCTTGTCATGGTTGGTTGGATCAGCGCTTTCAGCGGAGAACACCCAGAAATTCAGTTCCTTGTCCTGGTTCGGGGCGGGGATGGTTACGTTGCAGTAGTCGCCTAAAATAAGGTTATTGCATATCTTCTGCTGCCAGACAAGTCCCTGGTTGGGGCTCGTTAGCGAATAATTAATAATGACGTTAATTCCAAATGCGTGCTTGCTTTTTATGCTCAGTGTAACAGGAGAGTTGGCTGATGCCATCCCGCCGCTTATCGGAACCTCTCCGTAATCCGTGAACACCCGGATGTCAGCGTATTTCGGGAAGAAAACGGTCGTGCTCCAGTCTTCTGTTGTTTTGGGTTCAGTGTTCCCCAGCAGGTCCTGTGATATTGTCCTGAAACTGAATTTCCACATGTCGATATCCTCCGGGTCGTTCACCGTTGGATCATGCGTCGTAGCCATGGAAACGAGGTTTATGTCATCAAGCGATGTGCCTGGGTCGCATGATCCAAGATCAGTCCAGCCGGCAACCTGGATGCCTTCGGCATTTGTTATCATGTACTGCAGTGTGTAGCAATCCACCCCTATGCCTTCCGTGTCGTCTGAAAGGTTCTGGTCCTCCCCGTCCCATGCCAGATCAATCATCGTTTCCTCGTAAAGATATTCCCTTACAGGTGTTGTGATGTTGGAAACAGGTGGAAGGTCGTCCACTACAATCCAGTCGCTCGCATTCATGGATACCGGACCAACGGAGACGTTGTAAATGATCGTGTGGTTTCCGTTCTGGGCCGGCAGATCCCAGTTCGGCCTGATACCCGAAGCACACGGTTCGGAAACCCATTCGCCATCGTCATTCTTCAGATAACATTCCTCGGTGAAGCCGCCTATGTCGACGTACGAAAGGTCTAGGTCAACCGCGTAATCTTCAACATAATCGTTCAGCGTGTCCTGCGCGTCAACGGATATCAAAAGGGTAGTGAGGGTTATGGTCCTGTTGGTGGTGTTGACCTTCGTCCCCACGTCGTCCTGGACGAATACGGTGTAATTATAATTGGCGAATGGGTCGTTCGCCAGCCCGGCAATTTCCGTGTAATAATTATACCACCCTCCTCCCAGTGCCTTTCCGGGTGTAAGCGGATGCGTAGTGGATCCGGTCCCGCTGTAAAGCGTTGCCCACACTGACGTTATTTTCGTTGACTGGTTGTATGCGCTCACGTTTATCAATATTGAATTACCGATCGATATGTCCTTGTCGGGAGGGGTGGGATCCTGGAAGTCGACGCTCAAAGATATCGAGATGGTTATGGTCCTCGGGCCGATGTCTATCTCTTCGTTGTTTGCATTTCTCGCGTGAGCCTCGAAAGAATACTGCTTGAGGTTCTGGAGGCCTGTGAATTCCGTATTGTAATAATATGTTTCCCCGTCGCTGAAATCGAATGTCATTTCCTTATCCGTCGGGTTTGAAGGATCGGAAAGATCAGTCCAGACTACCCATACCCTGCTTATATCCGGGTTAGTCAGCTTCTCAATGCTCACGTTTATTACTACCCTGGAACTCTCGACGGTTTCCGAGTCAGCCGGAGTGGGATCCTCGAAGCTGATGATCCCGAACGTGTCGCTCCCCAGCTTGCAACATACTTTCGTACCGAAGGCTTCGCAATTACCCACGTGGGCGTTTGTCGGTCCGCTTATCGATAACAGGCATTCCTCATCTGATGGACATTCATTTTCGGCGTAACCGCATTCCGGAATCCCGTTGTCTGAATATATTTTTGCCGGCACGGCGTAAGCAGGCGTCGCCATGTCCGTCTTTTCAACATGGGCATTCGTATTGCCTGAAAGCATAAGGAAAGTCGCCTCGTAATCGCTCTCCGTGTTAAGGATGTTGTTCGTCGTGGAGCCGCAGCAGAGCAGCCAGCTGTAATGATCCTGATCAGGGAGTTCAGCGTGGCCGCCGGTTTCCCTTGAAATCTGGAGAAGTTCGGTGTCCGATCCGCAATCTGCGGCCTGTATCACATCGCATGTGAGGTCGGCCATTGCGCCGGATGAAACGGATACGCCGGCGATCAAAAAGGAAATAATCAAAATTATAACTGCTGCTATGGAGATATTGTCACCCATGTATAATTTTTACATTATTCTCCCTTATATAGATTCATAAAATAACCGGAAAATATATTAGGAGCCTTCTATAATCAATAAATATGGATACAAAATCTAGGAACCTTTTGTTCGTGATTGCCGCCTTCGTCATAATAATCCTCGTCGTTGCGTTTTCTGTTGCCCAGTTCGGCCTTAACGGTATCACAACCATCGGACAGCATACTGAAGGAGGGGATATCAGCACATTCGACTCTGCTATATCGAGCAATGACATATCAATGTGCGAAAATATAAAGGATGCGTCCATGAAGCAGGCATGCAAAGACATACTCAGCGTATCCGGAGAACCCCCGACAGAAGAGCAGGTCAATGACCAGAAATACTTCGATGACGCAATAGCAAACAACGAAATATCTCTCTGCGATAACATAATCGATCCTTCCATGAAGCAGGCATGCAGGGACATGCTTTCAGTGAACCCGGAAGAGCCCACCCAGGAGCAGATGATGGACATCCAGTACTTCGACCAGGCGATTTCCGAGGGCGATGCGTCCATCTGTGACAGCATAATAGATCCTTCCCTGAAGCAGGCCTGCAGCGACCTGATCGGCGGGTAAAAATTCTTTTCTCCCTTCACTTTTCAGTCCGGTTTCTGTAAGAAAGATTATTATAGTAGATCGAATATAATTATTAATAATCATCATCAATGATGATTAACTTTGTATATTTTTTTGGGGTCTAATGGGGAATAACAACCATAAAACGGCAGAGAAGATACTGAAGATACTTCTTAAGCACGGATACGGCCTTACTATAGAAGAGGTCTCCAAAATTCTGAAGATCAACCGCGCGACAGCGTCAAAATATCTTGCGATCCTGGAGGCAAAGGAACTAATTCTTATTCGTGAAGTGGGCAAGGCGAAGCTCCATTACGTAAAGAGCAGGGAGATGGAAAAATGGCTGAAATGAAATCGCAGTTCTCTTTTGGCAACAAGACCAAGATAATTGTGACGTCTGTGTTTTTCGTGCTGACAATCATCTCTATTTCATATTTCGTCATGAGTGCAGGCAACATAATCGTTACATTGGCAGCGCCACAGAACGAGTCCACGGATGATGACGGGATAATTGAATTCATATCTAACGTGACGGACGATTTCGAGATTGTGAATACCACACTGTACACGAACATATCAGGTTGGCGGCCGGAGGAGACCAGATGGAACGGGGAGATCCCTTACAATAGCACCGGTTTGGTTATGCTGATTCATTTCAATAACGAGAGCCAGTTCGGTGAGAACGACATCCATGTGTTCGACTGGAGCGGAACAGGCAATAACGGTACCATGAGCGGGGGGGATGAATTCATTAATCATTCCGGCAAGTTTGGCGGGGCAATACAGATGGACGGGGTTGGCGGCGACTATGTTAACTTTGGCAATGATTCCAGCATTGACCTTACATCTATGGGCAGTTTCACAATCTCTTCGTGGGCATATCTCTCAAACAAGGGTTCGGACAGCGACATTGTAGCCAAAGGAACCACGAACGCCGCCTTCGAACTGCGTTATGATGTCGGTGACAACAGGTTCGAGTTTGATACCAGAGACAGCGTAAGCTGGAAATACGCAATATATAATCAGTCCAGCCCCATTCTTAATAAATGGACCCACGTGGTCGGGGTCTACAACGGAAGCCATATATGGATATACGTTGATGGGGTTGTTGGTTCTGTCAATTCAAGCGTGGGAGCGCCACTCTCTGCATCAGTATATAATCTGTCCATAGGCAGGCTGGGATCACACGACTCAAGATACTGGGGAGGTATGATTGATGAAGTTGCAATCTGGAACCGGACCTTGGCAGCCAATGAAATAATGGACATATACAGCTACTCATTGACCAAGTTCTACCCGGTCTTCCATAACAAGTCGGTATCAGAAGGCCTGTACAAATGGAACGTGCTATCTTTCGATAACGACAGCAATTCTGGCTGGTCGGATTCCAATTACACATTCGCTTTTGATTCCTCCGCTCCTGCGTTGCAGCTCCCGCTGTACATAAACGCTACCCAGAAGACAATCGGAGAATACTTGATCCTGAACATATCAGTGTCGGATTCAGTTACCCGGCCTGATACATGCTTGGTTTACGTTGCAGGGCAGTCATCCAACCAGACATTATCTTATTCTAACGGATGGTGTAACGGTTCAATCTCTCTTGCCGGTTCGAACACCGGAAACTCAACAATATACGCATATGCAAACGATACAGCCAATAATTGGGGACTGAACGATTCATATGTTGTGTGGATTGACAGCACAGGGGAGAACGCATGGCTGGAAGTCGAACTGATCACTCCGATCGAAGGATTGAACGTCCCTCAGAACACTACGTTTACTGTCAATGCTACGGTGTACTGCAGGAATGATAATTGTGGAAACATAACAGGAACGGTAATATATAACGAATCATCAGCCGATCCGGATACCGGCATAAGCACCACACCGGGGGATAATCCGTTTTATATAATCAGCGAATATAATCCTCAGAACTGTTCAGCCAATCCCATGGAAGAGGATGAGTATTGCAATGTATCCTGGACGGTTAACGCAACCGGGAGCATAGGGGTTAATTATAAAATAGGGGTTTTGTTTCAGTCCAACTACACCATAATAAGCGTTAATCATACCTCTAACAAAACCGTTCAAATCGCTGACTGCTTCATAGACATCAGCCTTTACTGGAGCACTGTTTCATTCGGTTCCCTGATCCCTGGTCAGACCGGAAGCGCATCCGGTAACGATGAAGACGAATATAACATCACCGTTGAACCCATGACCTCCTGCAACATAGATCTGTACATTAACGGGACGGATATTGAAAATTCGAGCCTCGGATACACGATAGGTGCGGGAAACATATCATGGAACAACGTGTCCAATGACTATGGTTCTTCCTACCCCCTCAGCAATTCATGGAATACCTTAAAGAAGGTCGTCCCGCCGTCCACTAACACGACAACGTGGTACTGGTTTGATATGCCGTGCTGCATAGCCTCCGGTTCCTATTCAGGAACGATAGAAATACTTGGCATAAAAAGCGGGGAGAGCCCATAGGGTGAGAAGATGAAAATACAAAAAATAATATTGCCGATGGTAATTTCCATGGTCATGATACTGATGATAACTTCCGCGGAAGCGGTTATATCCATGGGCTCTGTCACCGGGAAAAATCACGCATTGGCAGAACCAGGAGAGACAGTGGAATTCAAAATCCTCCTGTTCAACATACACGAGGATTCGGGCATGATAGTTAATCTTAACGTTGATGATTACCCGGAGGGATGGACCGTCTGGACAGAGCCGGAAGATATGGAACTGCCTTACACTCTTCCATCCAAACACGTTGAACAGGAGCCCGGTTATGAATACCTGAGCGTTCCGAATACCGGTGAAATGATAAAGGTAAAACCGGTTGTGTTAAAAGCGGAAGTTCCTGATGATGCCGGTCCGGGAGAATATCGGATAAACGTGGTGGCTTCAGCGGGAAAGTACGGAGGGACTTTATCGATGACGCAGAGCAGGGACTTCTCTTTCACCGTTGAAATACAAGGTAACGGTGAATATCATCAGAACAATGATCATTTTGCGGAATCCGGCATAAATAAGTCAGATGAACACAAAATAATTAATACAGCCGAAGAAACAAGAGAAGAAATGAATAAAACCGAAGAAAAGACCGGAACAGTGGAACAGAAAAAAGAAACGGTGTTAAGCCCCACGGGAATTGTGATATCCGGCAGTTCGATGGTTGCCGTATTCGTTTGGGTGGTGGTGATAATAATTATTATCAAGATGAGGAGATCTGGATGAACAATAGAATCATAGTTTTCTGCCTGATAATGGTTTCCGTATTCATAGTCTTATCCCCGGGTTTTACCGGATGGTTAACAACGACGGATACGGTGATGATAAGCTTCGGTGTCGGCCAAAAAAAGGATATGTGCATCAGCATTATGGAAATTCCGGTATCCGTTGTCCGGTACCAGTCATTCAACGTCACCTTCTGGGTTGAAAACTGCGGCAACACCCCATCATCAGGAAATCTGTATATCAATATCATAAGTAACGGAAGCAATACAACCGTGGCTCAGCTGGTAAGACCATTTCCTAACATAGTCCCTTTGAAATCCATTATACTCGTGGAACATTTCACCGCAAGCTTCGGACCGGGCAATTATTGGTTTTCTGTTGCTTACGAAATCAACGGTACGATGTACCCGGCCAAAAACCTGAGCGAAACATTCAGTGTAACTCCTTCCTTCTGCACGCCCGGGGAGGTTAAATGTTCAGGCAACGACATAATCAGATGTTCGATATATGGCGAAAAATGGGACTACATAATGACATGTCCTTATGACTGCCTGAACGGCGGATGCGCATTCCTTTCCGGTGGCCCCCACCCGCCCGTTATCCAGGGAGAACCCCTGACCGACGTATACGTTGAATATCCCCAGAACGTCAGCCTGAATCCTGGCATGAGTTTCCCTCTGGTTTTCAGGGTGATCAATACAGGAGACATTGATATCATTGATCTCATGCTGACCCTGCGCTCGGACGTGGTATTTGCGGAGATAGAACCGCAGCCTATATCGGAGCTGGAAATCAACGAGTCCGTGATTTTCCTGGGAGAAATATACGTCCCGGAAAATATCGAGGAGGGAGAATATGTTGTGGAGTGGATGCTTTCTTCAACCAAATTGAGCAAGACCGGAAAAATAAACGTGAACGTGACATATTCCACGATGAAATACAAGTCCGAACAGCTGATTTCGTATTACGATTATCTTATAGAATATATTGATACGGAGATACTCGATGCGGGGAGAAACGGGAAGAACGTGTCAGTCCCTATGGATCACAGCAAGGAAGCGAAATTTGAACTTGCTGTCGCGAAGGAGATGCACAGGCTGGGCCTTTACGAGGAGGCGGTCGTGCAGCTGGACCTGACAAGAAAAAAGATAAAGGACATGGTCACCACCCTGATAAGGGCAAAATTCCAGATAAGGGAGCAGGAACCCCCGGAGGTATATGAACCTCTTATAATCGATATCGACACCAGGATTATAGCGGTAGTGGTTCTTGTCGTCGGGGTTGTCGTAGTCGCCTTCTTTGCTTACAGGAAATACCTTAAGAGAAGAATGCTGCTTGGTCCCGGCAAGTGGGAGCCGTCAAAATTAAGACTGTAAAATTTATTCAAGAACGAATGGTGCCGCGTCCTGGTAGGCGCTCATCTTTTCCTCTATTTCCGATACCTTCCTTTTTATCGGTCCCAGCTTATGGTTTTTCCCCTTTATGTCATCCAGCTTCTGCTTTATCTTTTCTATGTCCGTCGCCATGTCCAGGAAGTCTTCGGAATCCCTTGAATGGACATCCCTTTTTTCACCCCCTTCCTCTTCAAGGATGCCCTTCATGCTGTCTATCCTTTCCCTTATGTTCTTTCCGGATTCCATTATCCTTTCGCCCATCATGCTGTCTATCTGGCTCTTTTCCGTTTTTATCTCCCTGGTCACCCTTTCCAGGTCCTCGTTCAGAACCTCGAACCTCTTCTGGTAATCGGTCACTAGGTCATTGACGAATTCCTTGACCCTTTCCTTGAAGTCCTTGATGTCCCTCGATTTCTCGTTGATAACCGCCATGAACTTTTCCTGGTCCTCCTTCATTTGCGTGACGATGTCGTTCGAGACTTTCAGAAGCTTGCTGTTTATGGTGTCGCCGAACTGCTTCTGCCTGTTTTCCATGTCCCTGAACCTTTTCTCGTATGAGTTTATGTTGTCGATGGCGTTGGCAATCTCGCTCATCGTGGATTTCTTTTCATTTCTGATTATGTTCACCTTATCCTCGATGTCGTTCTCCATCTGAGACCTCAGCCTGAATATGTCGTCCTTGGTTTCCTTCACCTTCATGTCCATGTCGGAGACCATGTTCTTGAGCTGTTCTACGACCTCTATCTTCCCCCTGTCGTAATCCTTGCTCCACTTCATCTCCTCGAACTCCCCGATAATCCCGGAAAGGGAATTCTCCATTTCGCCGATCTTTAGCTGGAGGTCGTTCAGCGTCCTCCTGCTTATGTTCGGGCTCTCTATTTCCAGCTTGCTTATCCTGTCCTCGAGCATCTTCATGGAGGCTGCTATCGTCTTTACGTCCTTCCACGTGCCGTCCTTCATCATCTTTTCCTGGTTCAGTTCCCCGGTAAGGCTCGCAACCTTTGAATTCAGGTCGAATACTGCCTGCTTTATGTTGCTGAAGCCCTTAAGCTTGCCCAGATCGATGTCCTCTTTCAGCATCATCTTATTGAGTTCGTTCTTCATGTCGGATATCTGCATTTCAACCTCATTCTTGAAGTTTCCGAAGCTGTTGACGATCTCCTTTATAACGTCCTTTTTCGTGTCTATCTCGTTTATCCTGAGCTTGATTCCCTCCACGATACCCTCGAAATCATCAATCTTCCCGAGCCCCACCTTGAGATCATCCATCGATCCCTTGACGTCCATTATTTCCTGGAGTTTCCCGGAAAGGTCCGTTCCCTTCCTCTCGAGATCGGATATCCTTTTCTCGTTTTTCGCTTCCGTCTCCTTTATCTTGTTTATGACCCTTTCTATCATCTTCATCAGGTCTTCCTTTGTCTTTTTCGTTTTGATGGCATCCACCCCTTCCTTGAGCTTGAGGTCTTCTATCTCCTTCTTAAGGTCCATTACTGAATTTTCGGTGCTCTTGATCCTGTCCAGGCGATCACTGATTTCCTTTTCCATCTCCTTTACCCTGAACATCCGCTCGTCCATGTCGTTCTTCATTTTCTCCAGGAAAACGTCCGCCTTGTTAGTTTTTAGCCACTCCTCGTTGTCGTTCTTCATCCTCTCGATCTCGATGAGCAGCCGCTTGAGCTCTTCCTTGGTTTTCTCGACGTGGTCTTTGCCCGTTATCCTTTTCATGTCCTCGCTCAGTCTGGCGAGTTTCTTGCCCACGTCCGCCCTGAACTTGAGGTCGTTCATGCTCTCCGAAGGGTGTCTGGAACCGACCTTGCTCTCCATCTTTGCTATGTGATCGAAAACTGAACCTTTCATCTTTTCCAGCTGCGCTAATTTTTTCTCAATGCCTGCAACGGATTTTTCAATGCCCTTTATTTTGATGGCCGGTGTGGATTCCCCCTTTCCCTTGAGCTTTTCCTCGATTTTTTTAATGCTTTCCTTAGCCGCGATAACTTCGCCGACCTTCTTTTCGAGGTTGTTCTTAACGTCGTCGATGTCATTCCTGACACCGACCTTGAATTTTTCGAAATCATCCGACTTCCCGGACCCGACCCTTACGTCAAGATCATCGAGATGTTTCTCAACAGAAGAAAATTTTTCCAGTATTTCCTTTGTGTGCTTTTTCGTTATTTCGCTCTCGGCTTTAATGTCCTTTATCTTGTTCCCGACCTCCGCCCTGAACTTGAGGTCGTTCATACTGTCAGGCGACTTGGCGGGAGATTTTTCCAGCCTTTCCTCTATTCTTGATATACTTCTCGCGGTATCCATTTTCAGGCTTTCCAGTTCACTTTCCAGTTCCTTCAATGTCTGAATTATCGGCTTCATCAGTATCTCCTATTTTCGCTTTCAGGTCACGTATTCTTTCAGTCAAAATGTCTACCTCTTTCTTTATCTCGTTCTTGAAGTCTTCCAGGTCGGTGAACGCTTCCTTGATCAGTTCATCCCCTTCCGGGAACCCCTTCTCGTTTATGAACGCCATCCCCTTTTCCATTGCCTGCATCCTGGCATCGATGTTGTCTATCTTCTGGGTGTGTCCTTCAATGAACGTGAGCCTGGAGTCCATGGTGTTCGAGACCCTCGCTATTTCCTCTATTATCTTGCTCTTTTCCAGCTTGAACTCCTTGATCCTTTCCATCACCTGCTTCGATATGACGGAAAGGGATTCGGTGGTGCTGAGCTCTGCATTGTATCTCTGTATGGCTTTATTTATCTGAGAAATATTATTTTCCAGACCTTTCTGAAGCGACCTCATCTTGTCAAAATTATCAGTGGCGGATTTGAGTTCCCTCTGAAAACCGGTTTCATTCCTTTTCAGCGCGGTTATCTCATTCCGGATTTCAACGAACCTGTCCTCGACCTTGCTGAATGTCTTTCTCACCCTCTCGTCGATCCTTATGAATTTATCAATATCAAGCCCTTCCTTGTGCTTCTTCAGCGTCCTCATCTCTTCCAGGACATCATTGACGATATTCTCCAGCCTGGTTATCCTCTTGTCAGCAAGCTTCCTCTCCTCCTTCATCGCCCTTAT
>JAFGDH010000002.1 GCA_016932215.1 Candidatus Aenigmatarchaeota archaeon | reverse complement strand
GGCAATTCTTAAAATGGCAAAGGCGAAAACTCATTATTTTCGTTTCAGGGACCTTTTCGAGGACGGAGACGATCCGAAACTGAGCGAAAGGTACAGGATGCTTACAAGAAGGTATGCGATGGACATTCTTTTTTCCGATTCCCCAGTAATCCAGCACACGGCCGAGAAAGACATACGCGGAATATTCGGCCCGGAGGCAAGGATAGTTTTCCAGAAGAACAAGAAAAGAAGGACGGCGTATCTGATACTGGACGGGGTGGACATAAGATACTACGTATCCAGCT
Source organism: Candidatus Aenigmatarchaeota archaeon (assembly GCA_016932215.1). GTDB lineage: Archaea > Aenigmatarchaeota > Aenigmatarchaeia > QMZP01 > QMZT01 > JAFGDH01. The sequence continues at coordinate 14,317 of JAFGDH010000002.1, read as the reverse complement.
TTGGCCCGAACCCGCGTTATGAGCAGAGAGAACCCACGAGAAAGGAACTAAGGAAATGAATAATGAAAAAAATGGAAGATAACTCAGACGTTCAGTAAGGTCCGGTCTTCCATCAGTATGTTTCCCCGCCTGTCTATGTCCCCTTTCCTTATTCTTGAGGAAGACACAGGAAGGCCGTCCTTCGCGAGGACTGTCTTTATCTGGATTATCTCAAGAGGGGGAAACCCTTTCTTCTTCCGTTTTTCGTTGATCTTCTCGGCATCTGGCCTTGTTTCCAGGCTGACGATTATGGCATCGCAGTATTTCGGGTCCTCCACCAGGGCGTCGTCATAATCGTGATATAACGGAACGATCATGTATCGCTTGTCCCATCCCCTCGTGTTCAGGTACGCCCTCAGATTAGATCTTCTCTCGGAGTAGTTCTTCACCTCGTTCTTCAGCCAGTCCTTGTCCTTCCCGAGATAATAGAAATACTTATCATGCGTAAGGCCGATCACCACGAACTTCCCGGACTCGAAGGCCTTATTGATCAGCGCATCGTGTCCAATGTGTATGGGAGGGTTGAAAGTCCCGCCAAGGCAGACCTTTTCGAATTTCATAATTTTATTATGGGAAAAGGTTATTATAATTATGAAGGTTTCGAAATCCGTCGCAAAGGACATAATTCTGGAAGTGATATTATTTGCGCTGTGGGTCGGGCTGGTGTCGACCCTCTACCACAATTACATGCTTCTAATGGGATGTCTCGCATTCGTGCTGATAGTGATGCTTTTCCTGTGGCACGATAAGGACGACGTGTACATGGTCATAGCGGGCGCCATAATAGGACCGATAGCGGAAATAATATGCGTTAACGCAGGCGCATGGTCATACGCCGTACCGAACATTTTCGGAATCCCGTACTGGCTGCCTTTCGCGTGGGGTGCGGCTGGGCTGCTTCTGAAGAGGGCAGTCGAGACTTATTTCAAGATCAAGTAAAAATATATTACACCTTTACAAGTTTTAATTATGAAAATAAGATGGTTCGGCCACGACACGTTCCTCATCGAGACAGAGGGGAAAAGGATTTACACGGACCCCTACATCCTGCCGATGAGGACGGAGCTTGCAGACATAATTTTGGTCAGCCACGATCACTTCGATCACTGCGATCCTTCCAGGATCAACGAGATAAGATCCCAGAACACGAAGGTGATATGCCCGGAAACCTGCGGAGAAAAGATTGGCGGGGATCTTCATGTAATGAAGGAGTGGAGCACTGTTGAGATCTCCGGAATCGGTATACAGGCCGTACCGGCATACAACATGACAAGGTCGTTTCACCCGAGGGGAAAGGGGCTGGGATACGTGATAGAAAGCGAGGGAAAAAGGATATACTTCACCGGAGACACGGACATAATCCCGGACATGGACAAGATAAAGGGAATAGACGTCCTGATCGTTCCAATAGGAAGCCAGGCTTACATGATGTCCACCGAGGACGCGGTACAGGTATGCAGCCTCATAAAACCTAAGATATGCATCCCGATGCACTACAACCATCTCGACGCCACCATGGCCGACCCGAACGAGTTCAGGCAGAAGGTCGAGAGTTCTTCAGAAACGAAAGTGGAGATACTGGAAGGGAGAACACTCGAAATATGATTACTTCTTCCCGCTCCTCATCCACACGTCCCTCTGCGGGAACGGGATCTCTATGCCGTTCTTCCTGTAGGCCTTCATCAGCTCCTTCATGAATGTGTGGATCATCAGGTACCTGGAGACGTAAGCTTCCGCCCTCATGATTACGGAGAAATTTATACCCGAGTCACCGAACTCATTGTATCTTATGAAAGGGTCATGGTCTCTCACCGCTCCTTCCACCTCCGTCTGTATCTTCTTCGCCGTGGCAATCGTTACTTTCTCAACTTTATCCAGGTCGCTCCCGTAAGCGACCCCCAGGTTGACCACGACGGAAAGGTGAGGCTGAGGGTCGTTATAGTTGGTGATGATCGAATCAGCCAGCTTGGAGTTAGGTATTATGACGTAGTTGTTTCCCAGCTGCCGGACCCTGGTCGATCTCCAGCCTATCTCGTCCACGTAACCCTTCAGGCTGTTCTCCAGCTCGATGAAGTCTCCCTTCTTTATCGGCTTGTCGATGCCCATGTAGATGCCGGAGAAAAGATTGGAAAGGGTATCCTGGAGGGCGAGAGCGATGGCAAGACCGCCTATTCCGAGGCTGGCAACAAGGGGAGTGATTTCGACGCCGAGGTTCCCGAGTATCATCACGATCGCTATGACGTAAACTATGACTATTATGAACTTGTTCATCAGCGGGAGCATGCTCTCGTCCATCTTGGTGTGGGTCTTTATGGCGACCTCCTCCATATACCATGCGAATACCGCTTCCAGTATCCTTACTATGAGGTAAGCAAGTGTGAAAACGGAAAGTATGTAAAATATCTGGGGGACGGTAATCCCGAAGATGTCGCCGGTCATGTTTATGTACATCATAGCGAAATGCAGTCCACCTATTATGAACAGTATTTTCACAGGCCTCCTTATCGCAGCCACAAGCTTGTCGTCCAGGGTGGTCTTGGTCCTGGTGGAGGCGATGTGGGCGATCTTGTCGAGTATGAAAAGGACAACATAAGCAAGAATGAAAGAGCCTATCACAATCACGGCCGCCATGAAGAACTGGAACGTACCGGCCGGGAAATACCCGCTCACACCCGAAAAAATCTCATCGAACACCATAACACCTTGTGATTTAATTATTTTTATTTTATATATAAATTATGGACACACTCCGGAAAGTGATAATCATTGCAGTCGTGATTTCTGTCCTGAACATTGTTTCGGTCATTTCGGGTACGTACACCGGTAAAATGATATCGAAAGACAGAATATTCACTGTCTCTGAACTATACTCGTCCGTCCTTCTGGAAGACATGATCATGGTCAGGGGGGAAGTGGCAAAGGTGCTCGAGGATCACGTATCCGAAAAGGGATTCCACTATCAGCAGTTCATTCTTTCCGACGGGGAGAAGGAGATAAAATTCTTCTGTTCGGTGAAATACGGTGAGGCCGACGTCAGGAAAGGGGACGAGGTCGTAGTGGACGGGAAATTCCAGGAGTTTTACGGCGAATTAGAGATTTACGGCTTCTGCTCGGAGGTCAGGAAGATGTGAAGAATCATCCCGGCTTCGTGAGCACCATCCTGTGCATGAATTCGTCCGTAGTCAGTTCATGCATAATATCATCATCAAATCCAGTCAAACCGAAATACCCGAGTGCTTTATACATGCTTTTTTTGTTCGAGCATATTTCCAGAATTTTTCCGGAAAGATCAGGATCTTCCGTGACCTCGTCTTTTCTCAATACTATGCCCTTCCTCTCCAGTTTTGGTCTGACGTCTTCCGCGAAAAATGCGGGATAAGGCCATACAGCGAAATCATGCCCGGGTTTCAGAACCCTGACCACCTCGTTCACCGTTCTCAGCATGCAATTTTTTCTTCCGGTGTATATGACATCAAATCTTTTTTCATCCGTCAATTTTATTATAAAATACCTGTTTGACGCCCCTCCGTCCTTGAAAAGGGACATGCTCGAATAAGCAAAATCATAATGATTGTCCGGTTTTGGGATGCCCTTCGAAGCGTCCCTTTTGATAAGAAACGGTTTTTCTATTGTCAGTTCGGGGTCAACTCCATCGGCTTCTATCCCGTTCTCGTTGAGATAAACAACCACTCTGGCCTCTTTCCCGCATCCGATATCGAGCACCCTTCCGTCAAAATGCGATGGGTCAAGCCCGACATCAAACAATACAGTCCGGATGTTGTATTGGGTGGTGTTCCCATCATATATGGTTTTACTCATATAACTACTTAATAGTAATTTATTAATATTTTCAGAGGTCAGAAAAGTATAAATATAAGTAATGCATATTCATATCAACTAAAACTGATTTTACTGCTTTATGCCAGGAGGGAAAAGTATGCTCTGGTTTGATGAGGAAGATGACTGGGGAGAAGGAGAAGACGAAGAGTAAAACATAAAAAAATCATGATATTTTCCCCTTTTTATTTTCTTTTTACGTATTCTTTGCTATGGATTACGAAGAATTGAAGGAATATCTTTCTTCTCTCGAGAAGATAGGGACCCGCCTGGGTCTGGAACGGATGGAGAGGATATCGGAATCCATGGGATATCCTCAAAACTCTTATAAGATAATACACGTTGCCGGCACGAACGGCAAGGGGAGCGTTTGCGCGATAATTTCTTCGGTGCTCAGGGAGTGCGGATACGTGGTGGGGATGTTCACTTCCCCGTATCTGGTAGATGTCCGGGAAAAGATAATGTTCAACGGCCAAAAGATATCTAAAAAGGATATGGTGAAGTATTCAACTATCATAAGAAAAGAAAACGTGAAACTGACATATTTCGAGTTCCTCACGGCGATCGCTTTACTTTATTTCAGGGAGAAAGGAGCGGATTTTGCCGTGGTTGAAGTGGGCCTGGGCGGGCGTCTGGACGCCACCAATGTCGTCACTCCTGTCGTGTCGGTGATCACCAACATAGGCCTCGAGCACACGGAGTTCCTCGGGAAGGATTTGAGGAGCATAGCGAGGGAGAAGGCAGGAATAATCAAGAAGGGGGTCCCCGTCGTGACAAACGTCAGGGGAGAAGCGGAAGAAGAGATTGAAAAAATAGCGAAAGAGAGGGATTCGATGCTTTACCGCGTGAAGGAAAGGGCAAGAAAACTGCATTCTGACCTGGAAAGCCAGACGGTCGAATACGGATGTAAACGAATACGTTTCCCCCTTTTAGGGGATTTCCAGATAGATAACCTGAAGACCGCGTTGGAAACGATCGAAGTCCTCAAGGATTCTGATGAAATACCGGATGAAAAAATAATACACGGGATCGGTAAAACGAAATGGCCTGGCAGGGTCGAGGTTATCGGCAGGGAACCACTGACAATCCTGGATGGTGCACACAACCCGGACGGGGTGAAAGAACTGACGAAATTCATAAAGAATGTTGATTTCAGAAAGATGATCCTCGTGATGGGTATTTCCAAGGACAAGGACAAGGAAGGAATGACCGGAAAACTATTCACGTTAGCTGACAAAATAATACTTACCAAATCCAGCTACAAAGCAATGGATCCATCCGAAATCGCGAAGAATGGTTATATCATTGAAAAGGATCCGAAAAAGGCGCTGGAGAAGGCGAAAGAACTCGCGGGAAAGGATGATCTTATTCTGGTAACCGGGTCGCTGTATCTGATCGGTGATATCATTTCGAGTTTTTCAGCCATCTGACACCAAGATAACATAACGGCGTATCACAAAGCGCAACAAAAACCTTGAGTATCCAGTAAGGCATGATCAAAGCGAAAACGAAATCTACAGTGAACTGCGGCGTGACCATGTAGAAGGCTATGAACATGAATATCGTCGTGTCCAGGAACTGGGAAACGATTGTCGATGCATTGTTCCTCAGCCACAAAAAGCGACCCCTGGTTTTGTTCTTCCAGAACTCGAATGCCATTATGTCGTGATACTGGGAAATGAGGAAACCGATAATGCTCGCTATGATTATCCTGAGGGAGGGGGCAAATACCTTGAAGTATTCAGAGTCGAGCTCGTACCTGGAAGCCGGGGGGAGGTATATCGAAATCAAGGTGAAAAAGATGATCAGCAGAAGGGAAAAGAATCCCGCGACTATGAACTGTTTCGTTTTTTCCCGGCCGTAAACTTCCTCGATGATGTCGGTGATCAGGAATGTCAGAGGGTACATGAATATCCCGACAGAGGCGGAGATTACCCAGAAAGAGAATATCTTCGTCCCCAGAAGGTTCCCGGAAACTATCGCGGCGACGAATATCCCCAGAAGGATGGACGTCTTTTCCTCTTTCGTGAACTTGAGATTCATGTTACTGAAATTTTTGGAAACATGTATATTAAAGCTTAATCCATATCTTCGTATTTCCTGAGTTCTTTCGTCTCCCGGAAAACGTCCACCGCGAAAAGAATGCTGAAAAGGAACCACATGAACATCCCCCACATGAAAAGCATCTCCGAGTAGGAGAGGAGCATGGAATAAGGGATGGTAATGAGCAAAGAGGCGTTAAGCAGGAACACCAAAATTAGCCCCGCTCCCAGAAATCTCCTGTGTTTTATGTAAACGTAACCCGAACCCCAGATTATGAAATTGAGGAAGGCCGCAACCCACGGATTTCTGCGATGCTTCATTTCCATGATTATTAACTGCAGACGTTTCTTAAAAATGTTAAGTTTACGCTCAATTACGTCGATATATAGCGAAATCTTTATAAACCCTTTAACTATGTTTTAAATATAATCGGGCAACAGGCCCACAATTTCCAAACTGTTTAACGGAATAGGAGGAGATTTAATGGCAAAAAGAAGAGCTGCAAAAAAGAAATACTACGTTCTCAGAAAGGGAAGCAAAACCGCTGTTTTCACAGGAAGATCTCCGAGACAGGCAGCTTTGAAGGCTGCAGCCAGAGGATACAAGGAAATCAAACTCAGGGAAAGAGGAAGAAGGAACAAGGACAGGACATACACAATCCACGTATTCAAGGGAGACGTCAAGAAAGTTGACGCACCTGCAAACAGACCTTCATGGCTTCCGGCAAAGATAAAGAAGGCAATGGTTTCAAAGAAGGGAATAGAGAAGGTAAAGAAGCTGTAAGTTGTTGGAACCTTATTTTTGGTTCCTTCTGTTTTTCTTTTTTTATCATCAATTTATACCAGATAACAAAATATCATAATGGACCTGCTTAACATAACGTCACAATTCCTTTCGTTTTCGACGGGAATGGCGGAATCATTCGGTTATCTGGGAATTTTCGTGATTTCCCTCCTGGGTTCAGCGACCATTTTCCTGCCGGTTCCCGCCCTTATAGTGGTATTCGCATTCGGCGGGATACTCAATCCTTGGATAGTCGGCATTGTAGCCGGCGCCGGAGCTGCCATAGGGGAACTGATAGGATATGCGCTCGGCTACGGCGGTAAGGGCATACTTGAAAAGAAATACGGGAAGGATTTAGAAAAGACGAAAAGATGGATGGAGAAGCACGGGGCTTTCCTTATCATAATTCTTTTCGCGCTCACGCCCCTCCCGGACGACATAATAGGGATACTGTGCGGAGTCATAAACTACGACCTGAAGAAATTCTTCGCCGCTTCTCTGATCGGTAAAATAATAATGCACGTTCTCGTCGCGCTGGCCGGATACATGAGCGTCCAGTGGGTTCTCGCGTTTTTCACGCTGTAAAATTAATTAGCATGCCGACCGAATTTTAATACATGGAGAGGTTTTACGTTAGACTTTACTATCTGAAAATACTTCATTATTTTTTCTTTTCTCTAGGCGTTCTCTCCCTTTCAGTCGCAATAATTCTTTTCGATGTATATTCCCTAAGCTCGAGAAGCATGATAGTCCTCTCTATAACATATACTGCAAGCAGCCTTTACATAGCGAACATCTTCATGGGACAGTTCAGCAGGATGGAAAAAAACAGGAGGGAGTTAACGAAGCAGGGAGTAAAGTACATATTCCTCGCGCTCTACACCATATCTCTCCTGGTAATATTCCTCAACATTTTCCCACATGTCGTGGAACTGGTGTATTATTTCATATTCGTTAACTATTACATATTCTTTCTGATCATCATAGGTTTCCTGCTGGGGCGTTTCGAGATTGTTTCCAAGATATTCGAGGTCTATTCAGGCACCATGCTGCAGAGGGCCAAATCCTTCGCGCTGGAGTATTCGAAATACAGGGGACTACACGATTACAAAATAGGCTCTGATGAAACGGTTGACGAGATGCTGGAAACCATATGGTCGAACAAGACATATCCTCTCCCATTCGTAAAGGATCTCGAGGTTTACATATGCGAGAAAAAGATAAAGGACATTGATAATGCAATAAGAAACTTCAGCGGGAGGGGGATGAATCAGCTGGTCAAAGTTTTAGAAAGTGAAAAGAAACAGGAAGAGAAAACGCTCTTCACCCTGTCGAGCAAGCAGATCTAATCCTTTTTTTCTTCCTTTCCCATCCACATCCTGAGAAGATCAATAAAGTCATCGAATTTTATCACGACGAACGGATCGGTTCTCGTGAAATTAAACACGAGAAAATTAACGTCGTTGTTGTTGAGCTCCAGAATCTCCTTTTCAGGGAAAGAAACGTATTTTTTTGCTTTCGTCGTCTTGGCCTTCCCGAAGAATCTTTCCTCTACTATTATGTCGGCATTCGGAATGTCTGTAGCGGGCTGGCCGAATGCTGGCTGCCTGCCGGATAAAGCGACTCTGCGGGAGTTTATGCCGTGCTTAGCCAACTTGTCAACGACATGATATTCGAATCTCCTGCCCCTGGCATAGCATTTTACCATAAAAATATATGGAAGAGAACATTAATAAGATGATTCATTCGTAACCGGTATACCGCATCCTGTGACTCCGCCAAGCGTCGCTAGTTCCTGCAGACCTTCGTAAGCATTTCCCTTTACTTTCCATGTCGGGTAACCCCGGATGCCTTCGGAAACGCATGAATTCATGTTCATCCCGCAGTCGACATAATTCACGTAAACGAAGTTTTCGCCGAACATCTCCTTCTGCTTCGCGCAGAAACCACAGGACTGGCTTCCGTACATTACAGCCCCGTTTTCCGTGAGGCATCTGGCAAAAGTTTCCATATCAACGGTCCCGCCTCCGGGTGTCACGCATCCTGAAACAGCAATCAGGGAAACACATGTCAGAAAAACAAAAAACAATCCAGTTATCCTGATTTTCTCGTGTTTCATCCTGAAAATATCGAATCAGGATTTAAAATACTGAAGGTTACGGGGAAACCATTTTAATACATCAGACAAAAGAATATTATGAAGGTTTACCTCGACTACGCAACTTCAACGCCTGTTGACAAAAGGGTAATGAAAGCGATGGAAGTATATCTCACTGAAAAATACGGTTCTCCGTCTTCTTCCCACTACATGGGAAGGGAAGCCGCCAAGGCAGTAGAATGGTCAAGGGACGTAATCGCCAAAAGCATTAAATGCAATCCGGATGAAATATTTTTCACGTCCGGGGGGACGGAATCAGACAATCTGGCAATACGCGGCTGCGCACGTGCCAACCAGCATCTGGGAAACCACATAATAACATCAAAGATGGAACATCCGCCAGTGCTGAATACGTGTTATACGCTTGGTCAGGAAGGTTTTGACGTGACCTTTCTGGATGCGGACAAGAAAGGATTCGTAAATCCGAAGGATGTCGAAAAGAACATAACAAAAAAGACAATACTGGTTACGATACAGCATGCCAACGCAGAGATAGGGACAATACAGAACATAGCAAAGATAGGGAAGTTATGCAAAAAGAACCGGATTATTTTCCACACTGATGCGTCACAGAGCTTCACAAAGATTCCGATAGACACGAAAAGGATGAACATTGACATGCTTACGGTATCTGCAAACAAGATTTACGGCCCGAAGGGCATCGGCGCTCTGTTCGTGAGAAAAGGAGTGAAATTGAAAGAACAGATGATAGGAGGGCCGCAGGAGTCCGGCATGAGGGCAGGGACGCAGAACGTTCCGGGAATAGTCGGCTTTGCGAAAGCCGCTGAGATAACGAACAAGGAAGACGTCCGCAAGATGGAATACATAAGGGATGTTCTCATGAACGATCTTCTGGGCATTCCGGAAACCAAGCTTAACGGGCCAATGGGTAAAAAAAGGCTTTGCAACAACATCAATATCTCATTCAATGACGTAAGTGCAAAAAGCCTTGTCAGTTACATGGACACCAAGGGTATAATGGTTTCTTCAGATATACCGGTAAAGAGCCAGTTTTTCAACGCACTGTCCGCAATAGGGCTAGAAGAGGAAGAGATAGCAGAATCCGTAAGATTCTCTGTGGGAAGGGATACCACCCGCAAGGAAACGGACTTCACCGCAAAGGTAGTGAGCGAACTGGTGGAATATCTGAGAAAGGTGGAGCAATAGAGAGGTGTTTTTATGGCGAAAGCATTGTACATGAATGACTGCTATTTAAAGGAATTCGAGGCGACCGTCGTTAATGTATCCGGCGACGGTGAAAAGGAAGGTAAGTTCATCACCCTCGACAAGACCGCTTTTTATCCAAACTCGGGCGGACAGCCCTGGGACGAGGGTACGATTTCGAAGGACGGAACGGAGTTCAGGGTCGTCTTCGTGGGAAAATTCTCCGGAGAGATTTCGCACGAGGTCGACAATCCCGGTCTCAGGCCGGGCGACAGAGTGAAATGCTCCATAGACTGGGAGAGACGGCACAAACTGATGAGGATGCACACTGCGGCCCACATAATAAGCGGGATACTTTTTCATGATGCCGGAGCACTGATAACAGGAAACCAGCTCGGACTCGACAAAACGAGAATCGATTTTTCCATGGATGATTTCGACAGGGACAAACTCCAGGAATACATAAACAAGGCGAACGACTGCGTAAACAGGGACTGCGAAATTCGCATTTCAGAAATGCCGAGAGAAGACGTTGAAAAGAATCCCGACCTCGTAAGGCTTGCGAAGGGACTGCCACCGGGAATAAAGGTCCTCAGGATGGTAGAGATCTTTGGCCTGGACATACAACCGGACGGCGGGACCCATGTCAAATCAACAAAAGAAGTAGGCAGGATAGAATTCATCGGCGCGGAGAACAAGGGAAAGAACAACCGGAGGATGTACTTCACGCTGAAAGACTGAAATCTTTCAGAAAATTTCTTATCCCGGGGATGGTTTTTTTCAGGTGCAGGAAGCTGACGAATTTTTCATGCTCTTCTTCGTTTTTTGATATTTTCTCCAGTTCTGAAAAAGGGATAAATTTCATCTCAGATATCTCTTTCTTTTCAGGTGTCATGTCATCAACAGACAGTTCGGTCACAATCGCAAATATCTTGACAATCTCCTTGTTTACCTGACCGTTCCTTTCTATAACACCATTAGTCTTCAGAAGTTCCTTCATCCCCTTCGCTTCGACACCTATCTCTTCCGTGACTTCCCTTTTGGCGGCTTCCTCGTATGATTCTCCGATTTCGACGTGGCCGCCCACTATGTAATCCCACAGACATGGAAACATCCGTTTGTGTGAGGCTCTTTTGTGGATGAGTATTTCACCGCGACGGTTGAAAACCAGCACATGGCTGACCCTGTGCCATTCCATTTTTTCATGGACTTCCCTTTTCGTGCTTTCAGAAACAACGTTGTCATTCTCGTCCACGACGTAAACCCTGCAAACCATTATTTTAATTAACAGCCGATATTTATATGAAAATAGAGACACATCTGAAGAATGAAATAACAGAAAAAGCATTCAAAGAGAGATGGCCGCACGGGCCCAAAGAGAAGAACATGAATCAGATCATTTACTTCTTCTTTTTTTTTGCCTTGGTTTTCTTCTTTGCTGCAGGCTTTTTCTTTACTGCCTTCTTCTTAGCCTTTGATTTTGCCTTCTTCTTTGCTGCCATGAATCTCACCCCCTTACTTCTGAAAGACTGCCTTGCCCAATCCACCAAAGCAGTCACACGCTCGTTTTGAAAGACTGCTTTATTCAATCCGACCAAGCAGTCATACCTTGATTCCGAAAATAAAAGTTAATTTTGTTTATAATATTTTCTTGGGGCAAAATCATATTTATAATTTTCTGTTCCAAAACAAAGAAAAAAATAAAAAAAGAAAATTTACTGCCCGCCTAGTCTTAATGTCTTAAATCCGGGAGAATAAAATGATATTATGAACAAAAAGATATTCGTGACGGCCGATCCGGTCATAATAAGGAACGGAAAAGTGATTCTCGTAAAGAGACGGTTCCCCCCGTACAAGGGTAAATGGGCGCTGCCCGGCGGGAGAGTCGAGGAGGAAAGCGTTGAAAAGACATGCACCCGCGAAGCTGGGGAAGAGACCGGTCTTATCGTTAAGCCGGAAAAAATCATCGGCATCTATTCCAAACCCGGGAGGGACCCCAGGGGCCACACGGTAACGGTGGCGTTCAGGTGCAGGGTCACCGGGGGAAAGCTTCGTAATTCCCGGGAATCCTTCGAGATAGGAGATTTCACGAAGCATGAAGTGAAAAAACTCAGTATCGCCTTCGATCACATGCAGATTCTGAAAGACGCAGGATTCCTGTAAACCAATATATATCCAATTATAATACTAATTTTATGGATCCGAAAGAACTCGGAATTCTGGACAGGAACAAATGCGCGCTGATCGTGATAGATATACAGGACAGGTTCAAGCCCGTGATACACGAGATGAAGAGGGTGATCGACAACACTGAGAAGCTTATCAAGGCATGCCAGGTTCTGAGGATACCGATAGTAGTGACGGAGCAGTATCCGAAGGGTCTCGGAAACACGTTGCCGGAGATATTCGAGCTGATCCCGCACGCCGAAGCGATTGAAAAAACGAATTTCGACTGTTTCGGGGAACGGAAGTTCGGGGAGAGGATAAAGAACCTGGGTATCACCGATCTGATACTGGCCGGGATAGAATCGCATGTATGCATCCTTAAGACCGCACTGACCGCAAGGCTGCACGATTATAACGTACACGTCGTCACAGATGCCGTCTCCTCGCGAAAGAGCCACGACCACGCGACGGCGATCGAGCGAATGAAGCAGAACGGATGCTTCATGGCAACCACGGAAATGATCATCTTCCAGCTTCTCGAAAAGTCGGACCAGATAGAGTTCAGCGAGATAAGGGAGATAGTCAAGTGATCATTCAGCATCGACTACATCGATAAAGGTTCCGTCACCATCGTTTATGAGATCAACTTTGTCTGCGTACCTTCTTTGAACAATAACCCTGATATTGGGAGCGCCTTTATTTCCTGAAGGCACAGTATCCAGTAAACAATCCCAGCATCGGAAATCTATTATCTTCTCTTCAGGACCAAGTTCTCCCTTTTCATTCCTGAATCTGGAAATCACATGGTGTCGTGGTTGCTCAAAGAGAGCTTTAGTCTTATCGGTCTTGACATACAGGCTATCAAGTGTTCCGTTTCCGTCCAGGTCAACGCTCATGGAATCATGATACCTGCCACTACATCCCAAACTAATCAAAAAGCTAACCGGCAAAAACAACGAAAGATATTTTCCAATCCTGGTTTCGTACATGAATTTCCTGATGTAGTTCATAACAATATTGGCGAAACAAATTATTTAAGAAACGATTGTCCCAAGAAAAACTCAACAATCGTCGAATATTTGTGTTCATATTTTTAAGATTATGGTTCCAATAAGAATAATACGGAAACCGGGGTGTTCTATGTTCGAGATAATAATTCACGGCCGCGGGGGACAGGGTGCCAAGACAGCGGCCCAGCTTATCGTTGATACAGCGATAGACAAGGGAAAATACATACAGGCTTTCCCCGAATACGGTCCTGAGAGGACCGGAGCGCCCATGAGGACGTTCGCCAGGATTTCTGACGAGCCTATCAAAACCTACCAGCCCGTCACGGATCCGGATGCGGTCATAGTAATAGACCCGACGCTTCTCGACGTGGTTGACGTGAAAACCGGAATCACTGATAAGACCGTCATCATTGTAAACACTACAAAATCCTCTGAGGAGATCAAGAAAAAGATCGGCTTCAGCGGGAAGCTGTACACGATAGACGCAACCGGCATTTCAATCGACATGCTGGGGAGAAACATGCCGAATACCCCAGTTCTCGGTGCTCTGATAAAGGTCACTAAAGTCATCGAACTCCAGACGCTGCTGGACAAGATCGAGGGTATGTTCCTCAAGAAGATAGGGCCGGAGAAGACGAAAGCTAACATTGAATGCGTAAAGAAGGCGTACGACGATGTTAAGGGTGGATAAATGGGATTTCCTGAAGAAAGGCATCTGAAGAAGAAGGCGGGATGGAAAGAGATACCCATAGGCGGGACAATAACAACCGCAGCATCTTCGCTGCTCAACAAAACGGGCAGCTGGAGGGCTTTCAGGCCAATCAAAGACGATTCCAAATGCATCCACTGCTTCCAGTGTTACGTGAACTGCCCGGAAAACGCGATAAAATCGGACGGTGAAAAGGTCCTGGGTTTTGACCTGGATTTCTGCAAGGGCTGCGGGATATGCTCGAAGATATGTCCTGTAAAATGCATAAAGATGGAGGAAGAATCGAAATTCCAGAAGTAAGGATTGATGATCATGCCAAAGACGTTACCGCTGACAGGGGCTTACGCTTCCGCCGAAGCGATGAGGCAGATAAACCCGGAAGTCGTCGCAGCCTATCCTATCACCCCG
>JAFGDH010000013.1 GCA_016932215.1 Candidatus Aenigmatarchaeota archaeon | reverse complement strand
TTCTTGGTTTTCCTCTATGAACCTCGACCTGGAGAATACGTTTTCCTTCGCCCTGGATCTCATCAGCATGGACCGGAACTCTATTATCTGGTCGTAGGGCTTCCCGAACCAGTTCTGGGGAGAATCGATCGTATCGATCCTCTCCGTATCAAGAGATGCCATTGGGCCCACGTAGACGTTCGGGTAAAAATTATGTCCCACAAACACCGAAGTCGATGGCCCGAAGAAGTCCTTCGCCATCTTCTCGTTCACTTTAGGGGCGACCCTGTCCTTCGCCATGAGGGGGCAGAACCTCCATCCGCAGAGCTTTCTCGACCCCTTGCATATCAGACACACCCTCGCAGGAGAAACCATTATAATTGTATGGAGAAAAAAGTTATAAAATCGTCGAATTTTTTATGTCAATCTTAAATTGGAACCGGGACAAAATCTTAATATGATCAAACCGGCTAAAAGGACAGAGAACATTACTTATGCTATAAGGGACGTAGTGGTTGAGGCGGACAAGCTGAAGGCCAAGGGGAAGAAGATACTCCACCTCAACATCGGCAACCCGAACATCTTCGACTTTAAAACCCCCCGGCACATGATAGACGCCGTCAAGAAGGCGATGGACGAGAACAGGAACGGATACGCCCATTCGATGGGGCTGGACGAGGGGAAGGAAGCGATAGTGAGGGATGCGTCCAGGAAGGGCATCCAGACCGTCAAGGATGACGTGATCATATGTTCCGGCGTGAGCGAGGGCATAGAGATGTGCTTCGCCGCCCTCCTGAATCCGGGAGAGAATATCCTGACGCCGTCACCTGGTTATCCGCTATATACCTCGATGGTCCACAAGTTCCAGGGAGTTCTAAACCAGTATAAATGCATCGAAAGCGATGGATGGCAGCCGGATATCGAGGACATTAGGTCAAGGATAAACGAAAAGACCAGAGGGATAGTGATCATCAACCCCAACAACCCCACAGGGGCGCTGTACGGGAGGAAGGTCCTGAAAGAGATAATCGATCTGGCGAACGAGCATGACCTTGTCATTTTCTCGGACGAGATATACGACAAGATATTATTCGACGGGGAAAGTCATATTTCGACGGCTTCGATTTCGAAAGACATTCCTATTCTCACGTTCAACGGGCTTTCCAAGAACTATCTCGCCCCGGGGTGGAGGATCGCATGGATGATGTTCTCCGGGCCGGAAAGGGAGATGGGAGACTACAAGGAAGGGATATCCAAGTTCGCGAGGGCGAGGCTGAGCTCTAATTTCCCGATACAGTACGCGATAAAGCCTGCCCTAGAGGGGCCGCAGGATCACATACCGGAGGCCGTGAAGAAGCTGGAGGAAAGACGAAATCTGACGTTCAAGCGGATGAACGAGATAAAGGGGTTCCGCCTCACAAAGCCAAAGGGCGCCTTCTACGCGTTCCCGGGTTTCGACCTTCCGGTAAAGGACGACAAGAAGTTCGTGATGGACCTCCTCAGGGAGAAGCTCATCCTGTTCGTCCACGGAACGGGATTCGGGTACGAGAAGCCGGACCACATGAGGATCGTCTTCCTCCCGGACATGGAAACCCTTTCGAAGGCGTACGACAAGCTCGAGGAGTACGTCAACAAACATTTCTAAAAGTAACGAATGGCCGCTGAAATTAAGTTTTTAAGTATTGCCATAATAAATGTATGATATGACGTCAAAATCTGAGCTGTTCATGGCGCTGGTGATCATATTCATAATGGGCGGCGGAGTGTTCGGTTACGCTTTGCTTCAGCAGACGCCGCAGGGAAACCAGAATACCGTCACTTTCCCAAGCCTGATCGAGAGGCCGCTGGCGCCTGAAGAGAGGATAGCCATACTTAGGAGCGGCAAGACGCTCATCGAGTACATATACCCGGAAAACTGCACGGAGTGCCCGGAAAAGGCCGGGATATACAGGAGCTTCGTCTCATCCCCGGAATACCAGGGATACGTCACGCTTTCGGTGGCCGCGGACGAGAACATAACGGCTGACTGGATAATCGGAAGGAACGGCGACAGGACAGAACTTTACGGTCTCAACAGTTCAGAAGAGCTTGCTGACATATTCTGCAGCGTAGCACTCAACCAGCCGAACATATGCATGCTCAAGGAGCTTTAGGGCAAAACAATTTAAACTATTTAAGCCACAAAACTCATAATATTCCAACGGAAAAAGTGATAAGATGTACAAAATATTCGAGGTCAGTGACAAGATAAGGGTATCCCCCGACAAGTTCGGGATGAAGCTGGAGGATGCCATAAAGAACAGCCTGGAAGAGCTGCTGGAAGGTAGCATAAAGAAGAACCTGGGTGTCATCCTTTCGGTCATATCCGTTGAAAAAGTTGGGGAGGGCATAATACTTCCCGGCGACGGGGCGCTTTATTACCAGGTTAACTTCAAGATACTTACATACATCCCAGAGCAGCACGAGCTGGTCAAGGGGGAAGTCATAGACGTCACTGAATTCGGGGTTTTCGTTAGGATGGGTGCGGTTGACGGCATGATACACGTGTCCCAGCTCATGGACGATTTCGTTTCTTACGACCCGAAGAGCATGATGTTCACGGGAAAGAAAACCCACAGGAAAGTCAAGGAAAAGAGTCAGGTTCTCGCAAGGATAATTTCCGTGAGCATGGCGGACAGCCAGTACAAGATCGGCCTCACGACGAGGCAGACTGGTTTGGGGGCGCTGGACTGGCAGGTCAAGGAAGAAAAGAAAAGCCCGGCAGCCGAAGAAAAGCCCAAGAAGTAAACTTTTAAATATATATAATAATAGATATATTCAATTGGACGTAGGCTATGCGCTCGTCCGTTAAGGTTATGTGATCAATAATGAGCGACAAAGAAGTCGTATGCAAGCACTGCAAAAGATTCGTCAGGGGGGATAAATGCCCCGCCTGCAACACGAAGGATTTCACTAAGACGTGGAAAGGCGTTGTTATCGTCAACGAACCTAACGCCAGCGAAATCGCGCAGATAATAGGGATAAACGCACCCGGAAAATATGCGTTATGGGTGAAATGATGAAATTCGAGATAAAGGAACAGAAAAGCAATCCCCTGCTGAAGAGGGATGAAGTAGAAGTTATTGTAGATCATGCGGGATCTTCCACACCTTCGAGAATGGAAATAATGGATGCCGCTTCGAAGGAACTTAAGGTAAACAAAGACCTTGTGTTAGTGGACAAAATATTTTCCATAAAAGGCAAAGGAACTTCGAAGGTAAAGTTTCTCGTCTACAAGAAGAAGGAAGACGTCCCGAAAGAGAAGCTGGAGGGCATTGAAAAGAGGCTGGAAAAGGTGAGGAAGAAGGCAAAAGCCGCAGCGACCGAGGAAAAGCCGGCTGAAGCCGGGGAAGAAGCCAAGCCCGAGGAAAAGAGGGAAGCCCCCAAAGAGGAAGCCAAACCTCCCAAAACGGAGGAAAAGCCGGCTGAAGAGAAAGGTGAATGATCATGGGTAAGAAGGAAAAGAAAGCAAGGACAAGGGAGAAGAAGCAGAGGACTGGAAAGAAGCATTCTTCCATAAAGGTCTGGGAAAAATATGAGGTCAGCGGGGAGAGCGCCAGCAGGAAGAACAAGTTCTGCCCGAGATGCGGTTCAGGAACGTTCCTTTCGGAACAGAAGAACAGGGAATACTGCGGAAAGTGCGGGTACACGAA
>JAFGDH010000012.1 GCA_016932215.1 Candidatus Aenigmatarchaeota archaeon | reverse complement strand
TTCTACTACCTTAATTATTTTTTAATCAAATATATTAGGTTTTTATGTGCCTGTTACATTACCCACACCATTATCTATGAAATCGTTACCATATTCCTCCCTGAACAGTTCCCTTGCCCTCTCCCCGGAGCAGTGGCAGGGAGCGACCTTTTTCACTCCTATTTCCCTGAAAGAGTTTATGATTTCCCTTAGATCAGAATCACCTGCTCCTTCAAGGTGGAACCCTCCAAGAACGAGGTATATCTCCCTGCCTGTAAGCCTCTTCACTTCCCTGAGTATGTTAACGATCCCGGGATGGGCGCAACCCGTTATCACAACCGATCCCTTGGGGGAATTTATGATCAGGGACTGCTCCTTTATCCATGTCCCAAGTTCCCCGGTTGTCCATACCCCCTTTTCTATTTTGGTCTCTTGAGATATTTCCCTTATCCCCGCCCCGTAAGATTTCAAGTTTTCATTAAATTCATCCGGGAATGAGGAGGGAAAATAAACAGTCACCTTCGGGTTAATCCTGAGGATTCCCTCCAGCCCCCCAGTATGGTCCCCGTGGATGTGGGAAAGGACGATCTTGTTGATTTTCTCCGGATTCTTTCCGAGCTTTTCCATGTTCCCAAGGAGGATCCCGAAATCCCCTCCGGTATCGAACAGGATTGTCTCCTCCCCCAGCTCGATCCAGCAGGAGAATCCCAAGCCTGTCCTGAGGCCAGGTTCGTGCATATAATTGTCATAAACCGTTGTCAGAATTGGGTTTTCCACATTCCCCATTTCAATCACTTCCCGGTCCCCGTTTCCAAACCCGGTTTCCGTTTTATATAAATTTCCAGGGTAAAATTGGAATATTCGTGAAATCCCGATTTCATGCGATCTTTTTCCCGGCTTCTTCGTAAGTGGGTGTAATGGAAAAGATTTCACTAACCTTTATTTCGGCAACGCCCTTGACTATCTTATTGGGTCTTGATTCTAATATCCATTTTTTCCCTTCGTCGAATATCTTACCGTCAGAATGATATCTTGCAGTTCCCTTGATCTGATATCCTTTTCCTTTCACCCAAACAGCAATGGCGACTCTCTCATTTTGCAAAAGATTCTCTTTCGTCTTCCCAAAGAATGTATCGATAACCCAGATCGTATCGCTGTCAACTATCCTTTTTGATGCGATCGCTACCACATTGGGGTTCCCGTTATTATCTGTCATCGAAAACGCAATTATAGGAACACTTTCAAAAAAGTTTCTTATTTCATCCGTCATCACATCGTGCATGATCATCACTCCTTTTACATTTAACAATAAATTAAATTTTACCGACCTATCCTCCAGGTCTTCTCTCCAGCGTCTCTTCCCTGTCAACCGGCTTGACGCCGGTCTTCTTGGAATCGTAAACCATCCTTAATTTCATCCCCTCAAAGACTCCCTTTATCTTTTCCATTTCCTCTTTCGAAAGGAGAAGTCCCTCGCCGTGGAGCCTTGTGGGGGTGTTAAGATGTATTAGGTCGGGCTTTATGGTTTCCGCCAGTTCTCTCATTTCCTTCGCGTGGTTCCTGTTCTGTTCAAGAAACATCATCTGAAGATAGAGCTTCCCCCCGTATTCCTTCCTGAATACCCTCATACCATCAAGCATCCTGTCGAAATCCACTCCTGGATGGGGAAGGTTTATCCTCCTGAAAACTTCAGGGTTAGGTGCGTCCAGTTTCAGGCTGACCACATCCGCCTCTGAGAGATCCCTTCTTACACCGGGATCGCTGATTAGGGAGGAGTTGGTAAGTACACCCACCTCCCTCCCATAGCATTCGGCAAAATTCCTAGCCGCCGTTATGATATCCCTCAGGTTGGAGGCGAGCGTGGGTTCCCCCGTCCCCGATATGTTTATCATGTCGAAATTTCGATTGCCCATTACCTCGCGTAGATCCTTAACTACTCTGCCCGTCTCCACGAATTTCCTTCTCCCAGTTATTATGTTCCTAACCGGACGGAGCTGACAGTATATGCAATTGAAGGAGCAGTAGCTGCCACAGTTGGCATCTATTCCTGCCGATCTTCCAAATCTCCAGGAATCAATCGGACCGTAAACCGTCCTTCTCATCATATCTCGTCTCGAATTTTCCGCTAAGCCATCCCGAGTTGGCACCCTTACGATCTATCTTTGGAACGTAGGGTTTTATGTCTATCACCGGTGTTCCTTCTATCGCGTCAAGCCCTTCCACAACGAGAACGTTTCCTTCCCTCCGGACCAGCATGGCAACCGAATAACCAATAGGATTGGGCCTGTTGGGAGTTCTTGTGGAAAAAAGGCCATGGGAGTCTGGATCCCACGGAGTCTTAACAGAGAGGCTGAAACCCTCTGATTTGTCCATCCAGTAAAAAACATGCAGATGCGAAAATGTTTCGATGTCCTTCAACCCCTCAAGGTAGTCCTGGAATATCTCTATTCTCGATATCCCCTTACCCTGGAAAGGCGCTTCCGACAGGGATTTATACGGCGAGTGAATTACGCCTATTGGCTTTAATTTCATCTATACCAGCATGAGCAAACCGGGATTGAACAGAAGAACTATCCCAAGGAATATCATTATCAGGCCGCCTATGACCTTGATTATCTGCATGTGCTTTTTAGATATCTGTTTCCCCTTGAAAAAATAACCGAAGAGCAGTATTATGAAGGAAAGGGGAAGAACGTAAACGAGATTGTAGAACGCCAGATACATGTAATAACCTACGCTTTCGGCAAAAACCTTCTCCGCCAGTATCTTCGTGTATATTATGGGGAAACCCGCGGTGCAGGGAAGCTCCACAAGAGAGGCGAACGCCGCAAGCGTAACGGAAGCTACTATCAGCGCCGGGAAAGAGCCGTTCTTTATTACGTTCTTCATGGATTCTATCCTTCTCACCAGGGGATTCTTGTGCTTCTCCTGTATCATCAGGGTAACGCCCTTCCTGAAGGCGAAGAATTCCTTGCAGTTTATCGCCCCTGCCAGCAAAGCCAGCAAGCCTATCCCTATCCTTACGGGATCCAGAAAACCTATGTAAAAGAACACGTTCAGCCAGGCGGACATGAACAGGAAGTAGAAGACGTACACGACCACCACGAAGGTGAAGCCTACCGAGAATATCCTCTTTCTGGACTCCGAAACCGAAATCAGGAGCACGAGAAGGAAGGTGAGTACCCACATGGTGCAGGGATTGAAACCATCGATTATGGCGATGAAAACAGTGAACAGTGGCAGGGGCATGGAAACGCCCATGTCTTTCAGGTAGTCCGGGTCCGCCTGCCCGGCAAGGCCGAAAAATATTATTATAGCTACTATTATCGTTCCCGCGATCAGAAACCTCTTCATCCTTTCGTCCATTTCACAAGCCTCCCCTTATTAGCTTAAGATAAGAAATAACGGCAAAAAAGATAATTACTATAACAACTGCCGGTACAGCAAAAACCGCCATACCCGAGTCCGGATTGACACTGTTTCCTCCGGACTCCTCGCATTCGCCAGTCTCCTCGTAAGCCAGGCACTCGAAACCGGTCTCTTCGGAACACATGTAATTGGTCCTTGTCCTTTCGTTGTTTACGCATTCCGACCATTCCGAAGGGTCCCGGCATGCGGGGCATCCCTCTACGCAGTCAACCTCTTCGGTGTACTGCACGCATACGTATCCCGTATTCCCGGAGCATTCGTAGTTGATCCTAGTCCTCCTGCCGCCCACGCAATCCGACCATTCACCGGGACCTGGGCATCCGGGGCACTTTCCCTCTTCGATTCCTTCCCCGTTCCACTGGAATTCCCACCCGTCCACAATAATCGCGTGCTCGAACTCCACGGTCCCAGGCACGCCCAGCTGCGGGAATTTTATGCCAGAAAGCTGGACCGGCTCGGGATCGGTTATCTCGTATTCGACGCCTTCGAGAACGGATTGTATGTCGGATGACTTGAGGAGACCCATGAGAACGGAATTGTCCCCGGTTTCCCCTTTCCTGATCAGTATCCTGTCCTTGGTCCATAATTTGGGGCTTCCCGGAAGCCCGTTAATGTCGACCGAAGAAAAATCGACCTGCCCTTCGAGCAGAGGGCACTCGTTCGGGCCTGAAGCTATGACCCCGTCAACAGATTCCACTATGGGGGTGTCCCCGACTATCATCTTGGACTTGTCGAATATTATCATCGGCACGCCGGCGCCGCACTGGTATTCGCTGTTATAATCGTAAATGACATAAGAATTCTCTGGGTTGAGCACGAATTCGTACTCTATGACCACAAGGTTGTCATATTTTCCCGTCATCTCTGAAAGCACCAACGGATCCGATACCGCGCAGTGAGGGCATCCCACGTAAGTGAAGTAAACCGCGCAGACGTCCTTCGCCGCCTGGGCCTGAACACCAGACAAGGCAACAACAGTCAGCACCAACAGTGACGCAATTAAAAACTCTTTCATCATTCCAATAATTGAATGAAACCATATAAATATTTAAGTTTCAAAAAGTGAAACATTAGGTATGAATCACTCTAAAAAGATAATAACTGCAACTATGGTCATATCCATATTCATTCTTGCATTATCAATAATATCATGGTATATCCAGCTGCTTCTGGATGCAGGAACTATATGCTCATGCGCGATACCGCTGCCAATACTTATACCTGTCATTGCCTCAATGGGCCTCCTCATCGGGACATTCATATACTATCTTTTCACACCGTCACCTGAATGCAAGGTCATGGACAAAAATTTACTCAGAATCCTTTTCAGCGGCGAGGAGGCAGTAATAATGGAAAAACTGACAGAAAGTAATGGAAATTTAACCCAGGCCAGACTGGTAAATTCAACAGGAATACCAAAGGTAAGGGTATTCAGGGCGCTTGAAAGGATGAAGTCCAAGGGAATAATAGAGAAGGAACCCCAAGGCAAGACCAATATGATAAGGATAAACCCGGAAATCGGAAAACTTTTCATTCAATGATTCTGATTTTTTCAAGTATTCCCGAAAAAATCTTCTCGTATTTCTTCCCGTACGTGACCACGGGCCTGAGGTTAACAAGCGCCTCGACGAATTTCCTGTCGTATGGTATCTTTCCGAGAACAGGTATGCCCCTTTCTTTCGCGAACTTCTCTATCTTTCCGGAAAATGCGGGGTTGAGGTCCCATTTGTTTATGACAATTCCGTAAAGTATCCCGAAATGATCTGCAACCTTCAGCGCCCTCTCCATGTCGCTCATGGCAGACGGGGTGGGCTCAGTAACCGCTATGACGTAATCGCTCCCGTTCACCGATGCTATCACCGGGCACCCGATTCCGGCGGCGGAGTCCACGAACATAATCTCTGAACCATTCTTCTTAGCGACTTCCATAGCCTTATCCTTGACTGCCATAACAACCTTGCCGGAGCCGGATTCTCCCATCTTCAGCTGCCCGGTGACAACGGTAAATCCGTATTTAGTCTTTCCTGTTCCTATCCTGGCGTTTTTGACCCTTTTCAGGCTTATCGCTCCCGAAGGGCACACCAGGCCGCAGGTGCCGCAGCCCTCGCAGAGCAGGTCACTGAAAACGGGCATCTTCTTTTTCTCGTCCCACCCCACGGCAGAAAACTTGCAAACGTCCCTGCATTTGCCGCAGTGAATGCATTTCTCGGTATCCAGAACCGCTTTCTCGGAGGTCTCTATCCATTTCCAGTCCTTTATGTCTTCATCCCTCAGCCCGAGAACCAGCGCAAGATTAGATGCGTCAACATCGCAGTCCGCGGCGGTTATCTTCCGCCCCGCCGCCGCGACCATGGCGAGTGACGAAGTTATGCTGCTCTTACCGACCCCTCCCTTCCCCGAAAGAATCGTTATGGTTTTCACTTCAATCCCTCCGCGAATTCCGCCAGCTCCTTTATCCTGCTATCTTTTACTGGTTCCCCTCTGGAATAGGATTCCATTATCGATTTGCTGTAGGGTATCCTCGAAATTATTTCAGTCCCTTGCTTTTTGGCCATCTCCTCTATAAGTTTACAGTCGCCTATGTCGGACCTGTTAAGAACTACCTTTCCGGTGACTCCTATTATTTTCAGTAAATCGAGCATGAGCCCGAGATCATGCGCCCCGAGAGGCGTGGGCTCTGTGACGGCGATCGCGATGTCGCATCCCGTAATCGAGTTTATCACCCCGCAGTGCGTGCCTGCGGCGGTGTCCACTATCACGTAATCGTAATCCTTTTCCCTTTCCGTGAAATATTCCTTCAGGTCGTCCACGACGAAATCGGATATCATCTCACCTGGTATCAGTTCTCCGGTAACAAGGTCTATACCGTTACCGGAACCACTGTATATTATGCCGATATTCTTTCTCGTCTTTCCTATCGCTTTGCCGGGGCATGCGATCATGCAGGCACCGCACCCGCTGCACTGTTCCGGTATGAAAACAGGATACCTCCCCTTTACGAAAACGACTGCCTTCATCTTGCATACCTCTGAGCATTTGCCGGATTTGGAACACTTAAAGAAATCCCATTTCGGTATCTCTTGGTAAACGTCCTTCACCTTATCCCTTTTGATAGACAAAAGAAGATGGTCATTAGGGCAGTCGACGTCCGCGTCCACGAGAAGAACCTTTCCCCTTTTGGAAAGTTCGAAAGCCAGGGACGTGGCTACGGTTGACTTCCCTGTTCCTCCCTTTCCGCCCGTGACAGCTATTTTCAGCATAATATCCTAATCCTTAAAACTTTCCTTCATTCCGTCCACGACGAAGCAAGCGTCATGCATGCATTCTATGCCCATTTCCCTGCACATGTTTATCGCCTTTTCCGATTCCGAACCCGGCTGCATCCATACCTTCCTTATATTCATATCACCGCAAACCTCAACCACCTTCTCCGTGACAGAGGGCGGGACAACCGTGATAACGAGATCCGGTTTTTCGGGCAATGACTTAAGACCGGGATAGCACTTATCACCATAAATCTTTCCGTATTTAGGATTGACCGGATAAACCCTCCTGAAAACCCCCTTCAGTTTTTTGTATATTTTGTAACCCCATTTTTTCTTATTTTCAGTGGCTCCGATCACTGCTATTACATTCTCCTTGTTCAGAAAATCCCCATCCATTCAATATCACCATATCAGTGGCCGCATCCTTCCCGGAGTTCTTCCAGCTTTCCTATGTTATCTATTACATCTCCCACTTTACGGAAGCCCCCGGTCTTTATGACTATTCCGTTTTCCTTAAGCGAATCTATAGCCCTTCCGCCTATTCCCAGCGTGTAGACGGTATCAGCGCCGTGCTTCATTATCTCCCCGACCGGGGTGCAGCCCATGCCGTGCTCCCCGACACTCACTATTTCCAGCTCCATGTTTTCGGAGTCGTATATCGCAAAAAGCGGGTTGTGGCCGAAGTGCTCGCTGATAACCGAATCCCTTCCGTTGTCTTCCATGACAGGCATCGCTATTATCATTACATTACACCTCCGCCACGACCCATTCCCTGTCCTCGACCCATTCCTCTTCCTGCTCCGGGACCAGCCCCCGGAGCTCCTCCCGGATTGCCTGCGAACATTGGACCTGTTGCCCCTTCCACCTTTTTCAGCTCTCCTTTGCTGAACTTCTCCAGCACTTCGCTTATCTTACCGGAACCAGTATAAACCTCTATACCGAACTGGCTGAATACCTGGAATGCCCTTGGACCGACGTTTCCGGTGATTATCGCATTGACGCCTTTGTCCGCCACGAACTGGGCCGAAGATATTCCGGCACCTCCCATCTGCATCGCGCTGGAATTCTCGAACGACTCCTCCTTGCCTATTTTTCCGTCCTCCACTTCAACCACAATAAAGTAAGGGCACCTGCCGAACCTCATGTCCACCTGATCATCCAGACCAGGCCCTGTCGAACTTATTGCTATCTTCATACCAATCCTCCTTTAATTCATCTTGTCATGTTGGCCCCGCATTTGGGGCATTTCTGCGAGTAACATGGAGAACCTCTCGCGTGAGGCATCCTGTAGCCGCAACCGGGACACACACATTCCCCGGAAGGACCGAGTCCTTTTCCGCCCATCCTTCCGCCGGTTTGTCTTCCCATTCCTCTTCCATTAGCCATGCTATCACCTTCTATTTATCGCCAACTATCTTTTCCACTATTATACCGTTAAAAACGGAAAATATTATCATGTAAGCTGAAAGTATTATTGTGAAAGCCCATCCAAAATAGAATATCATCATGGGCAAAAGCGGTATCTTCAGTGACCTGTTGTAAAGGAACACCGATATAAGCGAATTCTTCATTCCCCTTGACTTCAGGTCCTTCAGCAGTGGATACCACATGTATATAGGCCCGGTGGACAATATGCCCCCGGCAATCGATATGACCCATCCCTTCCTTCCAGATCCCTTTCCCAAGTATTTCATTATCCTCCCGGGCGTAACCCAGAGGTTGGCAAGGAAAACCAGCGCAAAAACGAGGATTACGACAGGAACAACGCTCAGCACGAGATTCCAGAATGCGGCCAGGGACTCGATGAATACGACGTAATTCACCAGTGAAGCGGCGCCGTACAAAAATATAACGATCAGAAGGAAAATCCATCCCGGTCCTATCCTTTTGATAATACATCCCTTCATACTATTACCCCCAGTGTTAAGAAAGTAGCCACCGCTACTGCTATACATAAAAGGAAGCTCACAAGGTTCCTAGTAACGGCAAATTTCCTTCCTAGGGTCATGCTCTCCGCCGGGAACTGGACAAGCCCGACTGTCACCCATGCCACCATGAAAGCGGTGACAGCGACAAGGGAAATGCCCTTCTTCAGAAGCTCTCCCCCGATTATGTAGCTGTCTATGGGGCTCCCCGCAGCTATGCTGCCGAAAATCGCTCCGGCGAATGAATCAGTTATCACATTGCCCGTAAACAGCCCGGCATAAAAACTGAAAGGAACCGCCTTTATGAAAAGGGCAACCAGCAGCAGAACCCCGGCCAGCACCGGAATCACGTTGCAGAAAATCTTGATTGTCTTGAGACACGCTTTCCTTGCACCCACATCTTCCTCTTTAATCATGATCAGAACCTCGCTCCCCTTCCGAATCTTCCTCTTCTTCCAGGACCTCCGACCAGCATGTAGTTTCCGCCCTCTATCCTTATTGCCTTTCCGTTTACTATGGCATCGGCTATCTTTTTCCTTGCGCTCTCATAAAGCCGCTGGAATGTCGGCTGGGATATCTTCATCCTTTTGGCCGCCTCTTTCTGGTCAAAACCTTCGTAATCCTTCAGCCTCACGGACTCAAACTCGTCCACCGTCAAGGTCACTTCCTGAAGCGAGACCATCCTTACACCAGCCGGCTTGAAATACGTAACGCCAGGCTCCAGCCAAACCATTCTCATCCTTCTTGGTCTAGGCATATAATATCACCTAAATTACACAGCAATGAAAAACGGGAGCAGGCAAAACCTGCCATAAAACCCGCCATTAATAATTGTCTTGTTGGTTTATTTCTTTTCGAGCTCCTTCAGCCTGCCTTCTATCGCCTTCATGTCCCTCATTATGATCTCCTTTTCCGCCCTCAGATCAGCTATTTCGTCTTCCTTTGTGTACTGGACCTGCGGCTGGGACTGAGGCTGAACCTGGCTAACCTGGACAGGAACCGACTGCACCGGAACGTACTGGGCTGGCTGGGCATAAGCAGGAGCGAATCTCCTGAAACCGAGGCCTCTGCCGAATCCGCGCCCGAAACCCCTTCCGAGGCCTCTGCCGAATCCGCGCCCGAAAAAACCTCCGGAACCGGAGTTCGCGTAACCCGGAGCATTATAACCTGCGCAGTAACCCGCGCCTCTTCCCGTCATGGGCCCCATTCCGTTGGGACCGCTTCCGTCTCCCCATGGCATATACATCTACCTCCTTCCATTATATTTTATCTTTAATTTGATCATCTTCTCTATTCGCTTGGTATTTTGGACTTGAATTCCGATTCGAGCCCGTCTTTCGGACCGCCGCTGAACCTTCCTCCGGTTCCGTATCTTCCGCCGTAACCGTGACCAAGTCCCTGACCGGGAATCAGATATCCTGGCTGGTCTCCTCCTTCACAATATCCTTTTCCTCTTCCTGTCTTCGGTCCCTGACCTGCGGGACCCGTTCCGTCTCCTCTTGGCATATTATCAACCTCCTGATTTGGAAAGACGGCTTTATCCATTCAGTATAAGCCGTCAAACGATTATTTCGAATATTTATTCATTATTTCTATTGAATATATATTCATTATGAGGCTTATAAAGCTTTCGGCAGGGGGTTTCAAAGAAAAAAGAGAAATTATAAACATTTAAAAATTGTCGTGCCCAATATCTTTATCGATGCCGAGGTGGCTCAGCCTGGAGGTTTCGCTTGCGAATGCAAGCAACCGGGTGTTTAGAGCGCTGCGCTCATATCGAAGTGTTTATGAGCTTTGAGGTCCGCCTGAAGGAAGCAGATCTGATCTGTTTCATTCTTTTGCGACCGATGAAAGAGTTTGAACCCTTTTGCGGGACACGCAGAGGTCGCGGGTTCGAACGCAAAAGATACGAAAGTGTCATGCTGAAAATCCCGCCCCCGGCATCCTTTTTTTATTTTTAAATATAGAGACAAACCTAAGAAAATCAAAAAATAAAGGAACAGGGAACCTTAAACGAAAAGTCCCCTCTTCATGTAAAGATATACCAGTATTATTATCGCCAGGACAACTCCGATGATGTTCATTCCTATTATGCTGATTATCAGGCTGATCACTGAAAGTATCATCGTGAACGTGTATCCCTTCTTCATCATCTTCCACAGCCACCAAAAGCAAAGGAAGTAGATTATACCGATTATTATGGATACTGCGCCCGCTGCCATCCCTAGCATCTCCATGCCGGGCATAATCGCTCCCATCAGCCCGGCGAACATGAACGCTGACGCACCCCCGATAAGCGAAAGGATTGCTCCTATCAGAACGAGGATGCAGATTATCGTGACCCCCAAGGGCCTGGATGATTTTCCTGAAGTCGCTGGCTTTATCGCTGGTTTAACTGGTTGTGCTGGCTTTATATTTTCATCTGCCATTTTAAGACACCTTGTATAATATTTGTAGCGTCCCATATAAAAACCCACTATAAAAATTCTGCTGACAAAAAATAACCATGAAAGGGAGGACCGGTGTCGCCGACCTTCCGCTTCATTTATAGTTATAGAAGAAATGAAACCATTTCATGTTGATAAAAGAAAGAAATTAAATCAGCTGGTGATGAAAATTGAAAAGATTAGGAATAAGTGATTTACCTTTGCACACAGGTAGATGCCCTCCTTGGTTATTTAAAAGAATGAAAAAATTATCTGGTATAATAAGTGAATTTATAATTTATGAATATGGAACAGACGAATTTATAAAAAGAATATCTAATCCATATTTTTTTCAATCTTTTGGTTGTACGTTAGGTTTTGATTTCCATAGTTCCGGGGTGACCACTACAACCATGGGTGCGCTAAAAGAAGCGATAGACCCGGAAAAGCACGGGATTGCCGTACTCGGAGGCAAGGGGGGAACATCCAGGAAGACGCCCTCCGAGATCGAGAGCCTGAGCCAGGTCTTCCCGCTGAGCGAGAACGAGACCGACCATCTGAAATACACCAGCAGGATGGTGGCCAAGGTCGATACGTCCGCCCTGCAGGACGGCTACCAGCTTTATCACCACAATTTCCTGATCAGCGAGAACGGGAACTGGTGCGTGATCCAGCAGGGGATGAATCCATCGAAACGTTACGCCCGCCGGTACCACTGGCTTTCCGAGCACGTTTCCTCTTTCGTAGAGGAGCCGCACGAGGCGATATGCTGCGATCACACCGGTAGGGCGCTGAACATGGTGGCGAGGGAGAGCAGGGAGGCGAGGGATTGTTCGGTCGACCTGGTAAATGACGGTCTGGGGGAGATCAGGAAATACCTGACCATGAGCAGATACCACTGGATAGACAACCGCGTCTTCTCGAAGCTGACGGATCTCCACGAGTTCCAGCCGAGGGATTACGAGGAGATGCTCGCCTTCAAAGGAGTCGG
>JAFGDH010000006.1 GCA_016932215.1 Candidatus Aenigmatarchaeota archaeon | reverse complement strand
CGGTTGGCGATTACAACGGGACTGACCTGTACGCGGGAAGCGATAACGGGACGTACCATTACAAGTTCCACGTGAACGATTCTTTCACCGGGATGAACACCTCTGCAGGAACGGGAGAACTTGAGAAGGATACAATAACAATTTTCGCGACGGCCTGCGACAACTGCCAGGTACCGAGGAACGGTTCAGTCGTCACTCTCATAGAATACAGCCTGAACGACACCGACAGGGGAACCCTCGTGACTTTCAGCGTCAACTGCGACCTGAACGTTACCATGACAGGAGGAGGGAGCGGATCCACCGATTCATTCTCCAACACCACTTCCAGCGGTTACTGCAGGCGATACTTCAACCCGGACTGCAGTTATTATCTCGGACCGCAGGACTGGTTTGGCAGCGTGGCGGAGAGCACCTACTATTTCGCCGGTTCGATTTCTGCGGAGCTAGACGTTGTCGGGCAGTTCTACCACAGGATACAGATCCCGGACGGGGAGAATTACCTGGAAGGAGACAACATCACCATACGCGGCAACGCCACGGACGACTGCGGACAGATAAGGAACGGCATAACGACCATAGGCTTCTACATGATAAACGAGGAAAACGTTTCCCAGTGCACACCGGTAAACGGGGAGGGGAGCGGGGGGTGGTATAACTGCATATGGGATTCGTGGGGCAGAAAACCGGGATACTACAACATAACCATGAACAGCAGCAACATGCTGCAGCCGGATTCAACCCCGATATACTACGGGGGGATCAGGACAAAGGTCAATGCGATGTTCCTGGAGGCGGCCAACGCCATGGGGGACGTTCTGATGATCCCGGACCAGACGACCGTAAACGGCGTAACCAAGGTCACCAGCAAGAAATTCTCCATACAGATAATATTAAACAATACGGGCTACGCGAACCTTTACAACACCACCATGAGCAACTACTCCATGCCAGCCGGCTGGAATCTGAATCCTGTATCATATGACTGCGGGAATGTCCCGATAGGCGGAAACTGCACCACAACATTCAATGTAACCGTACCGAACGCCACAATGGCAGGGATATACAATGTAAGCATGCGGGCGGACTGGTCAAACAAGAGGGGTATGAACATTTCCAAGATCAACTGGACAATAGCCAACGTTTCTGCAAACTACGACCTGGAGGTCGTCGAAAACGCGCTCCAGGGATTCGCCATCGTCGGGAAGACGACTACTGTCGGGAACATCACGCTTGACGCGAACTGCTCTGGAAATCTCACAAACATAACGTTCCAGAAGATAAGCGGGTTCTGCCTGGATCCGACGGACGAGAGGAACGTGACCTTCATACCGAACTTCGTGAGCAATCTCGCGGGAGGAACGTCGCTGGTAGTGGACGTGAACATAACAGTAGAAACAGGGGCGGACATAAAGACCGACCCGTGCGCTGTCAGGGTGAACGCGACAGGATCAAAATGTCCCGGGACGGAATGCTGGGACAACGTGATACTTAACATAACCACGGTAAACGGCCCGCCGGACATTACCAACGCAACCGTGACCAATTCTACGGACGGCTGGGGGGCCACATACAATTACACTGTCAAGGTCTTTGACCACAACTTCGACAACGTAAACATAACGCTATGGATAAACAACAGCGGGACATGGGAGAAGAGGGAGACGAGGAACGTGACTTACAACACGCTGGTCAACTGGACATACGCTTCTTTCGCCACCACAGACATCGGTGAGAACATGACATACCTTTTCGAATACGAGGACCCGAAGAACAACATCACGAATACGACGGAGTATTCCGGACCGTCGATAGAGAGGGACGATCTCCTGATACAGGTGACGTTAAATTCAACGGACAACGTATCGAGGAACACCGGCGGATTCGTGTTTTTAGAGGTTCTGGCGACGGATGCCGACAGGGGAGGGGCCAACATAGGTAGCGGAAGAAACTGCACGTTCTGGTCGTCCCTCAACGGAATGTCTTTCGCTTTAGTCAGCAACAACACCACCGATGCGAACGGGTACTGCGGGTATATTTTACAGGACATTGACTGCAACTACTCCGCCGGAAACCAGATATGGACGGCGGGATTCGGTGATACTCTCTACAAGCCTTCCAATTCGTCACAGGCGAACTTCTCGGTAATAGGTTTCACTGTGCACAACATAACCTTCCCGAACGGTGGATACTTCTACGAGACCCAGCAGATAGTATTCCGCGGTAACTCCACCGACGAGTGCATCCGACCGTCGGTAGGGATAGACATGGATTTCTTCGCGATAAACGGGACCGAATTCAATTGTTCCCAGGATAACGACGAGGGGAACGGGTATTACAACTGTTCCTGGAACTCAACCGGGAAGCCGATAGGATGGTATGACATGAATATGAACTCCTCCAACTCGTCGTCTTACTTCGGAAACGAAACGTTCAAGTTTAGCGCATTCTTCCTTCAGAACAGGACGCTTTCTGCGAGGGTCGAGATAGACCCAACTTCCTTCGTTACGGACAATATCACATACAACACGTCGGTGGTGTTCAATGTGACGGTAAACATGACCAACACGGAAACCGGTTACATGACGAATGCCAGACTCTCCCCGTCATACGTACCCCCAGGATGGACCGTGATACCGGGCCTGTATTCCTGCGGGACGATGTGGCTCGACGATTACTGCAGCAATTCGTTCCAGGTAAACGTCCCGAACGGATCTTACCCGTCCACATACAGTGTCAACTTCACAGCCTACTGGACAAACCCGGATTCTTCGGCTGGAAGCCACAGGAACACCACGACAGTAACCATAAACTCCCCCACGGAAATAGACATCATTTACCCGACAGGGGCAAACAAGACCGTGGAAATCGTCTCTAACCAGTCCATTCCCATCGCTGTCAACGTGACCAGTAAGGGGAAAACGCAGGGGACCAACATAACCTTCGAGGTGAGGTTCAACAACACGCTCTGCCCGGTAAACTATTCTTCATATTCGAATGTCACAGGCACATGGCTTCTTACATGTTCCGCCCCGGACATAGAGGACGCGGAATTCTATAACGTGATGGTGAACGTTACCAACACGATAGACTTCACCATAGCTATGGATTACGAGACCGCTGCGGTGTTCTACAAGGACGTGAGCGCCCCGGTCTTCGTTAACGTGACCTCCGGTTACGTCTTCGTGAACCAGACCGCCTCAGCGCTTTCTTTCATAACGGACAAGACAAACGTAGAGAAGGTTAATCTCACTCTTTACAGGACAGGCTACAACGCTTCAGTCTATCAGATGCAGAACCTCACGGACAAAACCGAAGCAACGCACTGGAATATGGTATTCCCGGTTCTCCCGGCGGGCGATTATGATTACACAATGAGCGCAAACGACACCAACAACAACACCGGCAACCGGTCATGGTGGTTCGCCGTTTACCAGAACCAAACCGTTAAGATAAACGGGACCCTGATAGACCAGGAGTTCCAGCCCGTATTGTCCAATTTCGGACTCTTCAGGAACAACCGCTCCCTCTCCAACGCTTACATGATACACAATTTCTCCACCAACGCTTCCGGGCATTACAGCTACGACGTGTTCAAGAGGACATACGACTTCAGGTGGAATGCCATACCGCACACGATAGACCTTCTCGGGGTCAGCATAACGAGGAATTACAGCAACCCCCTGAAAATGGACGACATACAGCTGAAATATCTTAGCATACCCCTGACCAGGAGGGTGCTCGTGGGATTCGCGGCCAACACCACCTTCAATATATCCGGTGCAAACATCACCATGAATTTCACCGGCACAAATTACGAGATCAATTTCATGGACGCCATAAGGGTCTACAGGTGCCCGGTATGGGACTGGAATTCCCTGGAGTGCAATTCGACATGGGTGAATCTCGGTGGAACGGTCGATGTGAACGAGGAAACAGTGACCGCTTACACGGGCCAGTTCTCGGCCTTCGCCGCAGCTGAGGAAGTGGTCTGCGGCAACAGCATATGCGAGAATGAATACGGGGAAGCATACAGCAACTGTCCGGCGGACTGCTGGGCTCCTTCGCCGCCGGACGAGGGAGGGGACGAGGGATCACCGGGAGGTTACACCGGGGGAGCGATAACCAAGTCCGTATGCGGAAACCTCAAGTGCGAGATCGGGGAGAACAGCCAGAACTGCCCGGAGGACTGCCCGCCCGAGGAGAAGGACGAGGACCCGTTCTCCGTCGATACCGACGTGATAGACGTCGAGCTGCTCCCGGGAGAGAGCAGGACGTACATAATGAGCATAGCCAACAAGCTGGACGAGGAAACGTATGTCACCATAGACGTAACGGGGAAGATATGGGAGCTTACCAAGCTGGAGACCAGCAGCCTCACCATACCCAACAGGTCTACCGCTAACATAAGGATAAACTTCTTCGCGCTGTCTTCGACCCCGACCGGGGTTTACAGCGGGGAGCTTGACGTGATGATAGGGGACAAGCTGAAGAAGGTGCCGGTGACCATAAGAGTTGTGACCGAGAAGGAGGCGCTGATGGACGTCAAGGTGGAAGTCCTTACGAAGATGGTGGAGAAGAACGAGACAGTCCGTTACCACGTCTCCCTTTTCAATCTCGGCTACAACAAGAAGTTCGACGTCCACCTGACGCACAACATAAGGGACGTGCGCACGGGGAAGCTGCTTGCGTACAAGGAAGAAGAGATGGCGCTGGAGACGACGCTCTCTTTCATCAAGACCTTCCCGCTCTACGACATAAACATATACCCGGGCAAATTCTACGTAGAGGTCGTGGCCACTTACGAGAACAGGACCGCGAGCTCGGCCGACATGTTCGAGGTGGTCGAGCCCCTGCTGACGCCGGAAAGGATACTGCTCATAATCTTCATAGTCGCGATAATAATTGCTCTGGTGGTTGGATGGAAGGGAAGCAAGTTCTACAGAAGATGGAGGCAGAGGAAGATGAGGTACCTGTTCCCCGTCGACTACAGCAAACTTCCGAAGGGCCAGATATACCTGGGCAAGATAGCCGAAACCGGGACGAAGGCGTATTTCGACCACAACGACCTCACCACCCACATCCTTTCCGCGGGCGCGACCGGATCAGGGAAGACAGTATCTGCGATGGTCGTGGTCGAGGACATACTGAAGATGAAGATACCGGTTATCGTTTTCGACCCGACCGGCCAGTGGACAGGATTCGTGAAGAGGTGCACGGACAAGAACATGCTGGACAGGTACGACGAATTCGGCCTGAAGGAAGAGGATGCCAGGCCGTTCAAGGGCATGATATACGAGGTCACCGACCCGAAAACCAAGATAAACTTCAAGGAATACATGAACCCCTCGGAGATAACCGTTTTCACTTTGAACAAGCTCAAGCCCGGCCAGTTCGACGAGGCCGTGCAGAACATAGTCCAGACCATATTCGAAACGCAGTGGGAGGAATCTCCGGAACTCAGGATGCTGGTGATATTCGACGAGGTCCACCGCCTGCTCGAGAAGTACGGCGGGAAAGGCGGTTACGTCGCGCTGGAGAGGGGATGCAGGGAGTTCCGAAAGTGGGGAATAGGCATGATGATGCTTTCGCAGGTGCTCGCCGACTTCAAGGAAGCGATAAAGGGTAACGTCCTCACCGAATTCCAGCTCCACACCAAGGGGCTCGGCGACATAGACAGGGTGAAGAAGAAGTACGGCGAAGAATATGCCAACAGGATCACCAAGCAGGAAGTGGGAGTGGGGATGGTCCAGAACCCGAAGTACAACCGGGGCCGTCCTTATTTCGTGGCCTTCCGCCCCCTTCTTCACTCTCCGCACAAGATACCGGAGGAGGACCTGCAGAAGTACCTGAGGTTCGCCGAGGAGCTCAAGGACATAAAGAGGCAGATCGCATCGCTTGAGAGGAAGAAGATCGATACCTCGGACATAACGCTCGAGCTCAACCTGGCGATGGATAAGCTGAAGACCGGAGCGTTCCGCATGACCGAGATATACCTGGAAGGCCTGAGGGAGAGCCTAAAGAAATACGAGAAAAAGAAACAGGAGGCCGGGAAAAAGAAGAAGAAATAGAACTTAAAGACAGAATTATATAAACCGCCGAACGAAAGAAATAATTATAACGTCCTGGGGGGATCGCATGGCGAAAAAGGAAAAGAAATCCAAGGCGAAGAAGCCGGTAAAAAAGGCGAAGGTAGTCAAGCAGCAGAAGGAAATGGCTGCCAAGCCGCAGAAGAAGCCGGAGGCCGTTCCCATACCTGAACAGAAACCGCCGGAAGAAAATGAGCCGGTTGAAAAAATTCCTCAAAGGCCGCCGGCGAAGCCGGCCAAGCCGGAGGAAAAGCCGAAGGCCAGGGATACTGTCGCAAGGGAGATGGAAGAGGAAACCAAGCTCGAGGAGCTCGTAATAAGGCTGGACAAACTCGAGGGAAAGACGGAGATGTTCGAGCAGTTCAAGGAAGCGACGTTCGACAGGGTTTCCCAGCTTTCCGAGGGGATAGGCGACCTTAGGAGGATGATTCTGGACAGGGAGAAACTGATCACCGAGATGCAGGTAAGCACCGAGAAGATGCAGGAGATAGTCAAGGATTTCGACCCGAAGACCATAAAGAAGCAGGCGGAGAAGAACAAGCTTGAGATGCAGACCATAGAAGCGAAGATGGAGAAGGGGCAGGAATCAGCGAGGGTGATGAACGACAAGATATCCGAGCTGCAGAAGATCCTCTCCAACATCAGGAATATCGAGAACTTCGTGAAGGAGACGAAGAAGATAGGTGAGAAGATAGACGTGATCAACAACGCCAAGAGGGACATCGACAGGATAGGATCCAAGGTCGAGACCATGTTCTCCGACATAAACGAGAAGATGATAAGGATGAAGTCCCTCACCAACACCATCCAGAAGGCGGACGACCTCTCGAGCGAGCTGGTCAAGGAGTTCGACAGGTTCAAGGTCATGTTCGACGAGAACGCGATCAAAAGGAACGACCTGGACCAGTTCAAGACCGACATCGAGGAGAAGATAAAGGAATTCGTCTCCCAGCCGGTGAGCCCTGAGCTGAGCAAGAGGCTGGACTACATCGAGAAGATGTTCAAGGAGATAAAGCAGAGGCACGTGACATCAGAGGATGTCATGCAGGTCAAGAGGGACCTGACCGAGCTGAGGAGGTCGAAAAGGAGCATAAAGCAGCTGGAGAAGGAAAAGATGACGCTGGAGGATGTCATGCAGACGGCGGAAACCGACTTCTCGGATGGTCTGATAAGCAAGAAGGCGTACGACGAGATAATGAGGAAGGGCAGGATGAGGATAGACGAGATAGGCGTCATAATGACCAGGACCGACAACGAGATGTTCGGGGAGAAGGTGAGGAACATCGAAAACGAGGTCACCGGGATGATGGAAAGGATGAAGAGGTTCGAAACCAAGGACTCACTGAAGGATGCGAGGGAGAAGTTTGCGGTTCTGGAGGAAAGGCTCAAGCACATAGGAAACCTGTTCACGAGGGTCTCCGAGATGGAAGATGAAATACAGAAGGAAAGGAAGTCCAAGGAGAAGCTCAGCATCGTACTTAAAGAGACGAGGGACAGCATCCATTCGTTCGTGAACGACGTGGTGGAAATCAGGAAGAAGCTGACGGAACAGGAAGCAAAGCACACAGATAAGATAAACGAGAAGATGGAAAGGCTGGAGAAGATGTTCAGGAAGACCGCGGAAGGGATGGCGGGCAGGCAGGAGATGAAGAATTTCGAGGGCAGGATGAGCGAGCTCATCGAGAAGAACACGAAGATAATGGAAGTCCTGATGGAAGGCCAGCTCCCGAAAAGGGGGAAGAAGCCCGCGGTGGTGGAATAGTTCCGATTTATTTTGTGCCGGTTATATTAACATTTATATACTATTGTTCCGAATTATAGGGTAATAAAACACGAGGGAGCGTACCGCGTGTTTTGAGTGATGATTATGGAATTTTGCCCGAAATGCGGCCTGATGTGCTCGCCGAGGAAGGTTGACGGGAAGATGGTTCTCGTCTGCAGGAAGTGCGGTAAAAAGATCACTAAGTACAAACCCGCCCAGATCAGCGAGACTGTAAAAAGAAAGCCGAAGGACGAAATCGTTCTCATAAGCGAGAAGAAGGAAGCCCTTCCCAAAGCAAGGATAAAATGCAGGAAGTGCGGGAACATGGAAGCCTGCTGGTGGCTCCAGCAGATGAGATCGGGCGACGAGCCACCGACGACGTTCTATAAGTGCACGAAGTGCGGGCACTGCTGGAGAGAATATTAGTTCTTAACCGAAAACCATGGCGGCCCAGTCACCCACGTAGTGGGTTATTATTATCACGAGGGCCGCTATCACGAGATGCTCTGCCATCATCTTCCACGGACTGGCCTTCTGCTTACATGCTATATAGAAGCTGAACACGGCTATGAGGGAAAGCCCCCATATTATGCTGACGATTATGGCTGTGTAAAGTTCAAGGAAAAGGACCGGGACCATGAAGGTCATTGAAAAGACCAGCTTCGAGAAGAAGGTGTAGGCCGTGGATTCCCATATCTCCTTCACGGTGTGCTTGTTCTCGGATTCCTCGGATATGTGGATGCCGAGGGCGTCGGAAAGGGCATCAGCTATTGCGATGACGAGTATCCCGCCTAACACGGCAATCCTTGAGTTGGTACCAGCATGCAGGCCGACAATCAGGCCGAGCGTGGTTATTATCCCGGACGTCAGGCCGAAGCTGAAACCCTTTCTTACAGGAAGCCTCATGAATAAGATTGGACCGGACCCTCTTAAATATTTTCCTGATAATACCACGTACCTGACGAAAGGTTTTTAGAAGCTGTCAGATTAGCCGACCAGCTTGCAGAAAGATACATGGGAAACACGAAGGAAAAGGTTAAAGTGCCCGATTCATTGTGGTAAAAATCATGATAAAAACCCGTTTATCTCGAGACCGATCTCCTCCGGCGTGCGGAAACCCACGTTAACCTTCCCGTTTGCGTTCACCGGCATCTCTTCCTTAAGTGCGGTTTTGGGTGCCTGGATCAGGGTTTTTACTCCCCTTTTCTTTGCTCTTTCAATTGAATAACATCCGTCGTTGAAGAATCCGCTCAGGAAAACCACCATCATGTCATCGCCGTATCCAGCCTTCAGTGCCTGGTCTATGTTGAAGTCCATCACCTTTTTCCCGGGCATGAATCGTTTTTTTCTGGGGATTTCGGACTCCAGGAATATGATTTCGTCTTTCACTGTTTTGTGCAGAGAAAGGACATGAACCCTCTTGTCTCTTTCGACAAAAACACCGGGATACATGTAAAACCGCCCGTTTTCCAGCAGCGTGTCGCCCCTGACCGTGTTTTCATCGAGATATATTCCGATCCGATCGAACATCTTTTTGTAAAGGCTGGTGTACATCTCATGTTCTATGAAATATATAGTGCCCTTCTTCATTGCTTCCGGATCGACGCTGTCCATCACTTCCCACATCCCCAAATATCCGCCAGTCGAACCGAGAGCCATCACCAGTTTCGGCCTTTCGTATACCATATTAATAATCGGATGGAAATTTTTTAAGCCGGAAACGCGTGTTCTTATCATGGAAATTCTGCCTGAAATCAAAAAAAGGAAGAGCCCGCTGGTTTTCGACGGAAGGGAAGTCGAAACGGAGAAAGTCAAAGCCGTGATCGAGGCTGCCAGATGGTCTCCCTCATGCTACAACAACCAGCCGTGGAACTTCGTGTTCGTCGGGAAGAATGACAGGAACAGATTCGCCCTCGAGGAATCCCTTTCTTTGGGGAACTCGTGGGCGAAGAAGGCGCCGTACCTAGTCGCCGTCGGGGCCGACCCTTCCAAGGATTGCGACGCGAACAAAATACCTTATTACGCATACGACACCGGGCTCAGCGTCATGTCGGCCGCGATCGAAGCCGAGCACCATGGGCTGAGGGTCCACCAGATGGCCGGGTGGAAGGAAGAAAAGGTGAAGAGGGCGGTGGGATTCCCGAAGGGTTTCCGGCTCCTGGTCGTGTTCGCACTGGGCTACGAGGGATCCGTCAAAACGTTATGGGATAAGCTGGAGCAGAAAGTCAAGGATCGTCTGGCTCAGCCGAGGACGCGGAAGCCGGCGAAAGAGAACTTCTTCTTCGGGGAGTTCAAAGGGAATAAATGAATTCCTAATTCACAATATTTATATACTGCCCCGGATAATCAATCATAGCAAAAAACGTGCGACGACCTGAAACAAATATTCAAGCCGTCATTCGAAACGGGTGATCTCATGGTAAACAAGGCGAAACTGAATTACGTAATCGACGTTGGTCTGGGAATATCATTCCTTTCGGTATTCATCACGGGCATCGTCAAGTTCCCTGATTTCCTGCAGTACTTCGGAATTACCCGAAGGTATATCCCGGTTCAGGGGCTGAGCACAATACACGACTGGTCCGGAATCATCATGGGCATTCTGGTTCTCGTCCATCTCGTCCTCCACTGGAAGTGGATAGTATGCATGACAAAATCGTTTTTCAGGAGGGGAGGAAAATGCGGGAGATAGCGTTAATTCTAGTTATTATGATAATGCTTTCGGCGGGATGCGTGAGCCAGACGATCGAGCTCGACGGCGTGGAAGTGAGGGAATACGATGGCGAAAGGCTTTCATCGGTGAACGACTTCAGGGAGAATTCCATAGCCGGTCCGCAGGACGTTGACATATCATCCTATCGTCTTCGGGTGACCGGACTGGTGGAGAATCAGAAGGAATACACTTATGAAGAAGCGGTTTCGCTGCAGACATATTCGAAAGTCGTGACACTCTACTGCGTTGAAGGGTGGGAAGCCAGGATATTGTGGGAAGGCATCATTGTAAGCGACCTCATTCAGAAAAGCGGCATCAAGCCTGAAGCCAACACTGTGATATTCCATGCGGTGGACGGATATACCACATCCCTCCCGATCGGGTACGTAACGGACAAGGACATAATACTGGCTTACAGGATGAACGGCGTAACCCTGCCAAAGGAGCGGGGTTTCCCGTTCCAGCTCGTGGCCGAGGACAAATGGGGTTACAAGTGGATAAAATGGGTCAATGAAATCGAACTCTCGAATGATCCCAATTACAGGGGATTCTGGGAAAGCAGGGGATACTCCAACGACGCGAATATCGAAGATTCGTTCTACGACTGATCAGCCCGTTTATTTCGGTCAAAACCGAAGAAAATCGAAAGCGTAGTATTGGTTTCTTCCCAACCTTAAAGCATGTCCCCCAAGCGGGGACCATGGAAAAAAGAGGTGGGGAAATGAACGAAAAAACCATGTTCGCTTTCGCTGCACTGATCCTTTCGCTTGTACTTGTTGCGGTTTTCGCGCCAGACGCTTCTGCAGCAACGTGCACGAAGTACGTTACTGAAGACGGAAGGACCCTGACAGCGTGTGCGGAACCATACGAAGACGACTTGCCCGAAGGGTGCACGAGGGTGATAACTGAAGACCACAGGGAACTCGTTAAATGCACGGTGGGACCCGGCTGGACCGATCCCATGCCAAGGAGAAAGGATATCTGCAAGATAACGGGGAAAGACGGCAACGAAGAATTTGTGGAATGCCAGAAAGACCCGAACGGGACCGAGCAGATGCCGAGATGGAAGGGGAACTGCAGGAAATTCATAAACGAGAATGGAAAGGAAATTATGATTTGCAGGCAGTGTTCTTCTCCTGATAATTGCGGAGACGGGCCGTACCTTACAGCAAAGGAAAGCGCCGTAACATTGCCGACGGAAAACGCAGTAACTATACACGCTGAACAGATCACCACAGAAACAACCACTATTACTGAAATGACCATCGAAGAGGCAATGGAGATCGCAAAGAACAGCGACTGCGTTAAGGAAGGTAAGCTAACGGACAAATACTTCTACAACGAGTACACTGGCACATGGTGGATCAATATGAACACAAAAAAACCAGGCTGCAGTCCTGCATGCGTCGTAAGCGATAAGACCGGAACGGCAGAGATAAACTGGAGATGCACCGGAGCGCTTCCGGAACTTTACACAAAAGGAAAATCCGAAGTAACCCCGGGAGCAAACATCCAGGAAACACCTGAAGATGAAGCGACACCCAGAGAAAGTGCAGGGAAAATAATGTTCTCCTTCATAGATGTCGAAAAGGTAACGAAGGTTTTACAGGGATTCTTCGCAAAGCTGTTCCCTTACGCGAGATAATCCGTTTTCAGGGGGCACAACCCCGCCCCCAACCTTTTCTTTTTTTATACGGTAAATTAATTAATTAAAATGAACAGGGGGGGTTTCGGGGCAGTCATTGCGATAATGGTTTCTCTGTTTCTTTTGTCAGTGAGCATTCCCCCCTCTCAGGGCGCAGTGGACGCCCAGTCTTACGGCGGGGAGTTCAGGATATCCCTGACCCTGTCCAGCGAAGAGGTTCGCTCCGACACCGGGCTCAACTTCCAGATCATGATAGAAAACACCGGCAACGAGAGCAAGAGCGTGCTTCTGGACTACTGGATACCGGACACGGGAATCGGGAACTTCGGCGAATCGATAGTCGTCTCGGCCGGCAAGAGGAAAACCCTTCTCAGGAGCCTCCGGATCGATCCTTCAGTGCCAAACGGTGTGTACAAGCTCAGCCTGAAGCTCGTTTACTCCGCCGGCATGGACCCGGTCGAGCTGGAGGACGAATTCAACGTCGTGGGGGCGATGGAAGAGGAAATCGTTGAACCGCCGCCGGTCACAGAGCACGAACCGGAACCATCCCCGGAGCCTGATGAAAACAAGTATATGATGGAGATAATGGAAATAGAGCCGAAAAGGGTTGAGGCGGTGAAGGGCGAGATAACGGGGGTAAACGTCCACGTAACGAACAACGGGAACGCCCCCATACACGAGGTTGCCGTGATGGTATATGAGTTCCCGGAATGGATAGAGCCAACCAACAACATATCCGTCCTCGGCGAGGGCGAGACCAGGACGATTTCCCTCCATATATCGGTCCCTTCTGACACCGAGGTCCAGGAAAAGAAGATAACCGTCAAGGCATATTCCAAGGAAACCCAGACGATGGGTTCCTTCACACTGGCGATAAACAAGACCAGAAGGGAGATAGTTTACGAGAACATCGAGAGGCTGAGGACCGATATCAAGGAAATGGAAGGAAGGATAGTCTCATCCGGCAGCGGGAACATATCCCACATGATAGGCCTCCTGACCAGGGCGGAGAACATACTCAATCTTGCCGAATCCAGCGCCATGAACGGCAACTGGGCAGACGCATTGTCCCAGATACAGAACATAGAGGACCTGATGGATAACATAGAAAACAGGCTAACGGCTACCGGAATGGGCATACCTGAGCCAAATTTTTTATACTACTACGTTATTATTTTAATATTGCTGGGTGTTGCGGTAATCCTGCTCCACAGGAAAAACATCATAAGGCTTCCGGCAGCCGGCGCAATAATCCGGTCCGCCTACAAGCACAAATCAGACATTGCTGATCTGCTTTCATACCTCAAGCCGGACATTCCGTCCAAGGCGGAGCACGGGGAGGAAATCGATGTCATGAAAAAGATAAACGTCCACCCGGAGATAAAGAAAAGGATAGGCAGGATAGAGGAAATGATAAAGACCCTGGAGGAGCAGAAAGATGCCGGGATAATCAGCTCGAACACCTTCCAGGAAATGAAGGAAAGCAACAGACGGAAGATACGAATGCTCAGCGGCAGCATAGTGTGCGGCTCGTGCGGGGCCGTAATAGATCATGATTCGAGATTCTGCACCGAGTGCGGTACCAGGATGGAGGGAAACAAATGAAATGCGGCGTATGCGGGATGGACAACAGGAGCACGGCAAAATTCTGCAAGAACTGCGGCTACAGGTTCCCGAACAAGCCGCTTCTCGCCCCTGAAAAGGAGAAGGAACCTGAAAAGAAGGGATTTCTGGGAAGGTTCAGGGGACCGGAGCCGGAAGAACCGGAACCGGTACTCAGCAGGCCGGCCCCTTCGGAAGAGGACCTAAGCAAGAAGGTTTCCTTCCTCATATCGAAGATAAACGAGATAGAGGGCAGGATGGAATCCGACACGGGAACGAGGCCCGTGAGGAACATGGGGGAGATAGGGAAGTTCCACGAGCTTATGCGGCTTCTCAAGGCCGCGGAGATGAGGATAGACGACCTCGAGAGGAACAACAGCCATTCCGCCACCGCGGAAGACCTGGAGAAGATGAGGAGAAGGATGGAGATATCCATAAAGGAGATCATCCACCTCAGGGAGTCCATGTTCAAGCAGGAGAGCAGGCTGAACGAGCTCTGGAAGATGAGGAAGGTCATCAAC
Source organism: Candidatus Aenigmatarchaeota archaeon (assembly GCA_016932215.1). GTDB lineage: Archaea > Aenigmatarchaeota > Aenigmatarchaeia > QMZP01 > QMZT01 > JAFGDH01. Next base: position 8,722 of record JAFGDH010000006.1, on the reverse strand, counting down.
GACCAGCAGAGAAGATTCCGCGAGATCGGCGACGTGCTGGAAGACATAGTGAACATGAAATCCAGGGGCAAGCAGTACGCGACGGTCAGCGAGCCGCCTGCACCGGTCAGCAGGGAAGACGACGACGTGCTTTTCGATAACCTGATAAGCAGGCTGGACGAGGGCAAGAGGAAGCTCAAGAACATAGTGGACGACATGTCGTCAAATTCCCCCGTTATAATAGAATAGACGCGAATTCCGGTTAATCTTTTAAATCATTCTTACCCCATTTTATTATGACGTTGCTTTCTAACCTGGAACCCTTCAAGAACGTCGAGGGGAAGTACGTGGTCAAGTTCAAGCGGAGCGTCGTTCCGTATCAGAACGGTTTCATGTTCCAGCTTAGGATAGGCGACAGCTCCGGGGAGATGATGCTCCGCTACTGGGGAGCCAAGAACAAGGAAGAAGTGGATAAGCTGTATGATTCCATAAAGCAGGACGACGTTGTCAGCATAAAGGGAGAATCCACTGACTTCAAGGGGCTTATCTCCATAAACGTCAACCCTCCGACCGGATTCGTCAAGGTTCTCAAACCAGGCGAATACAGGAAAGAGGAGTTCATTCCGGTCACCGAGCGCGACCAGGAGCAGATGTTCAGAGAGCTGACTGAGCTTTCAGGTTCCATAAAGAACCCAGACCTCAAGAAGCTCGTTCATTCTTTCATCGAGGAAGACGGGGAATTCTCGAAGAAGTTCAGGGAGCATCCCGCCGCCATGTACAGGCACCATGGCTGGGTGGGTGGCCTGCTGGAGCACAGCCTGAACATGGCCAAGATATGCGACTTCCTTTCCACACTACACAAGGAGCTGGACAGGGACCTGATGATCGCCGGGGCGATACTCCACGACATCGGCAAGATGAAGGAGCTAGAGGTTGGATCAAGCATAAAGGTAACGGCAGAGGGAATGATGGTCGGCCATCTTCTCCTGACGATGGAGATGGTGAACAAGAAGATGGAAGAGATAGGGACGCCGGAGGAACTGAGGATCAAGGTCAAGCACATAATAGCGAGCCACCACGGTAAGCTGGAGTACGGCTCCCCGAAGACGCCGGCCATGCCGGAGGCGCTGGCGGTCTACTACGCAGACGATATGGACTCAAAACTAGTGTATATGATCAACCACATGAAGAAGGCAGCCACGGAAGACGATTATGTCTACACGCCGGATTTCGGCAACATATACCTGAAATGAGAAATCAGATAATATTTATGCTGACGCCCTTCAGGTAATTTATTCTCTCCCCATTGGGCAATGGCTGGTCCATGAGAGTATGGTCATATCTCCCTGTCACGGAAACGTCTGAAACATTTATTTCTGCTGAAAGGGGCGGGTAGTTTCTGTTCTGGTTTCCCCAGTATGTTTTCAGCCCGGAATGGTAGTTGATCATTTTACCCCCACCTGGAGTGATTTTGACCTGTTCGACGCCGAATACCAGCTGGACCTTTCCGTTGGTTATCCTCATCCTGCCCCCCACCGAAGGGGTTACCCTGTTCCTGCCTGAATCGATATATATGCTACCGCATTTTGCCATCCTGTTCAGATAGTGAGAGACGTCCTCTCCATGCTCCATGGATTCCGGATCGGCGAATAATGGCTGGAAGAAGTTCCTTAACCCTGCCATGAAACCCTGATGCATCTGAATCCTGGGGATGCCTTCCGGTTCCCCTTCAACCATGAGGGTGAGTGAGTATTCGAATCGTCCGCCGGCCCTTTCCCGGTTCATGGTTTTCCTGCGTTCATTGTAAATCTGACTGTGTATTGTAAAGGTATCAAAAAAATCCATTCCGAGTCCATCGAAGCTCATCATAAAAGTAATGATGTAAATTTTTTAAGCCGATGTTTATCCAGAATCAGTTCCCAGGAGTGAATTCCTGGACGTAGTTCGGCCTTGTCACAGGCTCCCCTTTCGGCCTTTTTCCGAGAAAACCGTATGAAACGACAGAACTGATGTTCACCGGGTAGACGTGGGACGTCATGTCGATATCGGCCGATAATTCAGGCCATTCCAGTAAATCTATTCCTTCGTGAAAAACCATCTTTTCTTTCTCAGGCCCTGCGGAAGTCTTCGGCCCGATTTCCATACGAATGGCGATTCCTCCCCCGTACACGATCACACCTTTTCCGTTCGAAACGACCTCGCCGGTTTTCGCCATTCTTTTGACGTATTCGATGATATTTTCTCCGGGTTCGATGTATCCCCACCCGAACAGCCTTTTCGAAACATTGTCCGCTTCCGGTATTTTCAGATCCGGGCTCCAGGAAACGGCCCATGTAACCTCTTCGATGCCTTTTTCCGTGGCCTCTTTCATCTGACCTTCGGCAAAACAATAGTCCACTATCCTGTTTCTGCCCGCGCTGGCTATTTTACTCAGCTCTTCCGTGGTCATTCTCAAGTTTTCCTTCAAAGACATAAGATTATTAGAAACACTAAATTTTTAAACTCTTGCTCACCCAGAAACGATCGCTTCCGCATCCTCTTCGGTCAGCTCGACCCCGTGATTCGATTGCTTCCCGTTTCTGAGAAGGACCCGAACCAGAGGAACGAAGTCCTTCTTCACCACCTTCCTGGAGGAATGGGTATACTTTCCTATGGTATCAGCGACCTTGTTCATAGCGGCCCTGGACACCTTGGAACGTCCCATCATGATGATCTTGTCGGGCGGCCTGAACGGGACGAAACCATGCACCGCTTCCCCTGACAGGGAAATGCCGGAAAGGAGGTCCACCATATAGCCCTTGAATGCCCAGTTCTGCTGCTTAATCACTTTCTGCCTGTATATGTCTGCCTTCGAGAGAAGGTCGAATGCCTTCGCCATGGCATCCGGTTCCCTGAACTGTGAATGGATGTTGTTCTCTATCCACCAGAATATCTCGTCGGGGTCCTTGCCGCATTCCCATATGGCCTTTTTGGCGGCTCTGGGGTTCTTTGACCTGAAGATGGCCGGAAGTATGTCGAAGACGCCGGTTACCCTCTCCCTGTAACCCAGCGAAAGAAGGTCATCGTCTTTCAGTTCGTCAGTACCCTGGCAGATTGTCTGGAGGTCCGTCACCGCGGAGCGCATGTCCCCGGAAGACCATCTCGCGAGGTTCTTCAGCACGTCTCCCCCCACTTTCACACCTTCTGATGAGCATATCTCCCCCAGGCGCCTGGCTATCGAAAGCGAATTCACCTTGGAGAACTTGACAAGCGTACAGTAGTTCCGGAGGGACTGGAGCTTGGGGATGTAGGCGTCATTGGCCGTCAGTATGACCGGGAACCTGGACTCCCTTATGACCCTGATCACCGCCTGGGTTCCTCCGCGATCGCTGGTCCCTGACAACCCGTCTATCTCATCGATCAGTATGAGTTTCCCTTTCGAGAAAAGGCTGTGGTTCTTGGATGACTCGAGCACGTTGGTTTCGATGGAATCGGTGTTCCTGCTGTCGGAGGCGTTGAGCGAGGTGAGCGTCCAGCCCCTCTCCTTCGCCAGTGTCTCGGCGAGAAGGGTTTTCCCCGTTCCCGAAGGGCCGTAAAAGAGCAGCGCCTTCCCGGGCTTCCACTGGTTCAAGAAATCCATAGTGGTTTCGACTGCCTTGTGCTGGCTAAGGATCTCACTGGTGCTTCCAGGCTTGTATTTCTCCACCCACAACTGCATGGTTATTCTATGGTTTGGAATTATTAATTTGTTTGGAGAAATTCGAAACATCAGAGTTTTACCATCGTATTGTTCAAGTACGGGCAATCAAGACAACCAGAAGGATATTCGGATAGAGGAACCCCGCTCGCAATATTGTAAGCCTGCTCGATGCAGTAACCGACGCCAAAGGTTAATGTTTTTCCAGTAACCGGGTTTTCGATGGAAAAAACACCCAGACCTATCGGCTTTTCAAAGCTCCTGAGAATATCGCCAACCCTGCAGAATCCGTCCGTTTCGAGCTCGACCGGCCTTGAGTTACCGCTCTTTTTGGCTATATCTGGAACTGCCTGGTCGGACTGCAGGCGGGATGCCTCAATGTAGCCTACTAATCTCAGACAGTCCCTGAAAAAGGTCTTTGGGTTTCCCATGACTATAAAATAAGCAAAAAGAAATAAAAGAGGGGCGTTCTCCATCAGAACGCCATGAAAGACCACCACGGGCCCTCTTCCTTTATGGTCTCGGCGCTGCCGGCGTCTATCATCATCTTCCTTTCCACAGTCACCGGTATGAAACCGAGAAGGTTCTTCTGGTCCTCCCCTTCGACGGAATAGACAGCCCTACCTTCCTCGCTTTTCAGCTCCATGCTGTTTATGGTGCGGATCCTGTTTACCGCTATTGTCTGTGCCTCGGAAGGTGTCACCTTCACCTCGGATTCGCCCATCATGATCCTGTCCTTGTCTATCTTCAGGTCAGGAGCGTTCACTTCCAGTCCCTCCTCGCTGATCACGACATGGCTTTCCCCGGGGGAGACCTCTATCTGCTTTTCTTTCATCGTGGTCAGAATCCTTTTGTTGGACGTATCGACAGTCACATCGCCCGCGATCACCTTCCCTGGCCTAACCTCTATCTCCTCCACCATGTCGGAGACTTCGGAAATGTCGATCGAGTCGCTGCTCTTTATCAGCTCGGATATCAGACCGTCTATCTGGGACCTCAGCTCCTTGAGTCCCTGTATCTTCGTCTCGACGTCCTCCGCGTCGTTCATTATGCCTTCTATCTGTATCCTGTAATAGCTGCTGATGTCGCCGGTCGATGTCGCTACAATGGGTCTCTCGACCGTCACCGGAGCAGAAGATCCTCCTTCCCCTGCGGAGGTTGAATCCCTGCACTGGACCCTTATCCTGGCTATTCCCTCGTCGAGCTTCATTATGGTTTCCTCTACCTCTTCCCGGCTGGAATATCCCTTCGCCCTGAGGTCGTCGTCGCTGAGGCCTTTCAGTTCCATGTAGAATGCCCTTTTCGCTTCCCAGTCCTTCAGCTCGGCGCACTTGTCTAACTGTAAAACCTGCGTGACCTGGGTAGCCACGGCCTCCGCGACAGATCCCGAACCGCCAGACGTTCCGGATTCCCCGCAGTTTGTAACGGCCTCTATCTTCTGCTTTACCTCCCTTATCCTGGCCATCACCTGCTCAGTTTCCGAGGAATCGCCCAGTTTCTCCGCCTCGTTCAGCCTGAGCATGAGCGAATCCAGCTCCTTCATCAGCGTATCGTCCACCGCGCATAATCTTCTTATCGACGTCGTCATCGTCTGGGTCTGGACCGTTTCCCCGCTGACCGTCGAAATATAAGCCATGCAGTCCTTGCAGTTTCCGCACTCGCTCTCGTCGCACACGCCGTCATAGTTGCATTCGCATTCCGAGATCACACGCTGCTGCGGCATCGTTACCACCTGGTTCTGCCCTTCGCCCGAACTGGTCGTCGAATCAGCCGACTGGGCCATAACGGTCCCTGAAAACAAAGCGAGAACCAAAAACATACAAACAAGACAATAAAGCCTGGATACCATATTTATCACCCCGTTTATTAATTCGCCGGAAATCCCTTATATATTTAAAAAACGTCCCTGGCTCACTGCGGTTTTATAAACTTTGCTTGACGCAATCGAAAATTATATATAACTTACTGCCAAAAGAATAAGTGATAACGATGGAAAGTGTGAAGAATCTCTGTCCTGGGAAATGATTTGCCCAGTGGTTCTTCTATCGATCTGCTTCTTCCCGAAAACATCCCTCTCAGGCTTAACGACGTTCCCATAGATCATCTGAAAGAACACGAGAACGTGGAGAGCTCCAGGGTGGACTACCTGGCGGAAAGCATCCGGGAGAAGGGGCTGTATACGCCTATTCTCATAGACCTCCGGACGAACATGATAATAGACGGACACCACAGGGTGAACGCCTTCAGGAAGATGGGGATCGGCAGCATACCAGCCCTGCACATAGATTACGGGGACCCCAGGCTGGTCATGAAGTCGGGGAATGGGCTGACGAAAGAAAAGGTCCTCAACATAGTAAAAAGCGGGGGCAAGCTCCCAAAAAAATCGACATTCCATTTTCTGCGGATAGGCAACAGGCTGGTCCACGTCTCTGCCATAATGAATTTCGTAAGGGAGGCAGTAAGATGATCACAGGCCTTACCGGGACCATAGGAAACACCCCCTTAGTCGAGATACGCAGGATCAGCACCAACCCGAATGTAAGGATTCTGGCGAAGCTGGAAGCCTTCAACCCGGGAGGGTCGGTAAAGGACCGGGCGACGAAGTACATGATCGAGTACGCGGAGATGCACGGGGACCTTTCCAACGGGAAGACTATCCTGGAAGCAACATCCGGGAACACCGGAATAGGGCTGGCCATGATAGGAGCGGCGAATGGCCATAAAGTGGTTCTGGTCATGCCTGAGTCCATGAGCATCGAAAGGCGGAAGATACTGAAGGCTCTCGGCGCGGAGATAATACTCACCCCGGCGGAAAGGGGAATGGACGGGGCGATAGAGAAGGCGAGGGAGATGTCGAAGGACGACCGTTATTTCCTCACGGACCAGTTCAGCAATCCCTATAATGTCCTGGCACATTACGAAACAACGGGACCGGAGATATGGGACCAGTCCGGAGGGGTGGACGTTTTCGTGGCCGGTATGGGAACGTGCGGGACGATCATGGGCGCCGGCGGATTCCTGAAGGAGAAGAACCCGGGGGTCAGGATAATCGGTGTTGAACCCCACAGGGACACCCCGATACAGGGGCTGAAGAACATGGAGGTCAACATGGTCCCGGAGATACTGGATGCTAACGAGATAGACGAGAGGTTTTACGTCAAGCTGGAAGACGCCATAGAGGTTACGAGGCTCCTCGCCAAAAAGGAAGGGATATTCGCCGGCATGAGCTCCGGAGCCGCGATGCACGCCGCGCTGGAGACAGCGAAGAAGATGGAGAAAGGGGCAATAGCGGTCATACTTCCCGACGGCGGGATGAAATATTTATCAACCAGTCTTTTCGGGGGTGAATGAATGGCAAGGATACCAAAGAGCGGAAGGAGAATCATGGAAGTGCTGGAGGATTCCGAATATCCCCTCAGCGAGCTGAGGGAGAGGACGGGGATGTCCGAGCGGACGCTCCGCTTCGCGATGAACGAGCTGAAGGAGAAGGGTATGGTGGTGGAAGGGTTCGATTTCAGAGACATGCGGAGGAAGACATTCCGCCTGGCCGGAAGAAAGATTTAAATTGAATGAATGAAAAGTGGTATTATGGTACTCAGATTTTACAACACCCTTACGCGGAAAAAGGATGAATTCATCCCGGTAAAGAAGGGAACCGCGAGCATATACACGTGCGGACCTACCGTTTATTCCTTCGCGCACATAGGAAACCTGCGCGCTTTCCTGTTCTATGACATACTGAGAAGATACCTGAAATACAGGGGATTCTCCGTCAAGCACGTCATGAACATAACCGACGTCGACGACAAGACCATCCGGGACTCTAGAAAGGAAGGCATTACCCTTCGAAAGTTCACCGAAAGGTATACGAAGCTCTTCTTCGAGGACCTGAAAACCCTCAACGTCGAGACGTTCGAGTTCTACCCGAAGGCCACTGATCATATCAAAGACATGGTGAAACTGATCAGGACGCTCATGGATAAGGGTTTCGCCTACATGGGAGACGACCAGTCGATTTACTTCAACGTAAAGAAGTTCAAAGACTACGGGAAGCTTTCAAAGATCGACCTTTCCCGGCTCAAGTCCGGCGCCCGCGTGGCGCAGGACGAATACACCAAGGAACAGGTGCAGGACTTCGCCTTATGGAAGGCGTGGGCACCCGAGGACGGGGACGTCTACTGGGAGACCGAACTTGGCAAGGGAAGGCCGGGATGGCACATCGAATGCTCGGTCATGTCCACCAAATATCTGGGTAAGACGATAGACATACACGGAGGAGGGGTGGACCTGATATTCCCACACCACGAGAACGAGATCGCACAGTCGGAGGCCGCCACCGGGAAGCCTTTCGTCAGATACTGGCTCCACAACGAGCACATACTGGTGGAGGGGAAGAAGATGAGCAAGTCACTCGGGAATTTCTTCACCCTGCGGGACCTGATCAAAAGGGAGCACGACCCGATGGCGATAAGGTTCTCTCTTATTTCGGCACACTACCGCTCCAAGCTGAACATAACGGACAAGGCGCTCTGGGACGCGAAGCAGGCGCTGGAGAGGATCCATAATTTCATGGACCTGCTGAGGGAAGCGAAAGGCAGGGAAAACCCTTCCGTGGCAAAACTGATAAAGAAGGCCAAGAAGGAATTCGAGGAAGCCATGGACGACGACCTGGACACGAACACCGCCATCGCTTCAATGTTCGAATTCATAAAGGAGGTCAACAAGCTGATCGATTCCGGGAAGATAGGGAAGAAGGACGCGGAGAGCGCGATAAAGCTGATCAAAAGGTTCGACACCGTTCTGGGCGTGCTCGGAGAAAAGGACGTTTCCCCTGACCTGATCGCCGGGGTGTTCGGGGTCGCCCTCAGAGTACACAAAGACCTGAGCACCAGGGACCAGCAGGCGGCCAGAAAGCTGGACTATGAAATAAAGCGGATGAAGTCATTCGAACCGGACATAAAGCTGATGGACCAGCTGGTCACCATGATCGCCGACGTGAGGGAGGACCTTCGAAGGAAGAAGGAATACAATCTGTCCGACATGATCAGGTCAGAACTCGCTGGTATG
>JAFGDH010000005.1 GCA_016932215.1 Candidatus Aenigmatarchaeota archaeon | reverse complement strand
GTCGGAAACATCAAGGCCTCCGGGACGATCTGCGACGGCAGTGGCAACTGCATCGGATCAGGGGGAACAGGGGCGGACACCGACTGGACAATTTCCGGCAGCAACATATACAGGTCTTCGGGCATGGTTGGTATAGGCACGAATAGCCCTGAAGAAGAACTTGACGTTGTCGGAGATCTGAGAGTCGCTTCAAATACCCAAACAAGCAGTCTTGATGTTGTGAATGGATTGTCGGTCGGGGGGACCCTGAACAGCAAAGACATTACCGTAAACGACGAACTGCAGACAGAAAAGCTTATTATCGGTGACAAGGAACTGTTCTTCGAGGGAAACAAGCTTTGTTACATGGGAACAGGTTCTTGTATCTGGGAGGATGCCCAATGTTACAAGACCAAATACGCAACAGTCCATACTTATGAAAGCTCTTATGACTGTGAGGCATCATTGCAATCTAATTATGCCACATTTGAGTCGCAGTGCAGGGCTTTTTGTACAGGGGTAGCTTGTCAGGGCAATTCCGCTGAAATGTCAGGATGTATTGGTGACGACCCGAGCATTCCGAACTCGGTTTCCTATACGTACAATAATATATATTGTGCCGGTTATGATCCAGATACCCCTCAATATCCGCCGGTACAACTTGAAGGGGAAAGCGATGTGGAAACTTCAGGAATTTCCTTCGAACCGTGGGATCCTGAAGCGCCTCAGGCGGTTTACTGCAGTTGCAGGGGTATTGGGGCATACGAACAGGAAGTTGGCAACGAAAAGAGATGCATGACATTTACTGTGTCTTCTTAAACCCTCTTGATCACGTGCTTGGCGCCGCAGGCCTCGCATTTTAAGAAGTAGTAGCGGTCTTCTTTTATTATTTTAGTGTCCGGCTTGCCGCACTCCTGGCAGAATACGTATTCCTTGGCGTAGCTCTCGAGCTTCCGGTCCACGATATCCGATCGGAAGCGGCCCTGGACCGTCAGCTTCGAACCCTGGAGCTCCCCCTTGGTCGCGAGCTCCTTCAGGAGGAACTTGAGAAGATGATCACCCTCTCTCCTGAACGTTCCGGCGATCTCGGTGAAATTGGTTATGATAGTCTTCGCCCCGTCAGGAATGATCTTGGACTTCGGCATCTCGAACCTTTCGCCCCCCTCCCCCTTCTTCGGGAGCTTACTGAAGGCCTCGTCGAGCATGGAATCGTAATTCATACTAATTATTAGCGTGTTCGGTATAAAAATAGACCCGGTTTATTGCTTTTCTATGATCTCTTCCAGGAGGTTTCTCTCGCTGGCCGTTAGCTTGGGCTTCAGCTTTGAGAGGGTTTCTATCTCCTTCGATGTCAGCGCGTTTTCCAGGGTATCACCTTCGTTTATCTGGCGGCCAATCGTGACTCCTTCCATAGAGACGGCGAGCTTGTCCCCGGCCTTCCCTTCCTGCACGTTCTCCCCTTCCGCCTGGAGCTCCTTGATCTCCCCGACGATCTTGTCGCCCTTCCTGATCCTGTAGCCCGTCCTTATTATCCCGTCCGTGACCTCCACTCCAAATACGGCCGGCTTGCACTGGCGGAATACGTATCCGGGGAGCATCCTCATCCGTCCAGGCCTGGTGACCGAATCCAGCATGGCCTTCTCCTTCCTCTTCCTCGTGTCCTCTTCCCATTCCCGCAGGTCGTCCATGAGCTTGTATATGACGTCGGAAGAGATCACCTTGACCTTCTCCTTCTTCGCGATCTCCTTCGCGTCAGGGAACATGTCCACCCTGAAGGCGAATATGATCTTCTTCTTCATCCCAGAGCTCTCCATCACGTCGCTTTTGAGGACTGGCCCAACCTTCGCCTTCCTTATCGGCATTCCCATTTCCTTTAGCGTCTTTATGAGTGCCTCGAGGCTTCCTAAAGTGTCGGCTTTGATTATTATGCCCTCGTTTTCCGTTTCTATCTCCACTTCCTCTATCTCCCTGGTTATATCCTGCTCCACGCTCTTTATGTCCTCCTCCTTCCTCACGGAGCGTAAAGGCGATCCTGCGATCACGGATTCTATGTTCATGGCCGAAATCTTGACGCCCGCCGCGGCCGAGACCTCGCTGATTGGCAGGAATTTCCTTTCCACCCTTATCTCCTTGAGCGGTTCCGGCTTCATCAGCGCCTTAACCTTTGTCAGGACGGTTTCTTTCCCTCCTATGACCAGGAAATCCCCACGTCTCATTATGCCATCGTATAATATCACGTCCAGCGTCGTCCCCATCCCCTTGAAATCCCTCACCTCGAGCACGGTTCCCTTCCCTATCTCGCTGGTTATCTCCAGCCGCTTTTCGAGAAACTTCTGGGAGAGGCCGGCTATGAGGACGAGAAGGTCCTGGACACCCTCGCCGGTGACGCCTGAAACAGGGACGACGGATATCTGTTTCGAGTAGTCTTCCACCCGGTCGTACCTTTCAGCCGGGAAGCCCTTCTCACCCAGTTGGCCGATGACGCGGTAGAGTTTCTCCTCGAACTGGTCCTGCACCCGCTCGTCCTGGTGCCTGTAGTTGTCGAGGAAGCATGCCCCTTCGGAGGAACGGTAGCCGAGAATCCTGTCGATTTTGGTCAGCGCGACAACGAACGGGGTCTTGAACTCCTTCAGAAACAGCAATGATTCTTCCGTCTGGGGCTGGAAGCCCTCGTTTATGTCAACGATCAGAATCGCGAGATCCGAAATGGACCCACCGCGCTTTCGGAGGGTAGTGAACGCCTCGTGTCCCGGTGTGTCTATGAAAAGGAGGCCCGGTATCTTCAGGTCAACCTTCATCCGTTCCAGCAGGTTGCCGCACAGGTCCCTTACGTTCTTGATCGGTATCTCGGAAGCTCCGATATGCTGGGTTATGCCGCCGCTCTCGCCGGAAGCGACCGTCGATCCCCTTATGCGGTCTAACAATGTCGTCTTCCCCGAGTCCACGTGCCCGAGCACGCTTATTATGGGCTGGCGTATGCGCATCCGAATCCCCACCTTTGAAAGAAGCAGATTTAATCTGCTTCATACGCTTTCTTCGAAAGAAGCAGACAGAGTCTACTTCATGTAATCCAATACCATTATTTTGATAGATATAATAAATAGGATGCCCTGTTTAATTAATAGCGGATCTGGCCGAATTAACGCTTAAAAGATTTGCATCTTCTTCTAAATATGGGAAGGGATTTTGCTGATCTGGATCATCTCCACGAGCACGGCGTGACATACAGGAAGGGCCCTAACACGGGGAAGCTTGTTTACATCAGCTTCGATACCCAAAAGACCTTCCCGGCCGAACAGATCGGCGGTGAACTGACTCTTAAGAGGGTGAAGGCGGGCGCTGACCCGGAGCCGTCCCCCGGCCAGATACCTGAAGGCGCGGACGCCTACACCTGCAGCGTATGGCCGTTTGCCGGAAAAGGGGCTGGCAGACCGACGGAGTACAGATTCAGATTCTTAAGCAAGCTGCCGGAAGAGAAGCCCTGACCGAGAATTCTTTTTATTTCCTGATTACAACTTAATCATGTGATTGCATGCTCACGTTCGAGACCATAAGGAAGATATTCGAGGAAGAACGTTCGAATAAGGGGCTTTCCAGTCTCCCTGACGATTTCTTCAGCGAGGCGAAAGAGTACCTGGAGAAGAAGATGAAGCTCGTACGGAGTGAGACGGAGAAGTGGGAAGTCGATTCCGTCCGGATACGCCTGAGGACGATATTCGAGAAGAGGGAGAGAAAAATCATGGAAGCGGCCCTCAATTACGTCCATTCCGGGCATGAAATAGGTAACATGATCCCGGAGGAAAGGAAGTTCTTCGATGATGTAGTGGAACGAATACGGAATTTCCAGAAGGAGCGACTCAAACGGTTTGAGGACGACGGCGAGGGCAAAACGCTGGTCTCGATCCTGGGTGATGTGGAGAAGTTCGTGGGAATGAACATGAAGAACTACGGCCCCTTCAAAAAGGGTGATATTACGACACTCCCCGAGGCGAACGCGAACCTTCTCATAGAGAAGGGACTTGCCGAAAAAATGAACGTAAATGAATAAAAATCTTTCAGTGACATATATCCTATGAAAAATGAATACGTTTGTCTTTTTTTAGGTAAACCCAATGATTATAATTCGCATGATTATTTACACCCCGGTGAAAAGGTCACGATTTTCAATGATTTCGGGATGAGCGACGTTACAATAAAGTATAACGGGAACGGGAATCTCTGGCTGGTCGCTGAAAAGAGGGATCACAGCGTGATCGAGGTTTCCACTGATGGGAAAGCGAGAAGGGTGATTATCAGTGACGGTGCATACTCCGGAGTAAGGATAAACGGCAATCCGGTCAACGGGGAACCCAAAAGAATCAAGCTGAGAGAGGACGATGAAATAAGGATATTGCCAGAAAAAAGCGTATTTGTTCACGAATTGTATTAATTACTCTTTTTCTTCCTTTTCCGGTTCTTCTGCGCCGCCTTCTGCAGCTTCACCTTCCGCGGCCGGTGCCGGTGCGGCCCCTGCCTTGGCGTCCTTGTGTGATTTCTCCGCGGCCTTCTCCTCGTCTTCCGAGAGCCCGCCGTGATCAACTGTGATCCCCATGCTCCTGGCGGTTCCTATCACCTGGTTCACGAACCTTTCGTCGTCGGAACCGAACTTGGACATTGCTATGTTCTTTACCTGGTCCATGGAAAGGTCGCCAGCCCGAATTTTGCCGGACTCGCTGGATCCCTTCTGGATGTTCAGCTCCTTCTTTATTATCGCAGAAGTGGGAGGTGTTCCTACCTGTATCTCGAATTCCTTGGTCTTTTCGTTGACTATCACCTTTACCGGGACCTTCATGCCGGCGAGTGCCCTGGTTTTCGCGTTGATCTCGTCCACCACGGCCTGTATGTTGATCTTTAGAGGCCCAAGCGCAGGTCCCAGAGGCGGGGCTGCAGTAGCCTTGCCTCCATCAACCATCACTTCGATCTTTTCAGTCATATCTGATCTTTATTATGATTATCTGTACTATATGATATAAATATTTATATACATTCGGCTGAACGTGATAAAAACTAAGAAAATAAAATAAAAGGAAAGGGGGAGGGATTTAGGCCTTTACGACATCAATGCATATCCCTGCTGCTATCGTTTTACCCATGTCCCTGATAGCGAACTTCGCCAGCTCCGGGAACTCCGATTGTTTTTCAATGACAAACGGCTGGGTTGGTTTCACCTTGATTATCGCTGCGTCTCCTGGCTTCAGCATGTCCGGGTTTTCCTGAAGAACCGCGCCCGTTTTCGGATCAAGCTTCTTCACGAGTTCCGTGATAGAACCTGCTATGTGCGAAGTGTGCGCGTGGAATACAGGCGTGTAACCCTTCGTTATCACTGTAGGATGCTGCAGCACGATTATCTGCGCAGTGAATTCCTTTACCACTGTTGGCGGGCTGTTCGGATGTCCGACAACGTCACCTCTCCTGATGTCGCCCTTGCCGACTCCTCTCATGTTGAAACCTACGTTGTCTCCAGGTTCTGCCTTGTTAAGGGGCTTGTGGTGCATTTCTATCGATTTTACCTCACCCTCTGTTCCGGAAGGCATGAATACGATCTTGTCCCCTGGCTTCAGTATGCCTGTTTCAACCCTGCCGACAGGTACTGTTCCTACACCGGTTATGGTGAAAACGTCCTGTACAGGAAGTCTCAGAGGCTTGTTTACTGGCTTTTCTGGTGGTGTTATTGTCTGGTCAAGTGACGCCATTAGTGTCGGCCCGCTGTACCACGCCATCTTGTCGGATTTCTTGGCTACGTTGTCTCCGACGTATGCGGATACGGGGATGAATGGTATCTTTCCGGCGTCATAACCGATGCTTGTAAGCAGCTTGGAAACCTCGTCTTTCACTTTCTTGAACTGTGCCTCTTCGTAGTTCACAGAGTCCATCTTGTTTATTGCGACAATTATCTGGCCGATTCCAAGAACCTTCGCGAGGTAAAGGTGCTCCCTGGTCTGTTCCTGTATGCTGTCCTTGCATGAAACGACAAGGATAGCCGCGTCTGCCTGGGAAGCGCCCGTGATCATGTTCTTAACGAAGTCCCTGTGACCCGGACAGTCTATTATCGTGAAATAGTACTTGTCGGTCTGGAATTCTCTGTGCATAAGGTCTATGGTCAGTCCTCTTTCTCTCTCTTCTTTAAGACCGTCCATGACGAATGCGAACTCGAAAGTCTCTTTCTTAAGCTCTTTTGCCTTCTCCTTCAGCTTTCTCATTTCCTGTTCCGGAATCGAGCCTGAATCGAAGAGCAGTCTGCCTATCAAAGTAGATTTCCCGTGGTCTACGTGACCTGATGTTATCAGATTAATGTGGGGTTTTTCTGCCATCTTATCTTCCTCCTTTTTATATTTTAAAGTATCAACCAAGTTGATTATCTTGATATTAAAGTATAAATATATAAATAGAATTGATTTATAAAGGTTTTGTGGCATGACTGACATGCTTGCCGGTTCTCGTTTTTAGTCCGTCCCGATAGATTCGCTCTCTATCATTCCGCCTGACCTGTTCTTGTAATGGAGGGCAACGGCGAATATGAAAAGCCCGAACCCTATCACCATCAGCCATATCCACGGCATTTCGGCGCAGCTTTCCGGGCATGATCCGCCGCAGTCCACCCCCAGTTCGTTCCAGTTCCTCTCGCCGTCGGAGCACCTCTGCTCGTAGCCGCTGCATCCCTCGTCCGTGTTGCCGTCGCAGTTGTCGTCCTTGCGGTTGCCGCATATGTCATACTCAGACTCAGGACCCTTCGCCCCCACGCATTCGCTCCATTTCCCTCCGACGCAGCTGGAAATGCCCGCCATGCAAACCCCGAGATCAGGCCCGCACGCCCTTGTCGTTCCCTCGACGCACCCGGCTGCCTGGGATAGGACATTGACTGAAAAAACGGCCGACAACAAAACAAACACCGCGGCAGAAACGAGAAACCCCTCTTTCATCTTTAATTATTCGATAAAATCAATAATAAATGAAAAGTTTTTCACTTACACGAAAGAGAGTTTGCTGATGTTGTGCATTCTTCTGAGATCGCTGCCTATTTCCCTGAATTTCTTTGGCATCTCCATCTTTTCGATCTCTGACTTGAGGGATTCCCCCTTGTCCTTCTTGGCCTTCCATATCCCGCTGTTCAGTTCAGCAAGCTCCTCCGTCGTGAACTGCATCTTCTTTTCCGGCCCCTTTTCCGGTTCCGGGAATTCCGTGAAATGGATATCCTTCCCGGTAAGCTCCTCGTAAAGCCTGTACGTGAGGAACGGGTTGACCGGAGCGAGCAGCCTGAGCACCGTCTCGAGTGCGTGATTGAGCGCGAAACAGGCGGATTCCTGCTCCTGTTTTGAAAAATCCCCGTTTTCGTTATAAGCCCTGGTCTTGACCATCTCGATGTAGTTGGAAGCGAACGTCTCCCATATGAAATGCTTTATTTCCGCGGCCGGCGTGTGGAAGTCATACTTTTCATAACATTTTCTCGCATTCTTGACGAGCTTGTTGACCTCGTTCATTATCCACCTGTCGGCTGGCTCCAGTTCAGGCCTCTTTCCCGGCTTCGGGAACATGGAGACGAACCTGGCGACGTTCCATATCTTGGTGAGGGTCTTGTGCGTCCCCTCTATCCTGTCGAAAGAGCAGCGGAAGTCCGTATTTTCGAGATTACCCTCTATCGCGCACCACATCCTGAAGGGCTCCGCGCCGAACCTCTTTATGACCTCCTGCGGGTCGATTATGTTGCCGAGGGACTTGCTCATCTTCTTCCCGTTGTCGTCGACTATGTGATAATTTATCCATGCGTCCCTGAATATGAGTTCGCCTGTCAGCAGGTAGTCCTTGAGGACGGTGTAATACAGCCACGTCCTTATTATCTCCTTTCCCTGCGGACGCAGAGAGCAGGGCGAGTTTCTCCTGAAGAATTCCCCGTCCCTCGAGTATTTCAGTATGTAAAGCGGTGACATCGAGGAGTCGAACCACGTGTCGAATACCCTGTCCTCTCCGTAAAATTCGCCGTGCCCGCATTTCGGGCAGGTCTCCCACGGGCACTTGTCCTTCCACGGCTGGTAGTATTCCCCCTTCGGAGGCAGGATGGGATGTTTGCATTTGGCGCAGTACCATATCGGTATTTCCGTAGCATAGTATCTTCTCCTCGAAATGGGCCAGTCTATGGAAACGCTGTTTATCCAGTCGATCATGATCTGCCTGCTCCTGGGCGAATAGAAGCTGATCTTCTTCGCCAGTTCAAGCATCTTCTTTTTGCAGTCCATCTGTTTCAGGTAGAACTCTTTCATGGATATGAACTCTATTGGGTCCTTGGACCGCTCGCAAACCGGGGTCCTGTGCACGGTGTCTTTCTGTTTCACCAGCAGTTTCTTTTCTATCAGGACCTCGATCATCTTCCCCCTTGCCTGCTGCACCGTCAACCCCTTCATGAAGCCCGCGTGCTCGTTCATGAGCCCGTTGGACCCTATCGCTATCAACGGCTCCAGGTTCATTTCCCGGAAAAACCGTATGTCGGTAAGGTCGCCCGCGGAGCACATCATCATCAGTCCGGTTCCCTTGTCCATCTCGGCGTACGGGTGCGACTTTATGGGAACTTCCTTCCCGAATACCGGTGTCACGGCCGTCTTTCCTTCCAGGCTCCTGTACCTGTCGTCCTTTGGGTTGAAGATTACCATCGCACAGGTGCATATCAGCTCCGGCCTGGTCGTTCCTATTATTATCTTTTCTCCGGTTTCCTTTACCCTGAATATGATGTCGTTGAACTTCGAGGGGAGATCCCTGTAGATCACCTCCGCGTCCGCTATGGTGGTCCCGCAGCCGGGGCAGAAGTTGTTGATCCTGTCATCCTCGTATATCAGGCCCTTGTTCCAGAGGTCTATGAAGCTGTCCTGGGTGAGCGACCTGTAGTCCGGTGAGTCCGTGTGGTATATGTCACCTACCTCTTCGCCGGCCTTCCATGAATTGAACGATATGCCGAGCCTGAAGAACGTCTCTTCGGTGGCGGAGCTGGATTCCTCCAGCACGCTCCTGCACATCTTTATGAACCTTTCCCTGGTGACGTCCCCCAGCTTGATGCCGAATTTCCTCTCCGCTGCCATCTCTATCGGCAGCCCGTTCCTGTCCAGTCCCAGAGGGAAGAGGACGTTGTGGCCAGTCATCCTCCTGAACCTGGCGAACATGTCCATTAAAACGTACGTGGCCGCCTGACCGATATGGACGGGCGTGTTCACGTATGGCGGAGGGGTGTCGATTGAATATACCGGTTTCTTGGATTTCCTGTCGAAGGCGTAAAGCTTGTTGTCCTTCCATTTCCGGGCGATGGGTATCTCTATCACCTTGTCCCACCGCTTTTCCTCTATCTTGGACTGGCGGCCTTCCCCCTTCCCGCCTTTATTTTTGGTTTCCATAATCTTTCCTTTTTCGTGCGATGATTAAAATATTTTTGCCGTATATGTTATAAGTTCGCCTCCTCTTTTATACTAGGCTGGGTAAATAATATTATGAAACACACGCTCAAAGTGACACTTCTGATCGTCCTGATTTTCTTCCTCGCCCAGATGGTCGGGCTCGTCGCTTTGAATTACAATACCCTCGTTTACGAAGAACCGGAAACAGGCGAGGTGATAGTCCACCACATGGATACCGCCATAGGGGAGAGGCCGCAGCTCGAAGGGGTTTCGACGCTCGTTTACATCCTGATAGCCATACTGATAGGAACCGGGCTGATACTTTTGCTGGTGCGGCTCCGTAAGGTAAAGATATGGAAGGCGATGTACTTCTTCGCGGTTTGGATGACCTGCACCATAACCATAGGCGTGTTCATAGGGCCGACTATCTCCCTTGTGTTATGCTTCATACTTGCCGTCCTCAAGCTCTACAAGCCAAATCCCTGGACCCACAACATAACCGAGATGTTCATATATGCAGGTATAGCGATCATATTCGTCCCGCTCCTGGACATATTCTGGTCCGTCGTCCTTTTGCTGGCGATATCCGTTTACGACGTCATAGCCGTCTGGAAGTCCGGCCACATGGTCACAATGGCGGAATTCCAGACCCAGTCCAGGGCATTCGCCGGCGTTGTGATAGGATACAAGGAAAAAATAAAGGGGAAGTTCCCTAAGGCGAAGACCAAGGCCAAGCCGAAAGAAAGGACAGAAACGAGGAATGCCGTTCTCGGCGGGGGGGATATCGCTTTCCCGATGATATTCGCCGGCGTTGTGATGGACGGCCTGATCAGATCAATGGGATTCACCAAGCCATCCGCCTTCCTTATGGCCCTGTTCATCCCGGTGGTCGTGACGATAGCGCTGTTCATACTCCTTTACAAGGCGGAGAAGGACAAGTTCTATCCGGCAATGCCCTTCCTGACGGCAGGATGCCTGGTGGGATACGGGCTGATGCTGGCGGTTAACCTGCTTTTATAGGTTTATTTTTTATGCCATCCCTCGAAAAGATTCTTATGAAATGCATAGTCCTCGCTGCCGGAAAGGGAACGAGAATGCTCCCGCTCACGGAAGACATACCCAAACATCTGATAAATGTCGGAGGTAAGCCGTTCCTCACGCATTTTCTGGACATTCTCAAAAAGGCCGGTTATAAAGAGAAGGACATAGGGATAGTGGTAAGCTATAAGGGCGAAATGATCAGGAAGTTCCTAGAAAATAAGAAGTTCATGGGAAAGGTCATCGACCAGGGAGAGCCGCTGGGGACGGGACACGCCGTCCTGAAGGCGAAGGAATTCGTAAAAAACGGGAATTTCGTGGTGATCAACGGCGACAGCATTTTTTCTAAAGAAGATCTCGAAAACATACGGAAGGATGACGAATACTGCTACCTTACGGCCGACCC
>JAFGDH010000001.1 GCA_016932215.1 Candidatus Aenigmatarchaeota archaeon | reverse complement strand
TTCCAGACTCTTGGGGCCTCGACAGCTCACATACTTGAAACGGGCGGAACATTCAGGATAAAGCTACCAAATCAGGTAGGGAAGACCATATCAGTTGGTTCCGTCGCTGTAGCTCCTACCGCTGGAGGTGCCGGATGCACGACTAATTCGACTGCATTCAGCATAGCACCCGGTCAGATAACAGAGACGACGGTGAACTGCACAACAATGGGACTGACAACAGGATCATCCTATTCGCTGAAGGTAACAGTAACTTACACACCGCAAGGCGGTTACCAGGCGGTTGACACTGCCACGGTAACGGGAAAAGTGTAAAAACGATTGCCCCCATTCATTTTTGCCATTTTTTTTATTTTTATCTCTGTTTTTATTCAACCGTTCCCAAATAATATTATGTTCAAGCAGGTTATCATCGTAAGGAAAGACATCAAGATGGACAAGGGAAAAATTGCCGCCCAGGTCGCGCATGCAAGCATAGAGGCGTACAAGAAGTCTGATGCGAAAGAAAAAGCTGGATGGGAATCCGAAGGGTCAAAGAAGGTAATTCTCAAGGTGGATGACCTTAAGGGTTTAATGAGCATATATGAAAGGGTCAGGAAGAAATTCCCATGCTCGCTGATAAGGGACGCGGGAAGGACTCAAATAGAGCCGGGAACCATAACCGTTCTGGGAATAGGTCCATGTGAAGAGAAAGAAATAGACAAGATAACCAAGCACCTGAAGTTGCTCTGATTTTTTGAAAATTTATAAGCTTGCAATACTATTAGACCAGTATGAGCGATCAAAAGATTACAGAAAAATACGTCATGCTGCAGATATTCCAGCAGAACATAGAAGCCCTCAAAAACCAGCAGGATATGATAGAAAAACAGTTTCTTGAGACGAAGAGCACACTGAACGCGCTGGAAGAAATGAAAACTATCGGCAACGACAACGAAGTTCTGATCCCGTTAGGGAGCGGCTGTTTTGCAAAGGGGAAAATAACCGGCAGGGAATCCCTGCTTACGGGCATAGGCGCAGGGGTTATTTCGGACAAAAAAACGGCAGACGTGAAGAAAATTCTTGATGAAAGATCAGAAGAGATAGAAAAGGTAATGGAAGAGATACAGGCCCAGATCGAGCAGATGGCTGAAAAGATGAATGAAATCGGTTCCGAAATACAGTCGATGGCGGGCAAACAAAAAATGCAAGAACCCAATAGTAATTTATCGGGGTTATAATAATATTATTATATGATAATTATAGTTCTCCTTGCTGGGATGATCGCATTTGCCCTTTTCGCCGTGATTTCAAAGGACCTACTGTATTCAGTAATTTTTCTCGCCTTCGTTTCCCTTATGCTCTCGTTGTCCTTCCTGATTCTCCAGGCCCCTGACATAGCAATAACAGAAGCTACGGTAAAGGCCGGGCTTATGACGCTGATATTCGTGATAGCCATTCAAAAGACGGTGAGGCTGGAAAAATGATGGTGAAAAACCTTGTGGTAGTCGTATGCATGGGTCTGATATTTTCATTCATGCTTTCCGTATTTTTCTTCCCCGGTTTCGGCGACTGGGAAAACAAGTCAGTAGCTGATTATTATCTCAGGAACGCTTTCAAGGAAACCAACTCCGCGAACGTTGTAGGGGCGATAGTATGGGATTTCAGAAGTTTCGACACGCTGGGTGAAGAAACGGTTCTTTTCACCGCCGCGATAGGGGTATTCAGCCTCATAATGTTCGGTCTCGGGAAGGAGGGGGAATAATGGATGTGATAGTGAGGACCATGATAAAGGGCATCTTCCCATTCATACTCCTTTTCGGCGTGTATACGATAATGCATGGCCACCTGACCCCCGGAGGTTCCTTCCCCGGAGGAACCATGATAGTTGTTGGCCTAACGCTCGTTGCCTTGGCTTTCGGGCTCAAAAAGGCAGAAAGGATAATAAAGGAGGAGACGGCACATATACTTGAGGGAATCATGGCCTTCTTCCTCATATTCATCGTTCTGTTCGAAACGTTTTTCAGGAGCATCCTTGCCCCGACCGGTATGATTTTTAACCTATGGAGCGCCCAGCAGATACTGCTGCTTAACATATTCGGGGGGATAATGGTAACGATGGCGCTGACCATGATAGTGTTTTTGCTGATGAAGGAATGAATATGATAGAGTTGTATTTAACGTCCGGTCTGATGATGATGCTGGCAGTCTACTGCATAGCAATGAAACCAAACCTGATAAAGAAAATAATAGGTCTTGCTATTTTCACAGATGCCATACATCTGCTTCTTATAACAATAGGATTCAGGGGAAACGGAATACCTCCCATAATGACGCATGAAAACGTCAACACTTTCGCGCAGTTATCGGTTGACCCTGTGCCACAGGCACTGGTGCTTACTTCTATAGTGATAAGCATAAGCATAACAGCACTCGCGCTGGGCATATCAATAATCGCATACCGGCATTTCAACACGCTCAACACGGAGGAAATGAACAGGCTGAAGGGATAATAATGATAACGATAGCGATAAGCGTTTTATTTTTGGCCGCGTTTCTAGTGCTTGTGCTGAAGAAGGACATGATAGCCATATCAGCGATAGTTTTTTCATTCTTCTTTTTGATTTTCATTTATCTCGCACCTGAAACAATGGTTTTTGCGTTCTCGGGATGGAACCCTCCATTCGGTATAGTATGGGTGCTTGACGGTCTCGGGCTTTTCATGGCGCTTCTAATAACAGGCATAATGTCCCTCACTGCAATATACTCCGTAAAATACATCAAGAAAAGGAAACACAGGTACTACACCCTTCTTTGCCTGCTCACAATAGGGCTTCTCGGGATATCCCTCACCGGTGACATATTCAACATGTACGTGTTTTTCGAGCTTATGTCCGTCTCTTCCTATGCGCTGGTCGCATTCCTTCTGAACAAAGAATCGACAGAGGCCGCATTCAAATATCTTGTCGTGGGGTCATTGTCATCATCATTCCTTTTGCTGGGGATAGCGATGCTTTACGGCCTCGCGGGAACCCTCAACATGGCGGACCTGGCAACGAAGGTTTACGGCGGACCTGCTTTTCTGGTTGTTCTTGGCCTGATACTCGGGGGTCTTTCCCTGAAATCAGCAATAGTTCCTTTCCACTTCTGGCTGCCGGATGTCCATCCCGCCGCCCCTTCGCCTGTGTCCGCTCTCCTTTCCAGCGTCATAGTGGGTTCCGGTGTTTACATGATGATAAGGGTAATATTCACCGTATTCGGAATTGTAAGTGTTTTCTGGATGCTGATATTACTCGGGCTGGTCACGATGATATTAGGGGGTTTGATGGCATTAATCCAAAAGGATGCCAAGAGGCTGATAGCTTACTCGACTGTCAGCCAGATCGGGTACATTTTCGTTGCGATCGGAATCGGTACTTCTCTCGGGGTAACTGCCGGTCTTTTCCATCTGCTGAACAATATACTGCTCAAGAGTCTGCTTTTCATGTCTTTCGGGATTGTTCTCTGGCATACAGGGACAAGGGATATGAACAGGCTCGGAGGGATTGGAAAGCAGATGCCATGGGTGGCTTTTTGCTTCGGTGTCGGTGCGCTCGGTACTGCGGGAGTCCCTCCTTTGAACGGGTTCGCTTCCAAATGGCTGATATATATGGCCACATGGCAGGTAAGCCCGGTAATAACTGCAATAGCGATAATAGTTTCAGCCATTACTATGGCTTATTACATCAAGGTATTTTCATGCATTTTTATGGGACATTCCAACATAAAAATAGTGAATAAAACGCCCAAGATGATGCTGATTCCGGTGATAATAATCACTATCATGTGCATAGTTATAGGGATTTTTCCTCAGATAGGTATCATGTTTGTAGAGCCGGCAACGAACGCTTTATTAAACCAGAGCCAATATATTAATGCTGTTCTGGGGGGTAGTGTGATATAATATGTTCGAAAACTGGACATTATTCATAGGATCCTTCATGGGTTTCATTCTTTTAGGATTCCTCATATATCTGATCGGTAACAGGTCATTCAGACCGGAAGGTAAAAAGGGAGAGACATACACCTGCGGGGAGCCTTTCCAGAAGGTGTCCGTGACATCGGATAATTTTTACCAGGCAATAATAGAATCCATGGGTCTGAACAGGCTTAGGGATGTTCACACTGGAAATCTGTCTGATTATGTCATATGGATGGTTGTCGGGATAGTGATGATAGTTATTATGGTTTTGGTGATTTAGTGAATAAAAAAAGCGGTTCGGTTATGGGCAGGCTTGTGAAATACTGCAGAAAAAAATCCCCATGGATAATACATTTCGGAGCAGGGGGATGCAATGGCTGCTCTATCGAAATACTGGCAAGCCTCACGCCAAAGTATGATGTGGAAAGGTTCGGTATAATGGAAAAGGGGTCCCCGAGGCATGCGGATATACTGATAGTTGAGGGGGTTGTGACAAAGAAGGTGAAAGACAGGTTACTAACTGTATATCAGCAGATGCCCGATCCTAAATACGTAATGGCGGTAGGTTCATGTGCGATATCAAAGGGTGTTTTTTACGATTCGTATAATTCCGATGGCCCGCTGGACAAAATCATCCCGGTAGATGTCTACGTTCCGGGCTGTCCTCCCAAACCGGAAGCTATAATAGCGGGTGTGGTAAAAATATTGAAAAGGATGGAGGGGTGTAAATGAACGCGGAAGATATTCTCAAAGGTCTCATGGAAGAAGTCATTGTCAAGGGTAATGAAATATGGACTAAATTCGACAGTTCGAAGTTAAAAAATATCATGAAAAAACTACATGATTCAGGGATACAGAGGGTCATTACAATAAGCGGCGTGGATGTGGCAGAAGGGATAGATGTTATTTATCACATGGAACACGAGGGCACAGTCATAAATCTCAGGACAACCCTGCCCAAGGAGAAACCGGAAATCGACACCATCACCGGGATATTTCCCGGAGCAGACCTATTCGAGAGGGAACTCATGGAGATGCTGGGCGTGACCGTCAATGGACATCCCAATCCGAAGCGGTTGTTCCTCGCAGAACAGTCGCCCAAAAACCCGCTCAGAAGGAGTTAGCATGCATTGCGTTCATTGTAACATTGATTCTTTTGCGTTGAGCGTCCCGCTTTTCAGAGGAAAAAAATTATCAGTATACGCGGACATCCATAACATTACAGAGGGACATGTATTGATAATAACGAATGATCACGTTTACTGCATGGGTTCCCTCGGGAAGGAATTCGGAGAGTTCAAAAATTATACAATAATGTCGTCGGATTCCTCAGGAAAGAGTACGGATCGTTCGCCGTTTTCGAGCACGGCATAACCGGGCAGACAGTCTTCCACGCCCACATGCATTTCCTTCCATTCAAAGGGAATATTCAAGATATTATAAAGAGAAATGAAATTGTAAATAAAATTGATTCCATTAATAAATTAAAAAAATTATTCAAAAAGAACGGAAAATATCTCTTCCTCCAGATAAATAATGATTTATTTTCTGCGGACACGAAGATAGGAAAGCCGAGGTTCTTCAGGGACCGTTTCGCTGAATATTTCGGAGAGAAGGAAAGGGGAAACTGGAAAGAGATGGACAAGAACGAAAGGATCATGAAAGAAGCATCGAAAGAAGTCAGATTGCTGAAAGAGAAATGGTTTCACCGGAATCCTATCGAATAATAATTGACGACCGAATACCTGTCTTTCGTCACGTCCCCGGACGAGGAATGGTTCATCACGTCTATTTTTTTCCAGCCCATCTCCTTCGCTACCGCCATGAGAATAACCACAGGGCCGTATCCGCAAACCGACGCGTCCATTCTTTCAAGTTCCGTGAAGAAACCCCTGACGTCCAGATTCCTTATCATCCCGATCGCTTTTTCGTCCTTTTCGTCCGCCTCATCCTGGGGAAGGTAATGGGAGAAATCGGAAGAAACGATTATCCTAAAGTCTTTCTTCCTCAGCGCAGAAGAGATGGTTTTTGCAACGGACTCGCATTTTGAGAGGAATCTGAAAGAGTAGTCCATGTTTGCGACTGACAGAGGAACGAATCTGAAATTCCGGAATTTGTGCTGGAGGAACGGTATCTGCACCTCCAGGGAGTGTTCATGCGAATGGGAGATGTAATCATCATTTATCAGCTCATTTTTCATAAGATCATCCGCGAGGTTGTCGTCGATTTTCGCTTCTCCAAGAGGCGTTTCCCATATTCCCCTCGAGACAGAAAACTCGTGTCCGAGAAGATTGTGATTCGGCCCGATCAGAAGGAAACTTTCGGAGGGTTTGAGGGAAGCGATTGAGAAGGCGGATGTCTTGCCGGAATAAACGTACCCGGCGTGGGGGGAAATCACCCCGAGGTTGCCGTGGGTTTTCGTGTTCCTGAACATGGACTCCAGGGAATTTCTGAGTTTACGAGGATCCGACTCGTAAAAAACCCCAGATACAACCGGATGTCTCTTTTCCATGCATTATTTTTCGGTAGCTGATTAAAAAATTTATTAGTCGGGAAAAGAAAAGAAAGTTATGAGGGTGCAAACGGGGATACCTGGTCTTGACAGCCTGATGGAAGGGGGGCTCGAGGAAGGGAGCATAACCCTGGTGTCCGGTAAAACGGGCACATGCAAGTCCATCTTTTCCACCCAGTTCATATACAACGGGGCGGAAAAATACAAGGACAAGGGACTTTACATAACGACCGGGGAAACCATCGAGAACGTCAGGAAACAGGCTAAAAAATTCGGCTGGGACCTTGACACACTGGAAAAGAAAAACATGATAAAGATGATTGAAATCGAACCTTTCGATGTCGAAACCCTCATGGACAGGATAATGAACAACGTTGAGTCCCTGAAGGCCAGGAGAATAGTGATTGATTCCGTTAGCATGTTTGAGCTGTACATACACGAACCGTTCAAGATAAGAAAATTTCTCTACAAGATCCTCCAGAGGCTGAGGGATATGAACAAAATAGTTGTGGTGACATCGGAGATCCTGGAGGACACCAAGTCCCTTTCCAGATCGGGTGTGATTGAATTCATGGTGGATTCGATCATAGTTCTGCAGTATCTGGGTATGACGAAATACAACCGGTCGCTTTCCATAAGAAAAATGAGAATGACAAACCACTCGACGGACATACACCCGCTGATAATAGGCCCTACAGGAATACACGTAAGAACAGTGTGAACTACATTCTCTCTGGCGCTTCTATCCCGAGAAGGTCCAGACCGTTCCTGATGACGACCCTTACTGATTTTATAAGTGAAGTTCTGGCTGCCTTCACGTCATCGCCGGATTTCATGACGTTGTGCTTCTCGTAAAACCTGTTGAATGATTTTGCGACGTCCAGAAGGTAACCTGTGATAACGGAGGGGGTATATTTATCGCCGGCCTGTTTAACCGCATCAGGAAAGCTGCAGACCATTCTCATAAGGTCCCTTTCCTCCGGCGAGCTTAGAAGCGAAAAATCAGGATTTTTACCGGTTTTTCCCAGTCTTCTGAGTATCCCCTCTATCCTTGCGTGGGAATACTGGATGAACGGGCCGGTATCCCCCTCGAAGGAAAGGGATTCCTTGGGGTTGAAGCTGACATCCTTCATCGGGTTTGTCCTGAGCATGTAGAATTTTATCGCGCCAAGCGATATCATCCTGGCCGTTTTTTTGATTTCATCCGCCCCCTGTATGATATCTCTTTTCTTTATCTCGGTTACCGCATCTTTTGTAAGATTCTCCAGAAGGTCATCGGCATCCACGACATTCCCTTCCCTGGATTTCATCTTCCCTTCCGGCAGAAAAACCATGCCGTAATTCAGATGGTAGCATTTTTTAGACCATTCGTACCCGAGAATGTCAATTATCTTGAAAAGTACCTGGAAATGATAATTCTGCTCGCTTGCCACAACCCATATCATCCTGTCTGGATGGAAATCATCATATTTCAGCTTCGTGGTTCCCAGGTCCTGCGTCATATACACTGTCGTTCCGTCAGAACGCATCAGTATTTTCTTGTCAAGGCCCTGTCCGGTGAGATCGATGTATATCTCCCCTTCTTCTCCCCTGCTGAATATTCCCTTCCTCAAACCTTCAGTGACGAATTTCTTCCCGAGCTCGTACGTCTTGCTTTCGTAATACCACTTATCGAATTCGCATCCGTATTCCTTGTAAGTCTTTCTGAATCCGTCGAACGTCCATGAGTTCATCCTTTTCCACAGTTCTATCGTCTCTTTGTCCCCGTCCTCCCATTTTTTGAGGAGATCCCTCGCCCTGCTTTCGAGGGAAGGGTCTTCCTTGGATTTTTTATTGTATAAAACGTAGTAGTCTCCCACGAAATGGTCTCCCTTCTTGCCCTCGCTTTCCGGCGTTTTTCCGTCCCCGAAAAGCATGTATGCGAGCATTGACTTGCATATATGGATTCCCCTGTCGTTGACCAGATTCACCTTTACGACATCAAAGCCGGAGAACCCGAGTATTCTGGAAAGGGCCATTCCGAGTGAATTATTTCTGACATGGCCGAGGTGGAGTGGCTTGTTCGTGTTAGGGGCGGAATACTCTATCAGGATTTTCTCTTTCTTTCCCGCTTTTTCTGAACCGAATTTTTTGGGATCATTTTCAATGCGCTCATAAACGTCCCGGAAAATCTTGCCCCAGTCCGCGAAAAAATTAAGATAACCCCCCTTTGCCTCCACCCCTTTTACAAGATCAGCGGGCTTTATTTTTTTAGACAGCTCCTCCGCTATTTTCACCGGGCTCTTTTTCATTTCCTTGGAAAGCGTAAAGCAGGGGAAAGAAACATCGCCGAATTCAGGCTGGCTCGTCTTTTCGAGAATAATTTTTTCATTTTTTACGTGTTTTCCCAGAAGATTCCTGACTTCTCTCTCGAAATCGTTCCCTTCTGAAATTTCGGGACTCATGATAATAATTTTGTTTGAATATATTTAATTCCGTGTTTCCTCTTCAATCCATTGCGTATACTCCTTCGAACCTCCCACAATGGGAAGGGCTATTATTTCAGGCACCGAATACGGGTGAACCTTCTTGACCTCCCTTATTAGCTTTCTGAGGAGCGACTGTTTTGTTTTAACAAAAAGCATCATCTCTTCGGCGGAATGTATTTTCTTCCTCCGCTTTCCCCACCAGAAAAAGGATTTTATATCCTTCGCTATGTTTACACATGCCGCCAGCCTTTGACCGAGTATCACGCCGGAAATCTTTTCAGCGCTTTCATTGTCAGGGCACGTTATAATAACGATAACATACATTCGATCACTCAACCGTTGTCCCCAGGAATTCATTCCCTTTGATGGCGTTTCTTATATTTTCTATGTCCTTTCCGTTAAGGACGATCGCTTTTATTTTGTTCTTCATGAGAAGTTTCACGGCAACCGGGTCTATCACGGAAGAATGGCCGGGAATGAAAGCGTCTTTCTCTATTATCTTGTTTACCTGTGCGGGGGAAATTTTAAGGAACATCTTCACCTTGTAATGGTGCTTGGGGTTCTTGTCGTATATGCCGTTAACGTCGGTGCATATTAATATGAGGTCCGCGCCCAAAACCTTTGCTGCCTGGACGGAAACCGCATCTGTCGTTTGCCTTGGTTTCAGCCCGCCCATAACGGTGATTTTTTTCGTTCCTATTGACCTTTTTAGTTCGCTTATGCTGGCAGGCACCTTTTTGTTTGCATGCTCACCGAGCGAAGATATCAGCACCATCGCATTCAGCCTCGTCGCGTGTATCCCTATATTGTCAAGAAAATCCCTTTCATCCGAAAATTTCCCAGAGATGTCAATGTAGTTTCTCGCGAGCCTGCCTCCCCCCACGATTACTACTATCTCATGCCCCTCAGCGGTGAGGGAGAGAAGGAATTCCGAATAATGTCTTATCATTTCCTCCTTCGGAGTACCCTCGGAGCAGAGAACCGACCCCCCGATGTCAAACACAATTTTCATATTTATCTCTTTATTATTGTAGCTATGCTTATAATTTTGTTCCAAGAAGCAGAAAAATTTACTTCTTCCTGAGTCCCCTGGATTTCTGTCCGGCGGACGTCCTGCCCCTGTGAACCCTTCCTGTGTGCTTTCCGCTGGTGATCCATCTGGTTTCTTTGGATTTCGGAACTGATGGGTGGCTTGGATCCACTAGTATGCATTCATACCAAAGGTGCTTGCCGTCCTCTCCGACGTAATAGGAATTCAGCAGCTCCATGTTTGGGTACTTGCGGGAAGCCTTTTCCTCGGCCATCAGTTTCTTGGATTTTCCCATGGAGAAGAATCTTCCCGATTTCTTGGGGTCCCTTCCCCCGGTCATCTTTGGCCTTTTGCGGCCCCCCTTCACTATCCTTGTCCTTACGACAACGAAACCCTGTTTTGCCTTGTATCCCAGTGAATGTGCCCTGGCGGGACGCGTTGGCTTCGGGATTCTTTCAACTACACCCTGCCTTCTCCATTCAATGAGTTTAGGGGTGATCTTCTTTCTTTCCACAATGTTTTTCGCCTTTATCATTTTTTCACCGAATTAATTATTTACGCTTTATAAAGTATATAAATTTAAAGTTAATAGTTTTTAAATATTGTAATAACGGAATAAGGTGAAAAAAATGCACGCAGCAGTTAAGATAATAATCGGGCTTATCCTGATTTTGATCGGGTTAGGGCTCTTCGTTGATTCAGTGTATCCAATAACGGGAACCGCGGGAACCCTCGGTATCAACTGGCTGGATAACTTTGTAATAGTGCTCACAGGCGTGATTCCGATACTTCTCATACTGGTGGGATTGCTAGTGGTATGGCTAGAGGCTGACGAACTCAAAATGAGCAAGGAATTCGAAGAGGAAGAGGAAAAGCCCAAGAAGAAGAAAAAGTAGGTTACAGATCAGTCTTCTGTACCACTGAATCCTTTAATTTTATTTTTTTATTCTCTGTTTTATCTTCGTCACCGCCTATTTTCGAGCGCTGGACCACGGAATCTATTATGTTTATTGTCTCGTTTACCTCAATATTCTGTACCTCAGTAGCGAAGGTCATAGCGGTTATCGTGTGCTCGAGCACCCTGGATATTTTAGTGAGCAGATCGTCCAGCCCGTCCTCCTTGTCAGAATACAATCTGGACACGACGAATACTATGCCCCTTTCTTCCTTTATGACGATCTTCAGAAGATAGGTCTCCCCTTCTCCTCTCGTCTTGCATGAATAAAGCAACAGGCATGATTCATCGTTCCTCCTTTCCGAAACGAGATAAAGGTCCTTCAGTTCCTCCTTTATCAGGGAGAACGTCTCCTCTATTTTGGTGTTTTTCAGGGAAAATCCGGTGTTTACCGAGGCCATCTCCTTCTGGAATTCTATGAAATCTATCTCGCTGATCTGGAATGGTTCCAGCCTTGAAACGATGAATCTCTTTTCCTCGCGGGCTTCATTCATTTTTTCGATCATCCTATTGTCCAGTATCCTGGAAGGTTCCCTTGAAATGGTCTTGTCTTCCGGTAGTTCCAGCGTGTCCTTCATGAAGAATGGTTCCATCGTCTCCTCGAAATTCCTTCTGCAGTGTTCATAAGTCACTGAGGGTTTCAGCATGACCGACTCCAGGGCGGTGGGAAGGACCTTGAAAACGAATCCCTTCTCCTCGCCAGGCTGAATTTTTTCAAGGACATACCCGGTAACGGGTTTCACCCTGATCTCTACCGGAAAATCCATATGAAGGCATACGTTTGTAATTTCCTTTTCCGAATCGTTCCTTACGAAAACCACGAAAAATGACTGCTTCCCGACACTGGGTTTCTCGCGAAAATAAGCGTTAATTCCGACATTTGGTTTAATCTTAATTTCGATCGGTTCTATCTCCCTTTCTGTTTTATCTCCGTCGGATGTTTCCCACTCTATCCGGCTGAAGGGGGATGAAACTCCGTTCTTGCCCGCTCTTACTGATTTTTTGAAGACGTGTATCTCATTTGGTTTAATATTACCTAAGGAATCTATCATCTTAGAACCGGAATCCATCACCTTTATTTCCTTTATTGTGCCGTTTGAAAGATTCCTGACTTCCAGCCTGAATTCGGCATTTCCGTTTTCCTTTACAGAATCTTTATCGGAATTATGATCTACCGAAATTTCCGGTGTTTTTTTCATCAGCTGGCTGACCCTTTCCTCGATTTCCTCATCCTTCTGTATGTCAAGGGATTTTTTGTAGTATTTTATTGCCTCGGAATTCTTTCCGGTTTTTTCCAGTGCCTCTCCCATGAGGTTGAAGCACCACTCAAGCCCGTACTGTGTATGAGACTTTTCGAATAATTCAGCTGATTTCTGGGAGAACGAAATCGTATTGCCATAATCACCGTTCTCGAATGAAACGAGTGCCGCGTTCCTGTAGGCCCACGCGGCATTGTACATGTTTTTTGCCTTCAGGTTTTCCTGGGCAGAACTCATGTAGAATTCGGAGGCACGTGAGTCACCCAAAAGGTGAGCAACGTTCCCTGCTTCTCGGAAGAGCAGCGCGGTTTTTTCGAATTTTTCATCCCTTCTGGATTTTTTTATCTTTTCCAGAAGATCGTCCAGATTGTGCTGGAGCTTTTCTTTGTTGTAGAATTTCTTCTCCTCTTTCATCACATCGAAAATGTTCATGGTTTACATTCCCATTTGTTTTCCCCATTCAGAATACTTCTTTATGGAATCAGGTTCGACACTCGGTCTTATTTTTTCGAAGGCCTTTTTGAAATCCTTTTCCTTCAGAGGACGATAGCTCATCGTGTACTTCTCTATCTGGCCGGAGGTCAGTTCTTCCAGTTTCGGGTTCTTCTCCCTTATCATTGTCATAACGGCCTCCCTGCACAAATTGGCTATATCCCTGCCGGAAAAACCTTCCGTTCTTTCTGAAAGGGAGTTTATCGTTATGCCCTCGAGTGTTACTCCCTTGATATGTATCTCTATTATCGCCTTTCTTGCTTCCTGATCCGGAAGAGGAACGTATATCTTCCGCTGGAACCTCGATATCATGGCGTCATCAAGGTCCCACGGTTTGTTTGTTGCCGCAATAAGTATTATTTTGTCTTCAACCTTGGAAGCGAATCCCTCGATTTCCTGAAGAAGCTGCCCAACCACCCTTCGTGTGCTTTCGTTCAGGTCTCTGTCCCTGCTTACCATTATGCTGTCGAATTCGTCCATGAATATGACGGATGGCTGCTTCTCCTTGGCTTTGGAGAAAAGCATAGATATTATCTTGCTGCTCTCCCCGAAATATTTAGAGAGCAGTGTTGAAGTCCTTGCCTCGAAGAACGTCGCTTCGAGGGTATTGGTTGCCGCCTTGGCAAGAAGGGTCTTGCCGGTACCCGGCGGACCGTACAGAAGTATCGCCTTCGGGGCCTCCACAAAATCCGGCTTGTTGTTGATGAATGGGAGAACGATCGCCTCCTTTATGGTCGACTTGACTTCCTCCAGGCCGCCTATCTCTTCCCATTTGATCTTGGGCCGCTCCGATATTATCATTGTTTCGATCATCTCGGTGGATTCGGCTCTGGTGTAAGGTGTGGTCGTTTTCAGTGTGTTTCCGAGGTTCTCGTACTGTGAAGCGGATGAAAAAAAGGTCTCGGCGTAATCCCTCGGGGCTATGTAAGCGAGCCTTCTGTAGATGTTGGCCGCGTTCTGGTAATGGACTGCTGCCTGCTTTCCCTTGCCCCTGGATTCCAGCTTCTTTGCCTCGTCCATCTCCTTCTGGAGCTGCTGCTTAAGGACGGATTCCCGTATTTCTCCCATAATACCCTGTTTATATTTTGATTAAAGATTTTAAAACTGTTCTCTAATTCAATAAAATGCCAAATGTGCAGGCCGCGGTCAAGGGAATCCTCATGAGGAACGGGAAATTCCTCATCGTTAAGCAAAAATTGTCCGGTTTTTCCGTCTGGGATCTTCCGGGTGGGAGGATAAAATACGGCAGCGATCCCGTGTCGTGCCTCATTAGGGAATTCAGGGAAGAGACTGATATGAACGTGGAAGTCATAAAACCAGTAGGGACATGGTATTTTTTCAGGGAAAACGGCGGCGACCAGGTTGTTCTTACGACGTTTCTCTGCAGGCATGTTTCAGGGGAAGTGGACCTGGGCAAAAACACGGACAAAGAGGAGAACCTCACGGAATACAAATGGGTCAGCCCGGAAGAATTCATGTCAGACGATTTCGATACGGGGCATGAAAGCTTCAAGAAAATGATCAGGGATTATTTCAGGTTATAGCGACAGTGCTGGAATTTCTGAAAAATTCAAAAATAATGGAATTGGGAAGGCATTATTCGTCGACCTTCTCGTCGGCAAGTTCTTTCGCCTTTTGCCCGGCCATCCTGATCGCAGTCTGCTCGTCGACCTTCTCAAGATCGTCTATCGCGCTCATTAGTTCCTGGGACTCGTCGTCGACCAAAAGCTGCTCCTTCCCGAAAACCCTTCCCAGCTTGTCTTTAACCAGATCGATTCTTCCCTCTTTGAGGGCTTCCTTCACGTCCGTATCCAGAAGAACCGCGCTGAGCTTGTCCATATCCGAATCCAGAATCTCGTCGGTTATCTTTGATTCCTTGTCTTCCTTTTCCCTCTGTTTCATCGCCTCGACGAGAAGAAGGACCTGCATCTGCTGTATGTAGTGGTTCGCTTCCATCTGCTTGGTTCTGGATTCAAGCCTGAGTGCCTTGATCTTCTGCACGTTAAGCATTTTCAGGGTTGAAGGCTGGCCTTTCGACTCTATCATCAGCTTCTGTATCTTTTCCTGTATGCCCTTTATGTCGTCCGAGATGTTTTCCACTTCCTTCTCTACCCGGACCCTTTCCTTGATTATGTCGTCCTCGCTGATTTTAAAGACGTCCTTTCCGAAAGTCGATTTTATAAATTTCCTGAAGTCCATCTTATCACCTTTAATATTTAGTAATTTGCTATAAATCTTTAAAAATAAACGCGGACGGGCGAAAAAACCATTTTATACACCGATTCAAATATAATTTTATGAGGGGTTCAAGGGGTTTCCTGCTTTCAATGGATGCCGTGTTCGCAGTATCGATACTCGTTCTCGTGGGTTTCTTCATGGTTTCCCTGCTGCACACATATTCCTCGCCTGATCTCAGATACCAGAGATATTATTACACCGGGAAGGACATGGTATACATTTTCGAGCAGACTCCCATGTCATCAGTAGAATTTTTGCCGGTTATCCAGAACTATCTCGCAACCGGGGTACTGGAGGAGGGGGACATGGGAAGGTCGATACTCGATGTGATCGGATCGCTGTGGACATCAGGGAACATCTCTGAGGCTGGCAACATAACCAAAGACATTCTTGACGCACTGCTTAATGAAACGGGTCACGAATATGAAATAATGTTTGGTGGGGAGAGGATATACAACTCTTCAGCACCGCCCGTTAATAATTTCCTCGCAAGGCTCACAACCCTTGTTTCCGGATACGAAAAAACGAAGCCGGTGGACGGTTACGTGGCTAAGGTCTATCTTTCGAAGGCGAAGAAGACAACGTCGGACTTCCTTTACTTCGGGGGTTACGTGGGGGAGGGTAACATCTCGAGACTGACGGAACTTCCGGCAGACGCCAATGTCTCACTTGTCTACATGGAAATGAATATCGGGAATAACTTTTCATTTTATATCAACGACAATTATGCAGGCACGTACAACAAAACAAAGGGCAATTTCTCCGCGGACAAGTGGACGGTCTGCTCCTCCGCATTGAATCCCGGAATATGTTCCCTTTTCGGCGGAGGTAACAATACCATAGAGATCAATTTCACGTCCGTTGAGAATTCATCGATAGGCGGAGGGTACATGAAGATTACATACACGACATCAGAGCTTACCGGATTCCTTTACACCGGGAACACGAGCACCGATAAATACTGGTTTCCGGGGATAGAGGGAATAATAAACCTGTATTCCTCTTTCCACGTGCCCGGAACTCTCAGCAATATTTCGGCGTATCTTCATTACAAGAGCAACTATCCGGTTTATTTCACCATCGGAAACGTTACTTTGTACAGCGACTCGAACACCAGCGAGAAGATGGTGATAATAAACAATTCCTTCATAAATTCCTCCATATT
This sequence comes from Candidatus Aenigmatarchaeota archaeon, assembly GCA_016932215.1. Taxonomy (GTDB): domain Archaea; phylum Aenigmatarchaeota; class Aenigmatarchaeia; order QMZP01; family QMZT01; genus JAFGDH01. Next base: position 33,529 of record JAFGDH010000001.1, on the reverse strand, counting down.
CAAGGGGACCGGAATAGAACACCTGAATTACATAAGCAACAGGACCGTTCCGATAAGGATGGGAACGGCCAACCTGAGCTATCTTTTCGGACTGGGTCAGAGGGCGGACGTTGTTCTCATAACCGACAGGACTGGCAGCATGGATTCATGTGATGTCGACATCTCGTGCAGCGAACCGGGAATATGTGATCCATGGAGTCCGTGCCACGAAAGGAGATACAAGATCGTCCAGGACTCCAACAAGGCTTTCCTGGATGCGATTCTCAACACGACGGGCAACAGGGTTGGTATGATAGGTTACGGGAAGAGGGCGAGTCCCGTATGCTCCTTCAGGGACCTTACCGGCGATAACGAATCCTTAAGGGACAGAATAGATGACTACGCAAACGAGTGGTGCGGATGGACATGCATATCATGCGGGATTGAATCCGCCACGAAGCTTGCAATGGAAACCCAGACGTTATACGCGACTAACATGACATCTGAAGTGAACACCACATGGTACGATATAGGCGACGATTATGCCGGGAAACCTAGATCCGTAAACGTTGCCGTTAACATAACGTTCGATCCGCAGAGATTCGTCAAGGCGAGATTAACAGTGTTCGGAAGGGATCTTGACGCGAACAACAAATATTACAAAAACTGTGTTTACCTGAACGGGAAATACCTGGGAAGGATGTGCTACCCGGCGGAGGACAGTTCTGACGGTTATCACGACTGCGTCTATGACGTGAGGCAGGAATGGCTCAACCAGGGCATAAATATCGTAAATGTGACTTCCGGGACAACAGCCGACTGCAACGAGATCGGCGGGAGCCATGACGACTGGAACTTCAAGGACGTGAGGATAACATTATGGGAGCTCCAGAACCTCACAAAAAACACAAAAGAGTTCAAAGACAACATTGAAACGACAATCAATTACCCGGGCGGGTTTGTCTTCAAGGATTATGCGGACATCTGGGAACTGACATCCGACCTGCCGTATCCGATAGATTTTACCAGCGGGCTTAACTGGACCTTCAATACGTTCGGCCCGGGATCAGGCGACGATGGGTGGGACTGGGATAATCAGGATGGCAGCGGACCTTATGGATGGGACGATAACGTGGATTACGCACCTGTTACGGGGGGTGAACTGGTGCTTGACATGGTAACAGGATCGCCGGCCAGAAACAGGTGCTCCAACTACGACTGTTCGGGGGCGTATGGTATAGAGGTTAACATAACCGATGAGATTTATTCTTACATAGCCGGAGGCGACTGGTTATATTTTTCGATGGATTACGAATGGGACGGTAATGACGAACCGTTCGAGGACTCCGACCAGGTATGGATAAAGGGAAGATGGTATTCCCCGACTTCCGGATACCATTACCTTGGAAGTGATATGGATTCCGGCGACTGGGGATCAGACGGTGACGAAGAGATAGACACGAGAAACAATCCTGATGATGACTTTTCCGGTAATTTCTACCAGAACCTGACCCAATGGATAGAAGGGCAGGGAATGTACTATCTTGATATAGGAGGAAAAATACTAGGTACCGAGAGCTCGGAATGGGGCTATTTCATGTTCGACAATATAGCAATTGGAATCACCAATTCATCTTATTACTCCCCACCGACAAGCGAGATTATAAACGTTACGATGGATATGTCCATAAATAAATCCAACCTGAAGGCAGGAAGGCTCGTGTTCGAAGCCAAGGACGTGGATCCGTATTATTACAACTGCATATACCTGAACGATAATTTCATAGGAAGGGTAAGGCACCAAGAATGGAGCGGTACCAACGTGTGGCAGAACGTAACGTTCGATCTTCCGGCGTTCTGGATAAACAACGGGGAGAATAACCTGACATTTACCGCAGGATCTATGGAGGATCCTGGAACGGGAATAGACGGTGGATGCAGGAGGACGGGAAGCGGTAACACGTGGTCATTCCGTAACGTAAGTATCACCACCACCGAAAGCATTGACTATGTCCCTTACAACCGCTTCAAGGCCATGCTCGTGATGAGCGATGGCCACGCAAACACAAGGATAGGAGACTGCAACAACTGCCAGGATGGGGATCCCACCCCGTCTCAGGAGGCAATAGACAAGGCATGCGAGGCCCATGACAAATACAATATAAGCATATATTCCGTCGCCTTCGGGTCGGGAGCGGATACCGACACGCTTCGTGACATCGCCTGCTGCGACAACTGCTCTAATTTTTACGTAAGCTCTGATTCGGACGAGCTTGTTGAGATATACAGGCAGATAGCGAGGGATATCCTGGAGATCGCGTTCAAGGCGCAGGCAGTCGTCATAACAGGGGAAGTCAAAACCAACAATACGCTCTATCCGGATTCTTACATTTCCTATGAATACAAACCTATATCAGAACCTCTGAGCTACGGGGAAATAACCCTTAAATTCGAATCCCCGAGGCTTGGGGATGTGACCGGCAATTCAACGATAACCGATAACCTTACAGGGACAAAGGAGGGATGGTTCTTCATACAGAACAACACCAGGGTACTGGATTCCAAGATAACGTCGTACTCATCATATTACTGGACAGACCGGCTGTGGATCAATTCGTCAAACACACCGAACCAGAACTGGACCAACGTTTACTGGCTCGGGAATTTTTCGAGCGATTACGGGGACATAGGTGATCCGTACGTAATCAACATACCCGTCAACCTGCTGAAGCCCGGCGGGAACAATTCGGTCCGCCTGGGAACAGGACTCGGGCCAGTAAACGGAACGGGGGGCTCCCCGGATTCGCGCGTGATTTACACATTGGGAATAACCGGCGTGGGTCTCCAGGGATACAGCGGGGTTTTCCAGAAACTCAAGGGTTCAACCGTAACAATATATTACGATTCCAACGGTGACAATGTTCCTGACGGTTCCAGCCAGGTACAGGTGGGCCCGTTCCCTTCGGATGTGTTCGACCCCCAGAACGACAGTGTCGATGACGCTTTCATGAGGCTCATGGACATGCTGAATTTCATAAATGACACCAACCCTAACACGTACGGCGACGGGACATTTGGTGAACCATATGACGCGGTTAACCAGACGAACCCGATAGATCTGGAGATAACCCCAGAGGTGAGCTTTTCCGCCGATTATATTTCGCAGATACCATCCCTCTGGGGACCCTCGGAGCTGGAGATAAGAATATGGGGATAAATATCATGGCCGACAAAAAATTAATCATGAAACTGAATGTTATCATAATTTTGTTATTTTTTTCTCTGCTGATCATTCCTCAGATAAGATCACAGGAAACTAACGATGTGTGCTTCATTCATTTCACCGAACAGAACTGCCCCAACTGTCTGACCATCGATGCATTCATGGAGAACATGACTCAGATATACAACAACACTATGGTCATAACATACGATCTCAGCCTCCCGGGGAACGAGCAAGTATTCAATCTTTACAGGCAGAAGTACGGGATTTACAGGTATCTTCCTTCCGTTCTCTTCGGGAAGTATGACTTCCTGATCAGCATGGATGACATACGCGCCGGTCTGGAAAAGAGGATAATACACTTCACGACACAGGACGGCAACGAGTGCCCGATGGTTGACGGCACGACAACACCGCCGAACGATATCGGCGAAGGAACGGATCTCCCAGGCGAACCCGCTGTCATCGCCGGGGATCAGGTCGGGGAAATCCCGCAGGACAGCGGGGAAGAGTATATCATTCCCGGAGACGAAGAAGGGAAAGAAAACGGGGGGAATCAAATAATTGGTATAGATGATATCACAAATGCTATTGAAAACATAACAAACCCACAGAGCATGGAAGATTACCTGATAATAGCGGCAATATTTATAATTGTAATTTTATTTATCGTATTAGTGATCGTGAAGATGGGAAAGGGACGAAAAAAAAGAAAGAAGTGAACCATTTATTAACCACCCAGATCAAAAAATCATATGGAGAATAACCGTAAATTTTACGCCTATCTTGCACTCGCATTGGCAGAAACGTTATTCCTTTTGTGGTTCTCCTTCCTTCCGTCAGTCCCGACGGTGAGGACGGATTTCCTGAGAGGAGGTGATATCGAACATTTCATCGCCTACCTGGTTTACGGCCTGCTCTGGGGAAGGGTCTTCTCGCACATTGGCGCGGGAAGAAGGAAAGTTATGATAATGCCCATATTGATCGGTTTTTTCGTCGGAACGGCTTGCGAAAGCATACAATTATTCGTCCCGGCGAGGATGGCGGATATTATTGATATTGCAGTGGATACGGCCGGTGCCGCATTCGGAGCATGGATTTCATTTAAGAAAATTGATTTTAAACTCTGGTATCACAAGAATTTATTAAAACGTTCGAAAGGGGAATAGAATGGAAAAGAAAAGGATAGCCGTGATCGACAGGGAGCTTTGCAGGAACGTAAAATGCGGGTATCACTGCCAGAAGGCCTGTCCTGTCAACAGGAGCGGGGAAGAATGCATTTACATAGATGACACCAGCGTTTTCCCCGCGATAAACGAGGAATTGTGTATTGGTTGCCTGCTGTGCATAAAGAAATGCGACAAGATGGGATTCCATGCGCTTTCCGTGGTAAATCTCCCCAAGGAACTGGAGGAGAATCCGGTCCACAGGTACGGAAAGAACGGGTTCGCGTTGTTCAGGCTTCCGGTGCCGAAGAGCAACATGGTAGTTGGCCTTATCGGTCCGAATGGTGTGGGAAAGACGACTGTTCTTAACATACTTTCAGGGGATATACAGCCAAACACGGGTGTACCCGGGGAAAAGTTCGACTGGGAGAGATTCATCGAGAGATTCAAGGGCACGGAACTCCAGCGTTATCTTGAAACCCTCAGGGGAAAGGGAATAAAGGTGGGATACAAGCCCCAGCATGTTGACCTGATCCCCAACACATGGTCAGGGAGCGTGAAAAAACTCCTGGAAAAGACAGGTGATGCCGAAAGGGTCGGTAAACTCGCTGAAAAATTCGGGGTAACCGAAATGATGATGAAGAAGGTATCAGAACTTTCCGGGGGGGAGCTCCAGCTGCTTGCCATAATGGCCGTGCTTTCCAAGGACTCTGACTTCTATTTTTTTGATGAACCATCATCTTACCTGGACGTAAAACAGAGACTTCTCGCGGCAAGGGAAATCCGATCTCTTTCCGGGAAGGCCATGGTAATGGTGGTAGAACACGATCTGGCTATACTGGACTATCTGAGCGATGATGTCCACATACTTTACGGAAAACCCGGGGTTTTCGGTGTCGTGTCCAATCCTTCAGGCGTCCGTGTCGGAATAAACACGTATCTGGAAGGCTACATAAAGGAGGAGAACGTGCGTTTCCGTGATAAACCCATAATATTCAGGAACAGGCCCCAGATGTCCGTAAAGAACCAGAAATTCCTGGATTTCGATGGTTTTGAGAAGAAGTTCGAAGGTTTTGAGATGCGGACGGAGGCCGGGGAAATACACCAAAGCGAGATAATAGGGATACTCGGCCCGAACAGCATAGGGAAAACCACCTTCATAAGGATGATGGTCGGCGAGCTTGAACCGGATAAGGGAAAGCCCACAGATGGACTGAAGATTTCATACAAGCCCCAGAGACTTGTAATCGGGAATGACGAGGGTGAGATTACGGTGAGGGAATACCTTGAAAAGAATTCCGGAAAAACCTGCATCGACTCTGAATTCAAAAGGCTGCTGGAATCACTGGTAATAACGAGAAACCTCGACAAGAGAATGAAGAATCTTTCAGGCGGGGAACTCCAGGCCGTATTCATAGCAGCATGCCTCGGGAGGGAACATGACATGCTTCTCATGGACGAGCCATCCGCTTTTCTTGATGTTGAACAGAGGCTCAGCGTCTGCAAAATACTCCGTTCGCACGTCGAAGAAAGGGGTGTATCCGCATTCGTGATAGACCACGACCTGCAGGTCATAGATTCGGTATCGGACAGGATAATGGTTTTCGAGGGGAAGTCCGGTTCGAACGGAATCGGAAGGAGACCTTGCGAAATCCAGAAGGGTATGAATTCCTTCCTGAAGAGCCTTTCGGTTACCTTCAGAAGGGATCCGTCAACCGGCAGGGCAAGGGCCAACAAGCCCGATTCCCAGAAAGACAGGGAGCAGAAGGAATCCGGGGAATATTATTACTTAAAATAATTCAGATTGTTTCTTCGGTGAAAGTCCCGAGATGGTACATTGTCTTTATGACGTTCATGAACCTCTCGGCCTGGTCCTTGCACCTTTCGATCATGCCCTGCCTCGCCCGGTTGTAAAAAAGATACCAGTACATCCACCAGAAAAATATCACGAGCCTGCTTCCCGATATGTTGTGCCTCAGTATGGGTTCTATCTCCATCCTGAAGGTCCCTTCGTTTTTCGCTTTGGACTTGAAACCCACGCACCTGCAGCTGAACATCATAGTGGTGAATGCGCTGTAGCTCCTTTTGGCCAGCCAGTGAACATACAGCTGGACGGGATCGCCTGTCCAGTCCCACATGAACCTGGGCTCTCCCGTGGATGACGTACCGATCTCGAAGACCGGACGGAGTATGTTCCTTCCCTCGCGATAGAAAGCGAACGGGTCAGGTCCGGCATATTCTACCCATCTCGTTCTCCTTGGTGCAAAACAATCATCCTGTATCTCTACCTTGGCCATGCAGGTCACATTTCCCTTAACTGCTTGAAGAATTCATTCATCTGCCGCTGGAACTGGATAACGAGTGATCTGCACTCCTCGCCGATCCTTTCCCTTTTTTCATGGTAGAACGCCCTGTGCCAGAACATCCTCATCATCTCGTAAAACAATGACCTCTGCCATATGGTGTCCTGAGGGTATTCGGTCCTCATGACCGGTTTGAGTTGTATCTTGGCGCTACCGTTCTTTTCATCACCTGATCCAGAAACGTCAACCCTTATGTAAAGGTACGTGTAAGCGTCTATGTCCTTGTGGACAAACCATCTGACCTTGAACTTCTCCTTTTCCCCCTTCCCCCAGTTGAACCTTTCTTCCTCTATGTCGGCGTCAGAACACTGGAATATCGCTTTAAGAAGTTCGTAGGACTTGTAATAAAGCTTTATCACGTTGGGGCCGACATACTTCATCAGCGGCCTTTCAGGCTTGTCCTGATAACAGTCTTCCTGCAGAACCATTTTTGTTCGGGCAAAGGCGGGCATATTTCATCACTATTTATATTTTCTTTAAGTTAACTATAAATTAGTATGGTTTTGGAATGGATCGCCCTGAAACTGGTAGGTGTTGTGCTTATTTTGATAGGATTGTTTCTGACGGTGTTTTTTCCAGGAATCCAGTCGCACCAGAATCCCCAGTCAGGACCCAAGTTTGACGTCAACGGGATAATAATGGGTTTGATACTCCTGGTAGTGGGAATATACCTTATAATGATACAATAATCAATGCAAACAATTTTAATTCTCCTGCTACAATTATTAACAGGATATTATGGGAATAATAAATGATATCGCGGTTGATCTCGGACTGAGGAAGAAGAAAAAGGAAATCGAAGTCCCGTCTGGGCTGCTCGTCGACGATATTCTCGACGAGGCAAGGGCGAAAAAGGGCTTGCTGGGGGAGGCGGTGGTTTCTCCGGCCCTTATCGACCAGAGAACATCAATTAATCCGGTCACGCTGGAAGGGCAGTCTGAGATAATATACAACGTATGGCTTTACAGATCGGCGAAGTGGCACTGGAACGTTTACAAGGCAGATGAATTCATTGCGGTCACCCCCGCCGCTCCGCCCGCTTTCGTTCCGCTGATGTCTCAAAAGGAGCGGCTGGAAGGAAGAATAAAATCTGGTATGGCGAGCGCCGCCCAGGCGGTCGCAGATTACGAGCTTCTGAAGCATGACCTCAGGAAGTACAGGGACATACTCGACTTCTTCAAGAAGGCGGAGAACGAGAGTGACGAGCACGTCCTTCGATCGCTATTCGTCGACAGGGTAGACGCATACACGGGTGAGGGTTATTCGATGATTACCATGGCCAAGAGGTGGCCTACCATAATCTCAGATTTCATAAGAATGCCCACGAAGCTAGACAGCCCTGAGGAGATAATGAAGGAGGTCAAGGTCTCGAAAGCAGAGGCTGTCGTGCTACGCACGAAGAACGAGCTTTACAAGGAATGGAAGAAGCTATTCTTCCCGGACGTAAAGGAAAGGTACGCACGCATCCGCAATCTGTTACAATCGAGGGAAAGGTCGATAGACCAGTACAGGGAATGGCTGAAGCCGATAGTATCGCTTTATAAGCAGATCAGGGAACAGGAAGAGATACAGGTTCCTTCAGCCAACCTTCACAATCCCCTGGTTTTCGCAAACACGCCGCAGGGTTACGTTTACGCCAAACTCTGGATGTACAAGCCGATCATGCCGGAGGAGATGGCCAAGCCGATCATACTTCAGGGTCAGGGTTACGAACTTGACCCGTACGATGACTGGGTAAAGAAGAAGTGCAAGATTCTTGAGAAAAAATACAATGTCAGGATATACCACGACAAAGCGGACATGAAAAAAAGGGAGAATAAGGAAGGCCACAATCCATATTACATAGTCGCAAGGGATTTCATAAAGAAAATACGTATGACCGGAGCTAGGGACAAGAAAGGTGAGATACTGGGAGCCCATCCCGGCCCGATTTTCGACGAGAGGTTCGCTTATTACGCGTTCGTTGACATAGACTATGAATGCCAGTACAAGAAGGGTTCCAGCGGCCCGATGGTGATGGAGGACCAGTACTTCCATATCTATCCTTTCATACTTTCCAAGAATGTCATGCTTCTCTTCCACATGGAAATGGCGGTTAAGGAGAAGGCATTCGACCGCGAAGTGGAGGAACTCATAGGGCTGAGCAAGGTGGAAAAGGGATTTCTAAAAAGCATTGAGGATGAATTCAAGAAAGAGGAAGAAGCCGTCCGCAGGCTGGAATCATTGTTCAAGTTCAAGAAGAAAACCGTCAAAACAGGTGAATCTTTCGGGGGCTGGCTGAAGGGTATGTTCATGCCCCTGAGATATTATTTCTTGAAGCCCGGGCCATACGAGCACACTGTAAGGGAAAGGATAAACAAAACGTTCGGGGATTACTTCGGACCGCAGGTTGCAGAATTAAACGAGCTTATAAAAGAAACCTGCTATCGACTAAGCGGTGTGGGACCATAGATGCCACTGAAGGTTGGAGTTACTACGGGTTTGTATTACGTGGCGAGGGCGGAAGAACTCGCAACGATCGTGAAAAAGATAGGTTACGGGCTGACCAGGGGAGCGAATGTCATCGAAATATCCGGAGACGTGCCTCACGAGATAGATTATACTGACGGAAAGGAGGTTCGCTATATATCGGAAAAGCAGGGGATTGACCTTCTTTTTCACGGTTCCCTGACGGTGCCGATAACGATTCCCGAAAGGTCTGACTGGAGGGACGCATACGACCACATGCAGAAATCCATACGTTCCGCCGTCAATTCGGGATGCAAATATTCCTTGTTCCATTCGTGCCTCCATTTCTGGGTGGAGATGCTCACTTACGTGGGTACGAAGCTGGAAATCACCATGTGCGACCATGAGGGCAGGTTCATCTCCGAGGTGATGCACGAGGAGCCAAAGCTCGGGAAATGGTTCATCAAGCATATGTGGGATCTGGGGGAGGGAAGATACCCGGCCCAGATAATGAACGAGGAGGAAAGGGTGGAAGCGGCCCAGACGGCGCACTCCGAGATGAGGGTAAGGGAGAGGGAAGAGACCTCGAGAATCGAGCAGGAAGCCGGATTGAAGGCAAAACAGGCGGAGCTTAAATTCAAGGCCGGGGAGACTACTGAGGAAGAGATGATGGAAGAGATGAAAAAAATAAACAAGGATGCCCAGGCAAAGATTAAGCATATAACAGAAAAAATAGGTGTTGATGAATCCAAACTGGCGAGAAGTTATATGGAAAAGATTGTCAGGAAAAAGATCGAAAGCAATGACAAGGATGTGAGGGACTGGAACGTCAAGACTTACGGCCGCCTGAGTGATGCTTACAAGATCATGTCACATTATCTCTTCTACACCAAGGATCCTATCTGGAAAGCCATGGTGGAGGTATATAAGGATAAGGTTGTCGGGGAATACAAGCTGGATTACAGTGATTTCTACTGGCTGGACAATGCCTGGAAGAGAGCGGAAGACGGGAACGACCGAGTGTTCAAGGAATTCTATTACGCCGCCTGCGGGGCGAAGTTCCTGGAAGGCCACACAAAGAAGATACTGGACTGGCTGGAAGGGGATTACATAAAAAATGAGCTGAAGAACAAGCCGGAGCTCGTGAAATACGCGAAGGAACTCAAGCTGACGTTCGAGGTCCCCGATGCAAGGGACCCGAAATACGCGGGATTGTATATGATATACCACCCTAAACAGCTTTACGCCGCGATAAAGACCATCAGGAAGACTCTGAAAACCAACAGGGTGTTCATAACAATGGATTTCGAGCACATGGCCACCCAGGGGCTTGACCCGGTGGAGGAACTGGATGAACTGACCAAAAAAATCAAGGATTTCGGGAAGTACATAGTTTCAGTTCATTCCAATTCGCCGAACCCTCTGCATTCACATTACCCGATAGAGCTTGGTGACATGAAGCTGTACAAGTGCCTACATTACATGAGGAGAAGCGGGATGGGCAGGGAACATCCGGTATATCTGATTTTCGAGAGGGGCGGCGGTGAGGATCCCTTTAAACAGGCCGTTGATGCGCTAAGAATAATGGCCAATTTCCTGGAGAAGGACATAAAACCCGAAGACCTGCCAATGGATTTCTACGGTCTTAAGATGACGGCCGGCGATGTCGAACGCCAGAGGCAGATAATGATGGATCACCGTTTCGAGCCGCTGAAGGACCTTCTGGAGGTCCCTGAAGAAGAATGGGGCTTCCTGTCTTCAGCGGCAACAAGGAAGGGTAAGCAAAAAGAATTTAGAAAGGAAGAATTGAGATAGAGAATAATAAAAACATCTCTACCTTCTCAAAGGACTGATTTATGAAATCAAGATACCCATGCGAAACCGAAGAATGGTTCTGCGAAGTTCTTGACCGCATGCTGAGACTGCGCCCAGAAAGCGACATCCTGCGTGTGATGAACCTTCTTGTCGTCAGTGAGCGAGAATACAACATGTTTGTCGTCTATCGAGTATAACCTGTTAAGCGGTTTCTTTATGTTCTTGACTTCAGCTATTTCCGAAAATGCTTTGAAAGGCGCTGTTTCACTCATCGGTGCCAGGATCTTAAGCTTAACTCCTCTCTTCACGAGTCTCTTCAGAGAGTTGTAGTGGTTCGAATACAGCTCATTCATCCCGTCATCGGTTGTGATTATCTTGATCTCCTTTGTTGCTTTCTTGAACAAGGAGTTCAGATGCTGGTTTATAGAATGTCTTCCCTTGAGTGTTCCCGTCATCTCGAAAGGCTGGACCATGTTCAGGCCATCTTTGTAAATCTTCTCCAGCTCCTCTGATACGCTGGAAGTCTTCAGTTCCTCTATCCTGCCGGCCATCTCTTCATAGTTCCTTTTGAGGTTATCCTTGGTCCTGTCCAAAGCGTCTTTTGGGGCCAAAGCAACATATCTTATTGGTTTAGAAGGCTGAACAACGACAAAACCCTTTTCCGCCAGACTTTCCAGAATGTCGTAAGAACGAGATCTCGGAACGTTCGCTATCTGAGAAAGCTCACCCGCTGTAGCAACACCCCTAGCTAAAAGTGCTACAAAAATCTTTCTTTCGTACAGATTCAGTCCGATGCTCTTCAGTGCATCTAATGCTTTTATGGTTGCAACCATTTTTTATCCCTCATTATTTATGTTTATCTTTACACTCTCGTATTTATAAATTTTCCAGTTTTTTTGACTTAATGATTATAATTATTGCCTCATAAGTTTTATAAGTCTTTTGCTACCTATTAGTGATTATGTTTTTTTATCTTTTTAAGCGTTACGTGTTCCTGCGTGTAACAAAATGTGCCCAAATGTTCCATTTTTATCCAGGTTTTGAGCGTCCCTTTTGCATTTCATAGAGCTTTTTTATCCTTTCAATATCGTCAGAATCCTCTGGCTTTTTATCGAGATCCCTGAGCCTGACGAGTCTGGGGAACCTGAGAGCGTAGCCTGATGAATAATTAGGGGATTTCTGAATTTCCTCGTAGGCAATTTCGACTACTATCATCGGTTTTATCTTTACCTCGTTACCATCCTCTTTTTCCATGTATGGTTTCAGTATTTTGGTGAGATGCTCGAATGTTATGTCGCCTTCGTTGGTAATTTTCTCCTTTATCCCGGTTCCCATCATCCCGCATTCGAGGTATTTATCCCCGTCCCTGCAGGACAAAACGAATGATCCCATCCACGTAGCTCTTTTTCCTGTTCCCCACGTGGCCCCGGTGATGACAAGATCAAGCGTTTCCATTATTGGCTTCACCTTCAGCCAGCCACCGGCAACCCTTCTTCCGGGATGATAGTATGCGTCAAGATTCTTAACTATAAGGCCCTCCTGACCGGCTTCGAGAGCCTTCCTGTAGAATTCTTCTGCCTTCTTCATTTCCTTAGTTTCGATGTGCTCAGCCAGCTGGAACCCTTTCGATGTATTTATTATTTTTTTGAGAATGGACCACCTTTCCGAGAGCTTTTTGTCAAAGAGCTCTTTACCGTCGAGATAGATTATGTCGAATATTTTGACCTGTATCGGAATCTCGCTTACCATCCTTTCAATCTCGTATTTCCTCTTTATACGCTGGGATAAAAACTGGAATGGCATTGGTTTGCCTGTTCTTTTGTCAAATCCGAGCATCTCTCCCTCTATTATACATTCATCCGCGTCCACCCCATTCATTACGAATTCCCGAAGCTCCGGGAACTGTCTGGTAACGTTTTCAAGGCGCCTGGTGTAGAACCATAACTTATCTCCCTTCTTGTGTATAACTATCCTGGCACCATCGTACTTGAATTCCAGTGCTATTTTTTCATACAACTCCATGGCCTCTTTCAGTCCGGGGGACTTTTCGGAAAGAAGGACGTGATATGGCTTTCCTATCTCTACCCTGACTTTCCTCAGGCCTTCTATTCCCCTCTTTTTGGCGATCATGGCTATACTCCCGTAATCGGGGTTCAAAAACCAGGCCCACTCAACTGCGGAAACGGATTCCTTTTTCTTTTCCATCGTTTCCGTGTCAAGGAACGCCTCTGCGATGGCGTCCCTCAGTACCCCCTCGGCCACACCTATCCTGAGCTCGTTAACCGATGTTCTTATTATGTATTTCGATTCCTTGGGGGATGCGTGGGTTATTAATTCCTTTATCAGGTTCATCTTAACGTCCTGGGATCCTTTTCCTTCGACTGTGGCAAGTTTCCGGAAATTATCAAACACGTTTTCGGCAGAGAGTGATTTTTTCCCTAGCGTGAGCTGCTTTCTTTTCGACATGAGATTCTCGCATGTCTGCCCGAGATCGCCCGTCTCGTTGAAATTACTGCTAACATCACCCTCGGGAAAACCGGTGGATATGGATATTATCTTAACCGCTGTTTTTTCTGCTATCCCTATCTCCTCGTCGGAGTAGGAAGGGAAAATCTTGCCGCTTACCATCAAAGTTATCATTGCCAGTTCGTCTGTTTCAGATTTCCTGAGAAAGTTGGAAATCAGCCTTACTTTCGTTAGTCTCGAGGGCTCGCTTTCCAGGGATTCGTACAGTTCGACCAGATTTTTATATAGCATGGTTAATATTTAGAAAGATTTTTTTATTTATACAAAGCTTGAATCTTAATTAAGAAAAATCTCCAAATTTAATCATATGAATTCGGGGAGAAGGGGTCAGTTTTATTCCGTAATAGCCATACTGATAATAATCCCGATAACCATTTTTGTCACGCAATACTTGCTTTCCCAGACCAGGGGACCGGAAATATTCGAAAGGGTTATATCCGACCAGGTCCATCAGGCGGAAAGAAATATAGAAAAGGATTTCGAACGTGCACTCGTAACTTCCGGGAAAAGGGCCATAATAGGTCTTAGCGACAAAATCATCCTGAATGGTTCAGATTATAACGATTCCGCTATGAGCCTGATGGAAATGATGGATAACGGCACGCTATACGGAAACGAAAGCATGATAATGGTGAATAACACTATATCCAACTGGACGACCAAGATTCTCTCAATACCGGTTAATTTCATAGTCAGCATGAACCATTCAAATCTTTCCGTTGTTAATTATGACGGATTTCACATAAGGGCAAGCGTGAATTTCAACATATCCGTGTCGGATAATAACGGAATTGCAAAAATGGAAAGGGTAAACGTATACAATTATGCCGATATTTCTCTCGAGAGCATGGAAGACCCGCTGTTCCCGCTAAATACCAACGGTCTGATAACAAGATCCATAAAAATGTCCCCTTACGATTACAGGGCAAAAAAGATTGTAACGGGTACGTTTTCCGAAGGATATTGTTCTGGGGAAGTGACGTTCGACAAAATGGATTGCAATTCAAAAATACTTGTCGCGGACAATGCTTCAGGCGTTAGCTTCGGGTGCTTCGATGGCATGGTTATCGGGGATTCCGTTAACCTTTCAGGGTCGATAAACTGCTTTGTTTCAGGAAACTCCAGCGCTCTGGAAATGATCAACTCCACAATCAGCTCGACGGGTTACGGCGATATTTACATAGATAACAAAACGGTCTCTGCATGGCACCTGCCGCTGAGGGATGAACTTGATGAGGGTTATTATATCGAAGGAAACGGGCCGGATTATCTCAAAAGGCTGGAGGGTGATCTCTCACCTTCCCAGAATTCACTGGAAACATTCATCAACGCGAGAGATCTCGAAACTTACAGCATTCCGATAAAGGAAAACCAAGTCTCTCTGTGCTATTTATATTTCTCGGAACAAGATTATATTGGGTACACCGTGAGGGGTCTGCAGAGCTGGTTTAAGATAAATCAGACAATGGCAACAAAATACGGTTTAACTGAACTGTACGAGGGGTGAAATGGCAGCTAAAAGGAATCCTAAAAAGACAGTGAAGAAGGAATCCGTTAAAAAAAGCGATGTCTCAAAGAAGATAGTAAGTTTTTCCAAAGAGATAGAAAAAAATATAAATCAGGGAAAAAACGATGATGCGAGGAAACTGTACGATGAACTGCTTTCTTATTACAAAAAAATGAAGCCGAAAATGGATCTGGACGATTATGTTTCTGTTTACCGAACAATAACGAGCCTAAAGAAAAAAATACCGGAAATTAAGAAAGGCGAAGAAAAGCCTAAGAAATCTAAGAAGAGGTCACCCGGGGAAAAAAGGACTGCCAAAAAACCAAAAGTCAGAAAGAAAGCCCAAAAAAAACCAAAGGCCGCGAAGAAGGGGATAAGGAAAGTGGCAGATGCTGAAAGGGGGAAGAAAGCCCCAAAAGAAGAACCAGAAAAGAAAAAGAAAGAATCCGAGTCTGTAAAGAAGGAACCTGAACCGGTAAAAAGGGATGAAGGAAAAAGGAGCAGATTGCATAAAATCAAAAAGGTAAAAAAAATTCTCGATGTGCCGAAAAAAATCATTCAAAAAAAAATGGAGAAGGAAGAAGTCCACACACCTGAAGGTTATATAGAAACTGAAATAGATAGGCTGTACAAAATGGTTACTAAGAAAGGAATGTTAAAGGTAAAGGCTGCGGCAAAAAAATTCAACGTTAACCGGGAAAAGATAGAGGAGTGGGGAAGGATACTGGAAAACCATGACCTGATCATTCTCCATTATCCACCATTCGGGGAACCCTACCTGATACTTAAAAAATACAAGCCCGAGGCTAAGATAAAGGAGGGAGGGAAGGAGGGAAGGAGGGAACGGAAAAAAATTGGCAAAAAGCCTGTCATCATGAATGTCGTTATAATAATGGCTTTCTTCATTTTCATACTGTATTATACCGGCAGGCTGCCGCAAAACATCACAGACATTTTCACATCGTTGGGCGACTTGATAAACATACATTACATACGCTATCTTATATCCGGAAAGGAAATTTATTTAGCCGCCGGGGTAATAATTTTAATAGTATTGGTAATTCTTGTAAAGATCATCAGAAAACGCAGGAAAAACAAACCGCACAAAAATAAGCCTGAAAAAAGGGGGGGAAAACGGGGTAAAAAATGAAGGAAAATCCTATTTCGCAAAATTATAGCGTAGATTCTGAGGGTGTGAAAGCCAGTGTAAGGATATCAGAGGAGGAAAGGGAATACGTTCCTATATACAGGGTAAAATACCCCAAAATAGAGCAGGCAACTAGAGCTGTTCTGGATGCGATAAGGGAAGAGATAGTCACACAGTTAACGTTCAAAACCGAGGAGATACTCAACCCCGAAGAAATGACAGAAATGAAGCAGAAATTCACCGAGAAGGCTGAGGCCATGCTCAACAAAGAGCTTCCTCATCTTTCACAGGGAGACAACCACATACTGGTCGGAATACTCCTGCAGGAGTCCCTCGGGCTGGGTCCTGTGGAATTCATGCTAAAGGATCAGAACCTTGAGGAAATTGTAATAAATTCCGCAAAGGATCCCATATGGGTTTACCACAGGCAGTTCGGCTGGCTTAAAACCAATATTATGCTGAAGGACGAAGCGCTGATTTACAATTATGCCTCCCAGATCGGAAGAAGAGTAGGCACGCAGATAACTAACCTCAAGCCTTTGATGGATGCGTATCTCACGACCGGTGACAGGGCAAACGCAACGCTTTTTCCGATATCTTCTAACGGAAACACGCTTACCATACGAAAATTCGCGAGAACACCTTGGACAATAACGGATTTCATAAAGGCAAACACAGTGTCATCGGACGTGGCAGCATTCCTCTGGCTCGCAATACAGTATGAAATGAACATAGTATGTACCGGAGGCACTGCTTCCGGAAAGACGTCCTTCCTTAACGTTCTAAGCATGTTCATTCCGCCTACACAAAGAATAATAAGCATAGAGGATACCAGGGAAATCCAGCTTCCGCATTTCCTTCACTGGGTCCCTATGACCACCAGACCACCCAACATAGAAGGCAAGGGCGAGGTGAAGATGCTGGATCTTATGATAAATGCGCTCAGGATGAGGCCGGACAGGGTTATAGTGGGTGAGATAAGAAGGAGTAAGGAAGCTGAAGTCCTATTCGAGGCAATAAACACTGGCCATTCGGTTTATTCCACGATGCACGCAAACACAGCAGAAGAGACCTTCAAGAGGCTTGTAAACCCTCCGATAAACATTCCGACATCTCTCCTCACTTCACTACAGCTGATTGCCGTCATGCACAGGGACAGGAGAAAGGGTATAAGGAGGCTGTTCGAGATCACGGAACTTATCCCGGGAGGGAGGCTGGAGGAGATGAAGATAGAACTAAACACGATACATAAATGGGTTCCCTCAAGCGACAAAATAATAGAGTGGAGCAAATCCCAGAGGGTGTTAAGCGACATAAAGCTGTTCTCCGGGATGAACGATAATGAAATACTTGACAATTTAGCGGATAAAAAAAGAATACTTCTCTGGATGGTAAACAATAAAATAAATGAAATAGACAAGGTGGGGAGAATAATATCCGATTATTACAAGGAACCGGACGTGCTCCTCAAAAAAATAAAGAAATGAACTATCTCTGATTTTTCTCGAATTTCGGTACGAATATTCTGTATTTGTCCATGTCCTGAAGTTCTTCCATTATCCTCTTTATTATCATTTTTTCAGGATCAGGCAGCATGCTTACCCTCTTTTTCAGGTCACTGAATGATTCGAAATCCTTCTCCTTCTTTTCGGATAATATAGCCCAGAGATGTTTTTTCCCGATACCGGGAAGCAGCTCCAGCTGGTGCAAACGGGTTGTTATTGGACCGGCCCTGTTGAAGAAATCTAGGAATTTTTTGGGGTTTTTTTCAACTATGTTTTTCACTATGTCCTCAACCTCTTCCTTCGCACCACCCGTAAGATCATTGAAATCTATTCTCTTCTTTATGAATTTTACCTCGTCTCTCTTGCCATCACCTATGTATACCCTCTGGCCGACCTTGAGGTGAACGTCTTCCCTGACTATAACTTCAAGTAATGAAAAATATTCTTCTCCAAGTACCTGGGAAACGGGCTGCGAAATTCGCATGCCGTAATACCCATGGGGCAGGAAGTCGAGGGTTATTGCCCACTCGTCTTTTTTGAGCTCTCTCATCATTAAATCTCACCTTTTGGTATAAAATATAAAATAAAATCCGGATTTATAAAGGCTCTATCGGTTGTCCTTTATTATCTTCAATATCTTCTTTTTCTCGTCTTCCGAAAGCACGACCCTGTCATGAGCGAACACAGTTCTGAGATCATCCAGATTCTCGGGCAGGAAGTTCACTATCGAATTCACGTGCTTTTCCTTCAGCTTGTCCATCTTTTCCAGATCTTCTCTCATTGAAGCGGCCTTTTTCTCGGAAATCTTGCAGAATTTTCTCAAATGGTCAAGAGCATTCTTCTGCTCATAACCCAGTTCCTTTTCCTTTTCCTTGCCAGAAAGAATTTTTTTAACATCAAACCAGCTTATTTGCTTTTCTCCCTTGATATCCATAAAATCACCCAAAATCTTTATTTTTTCAGGACCAGGTGCTCTGGCCTGGCTATCAGCTTCTTCAATTTGTTTCCGAACCTGAGTTCCAGCAGGTAAGCATCTCCCCTCTTACCGACGACTTCACAGGTCTTACCCTTAAACATGGGATGGGGAAAACCCTTCTGTGATGAGGGGTCTATTTTCAGCACTACCTTGTCCTTAATCCTGAATTCCTGAAGGAACGGGGTTATCTTGAATTTTGAACGTACATCTCCCTTAAGCTTGTTTCTCGTTCTTCTCCTCATTCCTTTGCTTCTGGTTACCATCTATCTCACCATTATCTTTATCACATCGAGGCTTTCTACCACGGCCCTGTTTTTCAGTATCTCGGAAATCGATGGTTTTGTTCTTCCATCATCCCCGCTTACGAATTCCTTTATGTAGGCACCGGCCTCAGTATGTATCACTATTTTGTATTTACTTTTATTAATCTTTGTCCATTTTATACTTTTAACCTTTTTATTTCTTAGTTTGTTGGCTCTTCTGTGCAAAACCCTCTTCGGGGTGCGCTGTTTTATCGTTCCGATGGCCTTTTTTATCCTTTCCATGGCCTCCACCGGATTTTCAAATTTCACCACAACGCTATAAACCTTGTCGGGCTGCATTGTTTTGACGGCCACCACTTCTTTCCTGTTTGAAAATTTCATGTCCTTTACCTTCACTTTCCCTGCCCTGTTAATTTCTTTTCTCATTTTTGACAGGTCCGGTTTCCTTTTAGCCGGATTCTCAAGCTCTAACACGAAAGGTCTCCACCCGAGACACCTTGCATCGATATCCTCCCTGCCGCATGCGTGCATCGAATGGCCATTCGCCCCGGAAAATTTCATGAAGGGCTTTGCTATTATGTCCTCCACGCTTACCTTGTACTTGCTCCATTTCGTCTGGGGAATCCCGCGGATCAGCTTGTTGTATTTTCCGTAAACATACAGCGGGTTGGATTTGATTTCCACTCTTTTTTTCTGAAGGTCCAGAAGCACGGTTACGTTTGGGTTCTTTTCATCGGCCTGCTTGCCTGTCATGGATTCTATCAGTTTGCCGAGTTCCCTGTTCACCTCGGAACGCAGATGCTCCGAGCCTTTTATGCCGACCCTTTCCCATAAAGACTCTTCCTTCATTACGAGCGAATCGCTCATTTTTGATCCCACCACAAATGTATCGAATTCGTAAATCTTCATTTTTTTCTCCGATTCTTTTGCGTATTTTTCCATGTATGAAAAAAGGTCTCCGCAGACACAGCATCTTCCGGATTTGCCGATGTCTGGTTTCGAGTTCCTGAATCTCAGCCCGGAAAAATTGGGGAGGTGTATGGGGAAGGGTTTTGAATCGTAATCCATGGCTACCGCCTTACGAAGCGTCTCGCCGCGTTCTTTGTTGGAGTAACCGCTAAGCAGTTCTGCGAACTGCCTTCCGAGACAGTGATCGCATACGTATGAATTCTTCATTATCTTTATTGCCTTTTCCGTCACATCCATTGTACCACTATAAGAATTATGCCCGGTCTATTTTTAAATCAAAGACCTTAACGGCGTTTTCCTTAGCCTTTTCCATTACTTCTTCGAATTTTATTGATTTCAGTTCCGCTATCTTCCTGGCTGAAAGTTTTATGTTCCAGGGGTAATTTCTCCTGTCTGTGTCCTTGTTCGGGGAGAGGAACGGCGCGTCCGTTTCGAGAAGAAACTGATCAAACGGGACGTTTTTTGCGATCTTTCTGGTATTCTTCGAAAACAGGACCTGGGTGGAAATTGAAATGTAAAAATCCCTGTTTTTAACGATCTCTTCCGCAAGCACATTGTCACCGGAAAAGCAATGAAACACGCAAACAAGCCCCGAATCCTTTACCATTTCATAACAATCCCGTTCGGCGTCCCATGAATGGATCACCAGTGGCTTCCGGAGGTTTTGCGCGAGCTTAATAAATTTTAAAAATATTTCTTTCTGCGCTTCGCGTTTGCGGGGGTCTTTCTCCCAGTGATAATCCAGGCCGACCTCCCCCACGCCGACGACTTTACCGGGATTGTTCTTTATCAGTTCTATCACTTTCTCATATTCCGTCCCCTCGGTTGGATGAAATCCTAACGTAGGAAACAAAAAATCAGGATGTTCACTGCAAGTTTCCAGTGCTTTCAAACCCTCGTCACATCTGGCAGAGCTGACGATCACTCCTGCAAGCTCTTCCTTACATCTGGCGATAACTTCTTCCATATCTTTGTCAAAATCAGGGAAGCACAGATGGGCATGTACGTCAATCATACCTGTATTTTTGGATCGGGTGCATAAAAATTATTCAATCAGTCAGAAAATATTCAAGTGCTTCATGTATGTCCTGGACTTCCTCCACTCTGATTCCGGCCTCTTCCTCGACGCTGATCTTGTCCGGGATCCTCTCGGTAGTGCATATCTGGGAAGGTCCTACAGGTTCGCAGAACTTCTCCGTATGGTACGTGATCTGTTCTGAGTGCATGAGTGGAACGAGAAACAGGCGGTATCCTGCCTCCTTCGCCGCGATCGCCTTCTGCAGGATTTCACCTACCGGACCGATTGTCCCGTCATGGTTTATAGCACCTGTTATCAGGATAGAAGTATCTATCTCCTTCCCCTGCAGGGCAGCAATTGTCGCGATCGTCAAGGCTGTCCCCGCTGACGGGCCTTCAACGGATGTGGCGTTTGTTTCTATGGTGTATATTATGTCGTATTCCGAGAGGTTCAACCCTGTGACTTCGGCTGCCACAGAGCGGGACGTGCGGATGCTGTTTTGCGTATCTGTCCAGAAAAGCAAGCGGTCAATGTTTGCGAGAACCCTGCCAGAACCGGGAACTACCTGGACCGTAAGGATTGTAGTCAGTCCTTCGCCCTCCTGATCAACCGCCGGTATGGCTATCGTCGAAAAAGAGGAGTTGGCCACGCTGTCGAAAGGTGTGTATACTATTTTCTGTATTGGTTTTGTCTCGTTGTATACCGTTACCGTGGTCTTGTTGAACTGGACACCGAACAGGAAACCTAGTACGAAGAAGAGGAATATGAGGACGGTAAGTATTTTAATCTTTTTCATCAGACACCACCAACTCATCAATATCCGAATTCATAACGAAATCGACGGATTCATTTATTCTATTCTCCTTCAACATTTTTAAAATTCTGCTTGTTTTTTCTTCTCTGAGTCTTATTTTGACGGACTTCTCACTGGAAAAAAAATTGATGGATACTCCATGCCCGTCATTTTCTATAACCTTTATGAGACCCCTGCCGAGTGTACAGCCGGTGCTGATCTGTATACCGTCTATCATACAGGAAACTGGCGGGGAGGTCCTGATTCTGATTTCACATCTGATTTTGGAATTCTCAGGGAATTCCTTTCTGGCGTATTCCCCTATCCGGTATCCTAGAATAACGAATGGACCTATGTGCGTATGGAATCTTTTGAGAAGTTCGATATCTACCATGAAAATTATTTGAATCACAAATTAAAAAGAGTGGCAGGAACACGCCATCAGTCGATACTGGAATCGCGAAAGACTTGTCCAAACCCCTTCCTCCACTCCGCTACCCCGTAAGCGTCATTAACATGACTTAAGGCTGCTACCTTCCGGTCCTGACCTGGTTCATCAAACCAACGACCCTGCGGGACAGAGCTTCGACGTCAGGGGCATGGGGTCTTAAGATATCCCAATACCTCCTTCAGGCTTCGAATCCATCGTGATGGCGGTTTATGGCAACAGGGGACGCCAAACCCCCCATTCTAGTCCCTGCCAAGTATTTTTTTGGAAAACAGTTATTTAAATGCTCTTCGCGGTGTTTTTGAATTTTATTTATGAAAGAATCACAATATTTAATCATGTTGTCATTATACAAAAAAATATCACTATTCTTTTTCGAGGGGATAGTTGAAAAGAATATTGAACACTTCAAGTCTATGGAAATTCACATGAAAAATTCCAGGATGAGAATACTTCTTAAAACGTGGGTGTGCATGATCCTGCTTTCAACCGTAATATCCTTCTTCGCTTCCTTACTGGCACTGTATGTCTTTTTCACGTCATTCTTCGAAATAAACTTCGTGATATACATATTTTCGATTATATTCTTCCCGATAATGGTGGCATCCATAACATTCATTCTTTTTTACGTTTATCCGTTAGAGAGGGAAAAAAGCATCGAAAAATCCATAGATAACAATCTCCCTTTTGCAACCACACACATGGCCGCTATCGCCTCTTCGGGGATACCTCCGGAATTCATGTTTGAACTGCTGACCGGTTTCAAGGAATATGGCGAGATATCGAATGAATCGAAAATGGTAATGAGAAACATAAAGACATTCGGAATGAGCTCGGTGGATGCGATAAAGAGCGTGGGGGAGAGAACCCCATCCAAGAATTTCAGGGAACTTCTCCTTGGAGTGGTTTCAACCATTGAGGGGGGCGGGGATCTGATAGAATACCTCAAAGAGATGTCAGACAAAGCGCTTTTTGACTACAGAATCAAGAGGGAAAAATACCTTAAAACGCTTTCGACGTATGCAGACATATACACAGCCCTTCTGGTGGCAGCCCCACTGATGATGATTGCGCTGCTGGCAACCATGCTTATAATAGGAGGACAGGTTCTTGGCCTGGAAATACCACAGCTGATAGTATTGGTGACTTTCGTTGTTTTACCAATATTTAACATAGGGTACATAGCCTTCCTTCAGATGACATACCCAGGGATATAGATGGTAGAAATAGCTAAAAAATACGAGAACATAATACTTGAAGTGATTTTCGTAGTGATAGGTGCATCGATACTTCTCCTTAACATATTCGTTTTTTCCGAGATGGTGCCCATACTTGTTCCTCTTTTTAACATAACGGGCGCTCTTATAGCAATAGTCCCCCCGTTCCTACTGTACTATTCAAAATACAAAATCAGCAAGGAAATGGAAGGTGAGTTCATCCTTTTCGTAACCGACCTCACGGAATCGATAGACAGCGGCATGACTCTTCCAATCGCTCTTAAGCATTCGGCAAAAAGGGATTACAGATCACTCACATCTTATGTGAAGGAGATATCCACTAAAGTGGATTGGGGTATCCCGTTCGAAAAAGCGCTGCTCCTTTTCGCGGAAAAGTCAAAATCAACACCAATAAAAAGGAGCGTTTCCACGATAATAGAAACTTACAAGGTTGGGGGAAAACTGTCCGACACGCTTCGTGCAATCGGTAGATCTCTCATAGAAATAAACAAAATCAAGCAGGAAAGGTCAGCATCCGTGCAAAGCCAGCTCGTGACGTCATACCTGATATTCTTCGTTTTCATATTCATTCTGATAATACTACAGACGTTCCTTCTTCCCGCCCTCCCATCAACGACGGGAACCGACGTGTCCGCCACGGGAGCGGAAATACCTCCAGAATTGTTCGCGCAGACCTTCATAAATTTCATAATAGTCCAGGGTTTTTTCGCCGGGCTTGCGACCGGCAAGATGGCAGAGGGTTCAATAATAGCAGGGCTTAAGCATTCCCTGCTGCTGATAACCATAGGTTACACGATTTTCTCGTTCCTGAGCCAGTTCCAGATAAGATTATTTTAAATACGTTCGCATAATAATGAATATAAGAGTATGAAGCAGGTGGTTATACCTGCTTCTCTGGAGAACAAGTGATGTTTATGGGAAGGATAAAACAGGTTGCTATCAAGACCCTTGGAAACGAGATAATAGAAGTGCACGGAAAAAAGTTCAGCGAGGACTTCGACAAGAACAAGGAAGTTTTAGCAACCATAAAGGACATAAAATCGAAAAAGATAAGAAACGTGTTAGCTGGTTATATAACAAAGGAAATTCAGAGAATAAATAAATCCGGTTTATGATATAATATGGAACTAAAGGGTGTTTTGGAGCCAGCATTAAAGGTCAGGCCAGACGACAGTCTTTCCCACGTAGCCTCCAGAATGATTAAGGGCGGGGTGAATGAAGTTTTTGTCTGGAACGGGGACTTCCTGGGCATAGTTACCGCTGATGAAATCGCCAAAAGAAGCATAAGCAATCCGGACAAGGTGAAAATATCCAATTTCATCCATAAAATTACCCCGTTCCCCGCAGACACGCCCGTTGCAGACCTGATAAACTACGTCCTCGTAAGCGATCTCAAGTCCGTTCCTGTAAAGCATGGGGAGGATGTTTACATGGTAAGGAAGCAGGCTCTTCTGAAATTCATAAAGGATGATGTTTTTTCCGGTAAAAAAGCGAGAAATCTCATGATTTTCCCGTACTGCATAAGCACGGATGACAGCTTTTCCACCGCGATCTCGATAATGAGGGATTTTTCGCTTTCCAGAATCCCGGTTCTGGACAGCGGTTCCAGTGTGGTCGGGATAGTGGATTCCATCTCTTTGCTGAAAGCCGTAATGTCCAAAAAGAGACTAAGCAGGGGAGAGAAAGGAGGGGAAAAGATAAGCGTCAGGGGGATAAGCGTCTCTTCCGTCATGAAAACGGATTTCATGCGAGTGGGGCCGGAGGAAGGCGTGAAAAAGATCGTGAATTCCATACAAAGGAAAAATATACAGACGGTTGTTGTTGAAAAGAACGGGAAATTCATGGGCATAATAACCCCAAAGGACATATTCAAGCTGATAGGCAGGTCCATGGAAACCCTTTACATTCGCGTGAGCGGGCTCCAGGAAGAGGACAAATTCATACAGGAGAAGATAGACGAGATGATAAATAATTCCATTGGCAAGATTCTTAAGAAAACAAGCGTGAATTATCTGGCGATAAACGTAACCAAGCACAGGAAAGGCGGGGAGAGAATGAAATACTCCGTCCACGGAAGGATAGAAACCGGGAAAGGCAGTTTTCACGCAAACGATTACGAGTGGGACTCCACCAAGGCAATGAAAAAATTCCTGGGCAAAATAGAAAGAGAAATTGAAAACAAGTTAGGAAGATCGAGTTTCCGCTTACGCAGAAAATGAAATAATTTATTTTATAATATTTCCCAGTTTCTCTATTTTTTCACCGCTGAAGAACTTTTCAATTGCTTCCGGGAGTTTATTTATTTTGATCCTGACCTGTTTCTGGGTGTCCCTGTCCCTGAGCGTAACAGTGTCTTCTTTCATCGTATCATAATCGACTGTTACCGCTAGAGGAACACCAAACTGGTCATATATCACGTATCTCTTTCCTATGGAACTCTTTTCGTCATATTTAACGTCAAATCTTTCCTTTAGGAGTTCTGATATCTCCCTTGATTTTTTGTCAAGGCCGTCCTTTCTGACCAGCGGAAGAACAACAACGTGCAGGGGATTCAGATAATAAGGGAATTTGAATATTGGCTTGTTGTCCCTCGTGGCGAGGGAGTTTTCAAGGACGTAAAGGAATATTCTGTCAAGCCCCATCGATATCTCCCACACATGTGGTATGAATTTTTCATCATCCTCCACCACTGAAAGGTCCACTCCGGAAACCTTCTGATGCGAACTTAGGTCATAATCAGTCCTGTAGTTGTTGGCAACGAGCTCCAGCCAGCCTACCTCGCTTTTGACCTCGAAATCCCAGGTTTCCTTTGAATAGAATGCCTTGGCTTTGTCTTCTAGTTCACGGAAACGGAAGTTTTCCGGGGAAAACCCGCATTTCTCGAAGAACTGTTGTGTTATGGCAAGATAATATGCTACAAGTTTACCTGACACCAGCTTCTTTTTCACCGCCTCTTCACAGGAAAAGGATTTTGTATCCTTCTCTTTCAGCAATTTCAGTCTCAGCATGTGATTTTTGTATCTGTCCCACTCTTCAACTTCGTTTATTTTCTTCGGGTTGAAGAATATCTCCGTCTCCAGCTGTGTAAGCTCCCTCAAACGGACGAGTGTCTGCCTGGGTGATATCTCGTTCCGGAATGCCTTACCGATCTGGGAAATGCCAAGGGGCAGTGAAACCCTGGAGCTTTTGTATATCTTCTGGAAGGAAGTGAATATGTTCTGGCAGGTCTCAGGCCTTAGGAAAGCATTATACTCCTTCGAGACCGGACCTACTGAAAGTCCTATCATCATGTTGAACTTCTTTACATTTGCAAGTTCTTTCCCGCAAGCGGGGCATTTTATGTTGTTTTTTTTTATTATTCCGTCGAACTCCTTTGTACCGGCCGCCTCCGGGACCTCCTTGCCGGTTTCAGTCTCTATCAGCTTGTCTGCCCTGAATATCTTGTGACATTTCTTGCACTGAACCAGCGGGTCCACAAAGTTCTTAAGGTGGCCGGAAGCCTCGAAATTCTGTTTGGGAAGAATGACGCAGCCTTCTATTTCGACAGAATCAACTTTTTTCACAATCTCCTTTCTCCACAGCTCCGTTATCTTCCTCCTGAGGGCGGCTCCCATGGGACCGAAATCCCAGAACCCGGACAAAGCCGAATGTATCTCGGCCGTGGGAAAAAACAAAGCCCTCCTGTCTGCAAATTCGGTTATTTCCTTGTATTTGTTCATAACATCCCTTTTATGGTAAATGATTTATCCAATAAGATTTATTAGTTTAATTTATTAGTTTTCCATGAAGAATAATATTATGCTAAAGGCAGACTTCCACGTTCACACGTATCACTCCAGGGACGCCAACATAAAACCAAAAGACCTTGTCTTGAAGGCGAAGGTGATGGGAATTGACATACTCGCCATAACGGATCACAACACCATCGACGGGTTCGGGGAGGTTGAAAGTGAGGCGAAAAAATTATACAAGGACCTTATTTTATTCAGGGGTGAGGAGATACGCGTCAAAGGTGGGGAGATAATAGCATTGGGCATTTCCAAGGAAATACCCAAAAAACTCAGTCCCATGGAAGCATGCAAACTCGTCAGGGAACAGGGGGGGTTCATCATCCTTCCCCATCCGTTCGACAGATTCAGAAAGGGTCTCGGTAATTCTTCCCTGAAAATATTAAATTACATAGATGCGGTAGAGGTCTTCAACTCAAGAACTATGTTTTCTTCCTTTAACAAAAAGAATCTCTCATTCGCGCAAAAAAACAATATACCGATGATAGCTAGTTCCGACGCTCATTTTCTGGAGGAATTCGGGAACGCGTGGACTGTCATAGATTCCGCCAGGAACAGGAATGATATTCTGAAAGCGGTGAGGGAAGGGAAAACGAAGGCGGACGGCAAATGCTCGGGTATTAAACCTCACCTGAAGACGTCACTCAGAAGATACAGAATTATATGATCGGATCGGTTATATTTGATATCGTCTTGTTTACCTCGCTGATGATATCCTCCAGTGTCTCGTATCTTTCCAGTTCTACCGAAAGGTTTTCTATTGGTCTCATCACCGTATCCGGAATGTTTTCGGTTATCGTATCGGTTATCCTGTCCGATATGTTTGTCAGGCTGTCCGCTATCTGGTCGTTGGCATTCCCTACCATCGGAACGGTAAGGATAACGAAGCATATTATAACCAGGGGAAGAAGTAGGTACTCTATCATTATCATGTTGCTTATCCTGTGAACCTCGACGTTCATGTATTTGAATATGATCAATATCACCAGCGGTGCCAGGACAAGGAATATCAGTGTCAGGGGAAATCCATACTGGATCAGTGATACTAGATATGATACCACGCCGAGTATACCAAGCCCCCAGAACAGTTTTTTGTTTTCCTTTATGACCTTGCCCTTGAATTTGAATTTGTATATTATGTAACTCGTCGTGTAAACTACCGAGAATGCCAGTATGAGCCAGAAAGGGAATCTGGATATGTTTGTGGTAAGCGCGAACCAACCGCATGAATATTTCAGGAATTCTATCGCTGTCATGTTTATCGTAGTTTTATAAAGACCCTTCTTGAATTTGGTCAGGGGGGATGAATGGAGCATGTTCAGGAAAAGCATGATCACCATGATGGCAAAAAACCATTCATTGACGAAAAATGAAATTACCATGCCCACGAACGCGAATGCTAACGCCAGGCCCTTTGCGTGCTCGATGTGAAGGTGGCCGCTGGCTATGGGCTTCCACTTCATCTTTTCCTTGTCGCCCATATCTTCCTTGTAATCAAAAATGTCGTTGAAAAGGTAAACGCAGGAGTATGTTATTATGAACCCGGCCATGGCAATGAGTGTGATGTATGTATCAGGAACACCGATAACAAACCAGAACAGAATGACCCCGAGAAGAAACTGTATTATGTTCTTCGGGAGGCTTATCGTTATGCTGTTGAACAAAATCTTTAGTAACATCCCCACACCACAGAATAATTTTTATCTGGTATCCTATTTATTTCTTTCGTGAGACTTTTTTAACACATATCGTTATACGTCATTATTTTTTTCTGGCCTTAACTATTATTGTTGACGACCAGCTAGTAACCCTTGATATGGCAGAATCAACAGTGTTCCATATCATTTCCTTCGTTTTTGATCTCGTACCGTCACCCATCACGGGACTTCCCTTGGTCTCCACTATTCTGAAGCCGTTAAGCTTCAAAAGCTCCGTAAGGGATCTTTTTGTGAAGGCATGTATATGACCAACCCCCTCCTTTATGAAGGGATTGCCGGTGAATGTCTTCGATGATGATTCTATCCACGTTGGCATGAGTCCCATCATGAGGAAAAACCTGTTATACCATGAAGCTATGTTTGGCGTCGAAATGACGACATAACCATTCGGTTTCAGAACCTTCCTGACATTCTCTATAAGACCTTCCGTATCGTATATGTGTTCTATTATGTCCCCGCAAAGAACACCGTCAAAGTAATTTTCAGGCAAAGGTATTCCGTCCCTGTCTATGTTAACCGCCGCCGCTTCCACCCCCCTGGTTTTTGCCTTCTCTATGGAGTTTTTGCTTATATCAAGACCATATGCTTTGGCGCCGGTTCTTTTGGCGAGCATGGAAGATATGAGCCCGTCACCGCAGCCAACATCAAGAATCCTCCCGTTCCGATGGGTTTCGAACATCTTCATTATTATTTCTATTTTTTTCTTCTGTATTTTGTAGTATTTCGTCGACTTCTTACCGAATATGTCAGAATAAAAAATCTCGTTATATTTGTTAGTGTCCATATCCGCCCTCACAAATCTTTTTAATTTGTTAACTTTTATATAGATTTATGGATACTATGAGGCTTATCGAATCACTCCACCCACTGGAGAGAAAGATACTCCCGTTTCTTGAAGAAAAAATGGAACTTAAGGAACTGGCGAAAAAATCCGGACTGAAGGAAGTGGAAGCCATGCGCGCCCTTCAGTGGATGGAAAACAAAAAAATGATAAAGATAAGCTCGGTCTCGAGAGAAATCATAAGCCTGGATTCCAACGGGGAGGAATACCTCAAATCCGGACTCCCGGAGAAAAGGTTTCTGGAAGCGCTGAGGGGAGAAATTAGCTACAAAGAATTGAAAGAAAAGACCGGTCTCGACGACAATGAGATGGTGAAATGCATAGGCATTCTCAAAGGCAAGTATGCAATTTCTGTTGTCGGGGATAAAATTGAACCCACATCGGAAAGAGGAAAACTGCTTGAACGGGGATTCCCGGAAGAGGCATTCCTTTCGAAACTCCCCCTCGATGTATCATCGGTAGGCGGGGAAGAAAAAACGATAGTGTCGAATCTGATGAAAAGAAAGAAGGTCATCAAGAGGGATGTGGAAAAACTAAAATATTGGATTTGTACGGTAGAAGGTAAAAAACTTATTTCAGAATTCAGGAAAGTGAAGGGTTCAAAATCCATGATAGAGAGGCTCACACCCGGTATCATAAAAGATGGTTCATGGAAAGGGAAAAAGTTCCGAAGATATGATGTTCAGATAAACGTTCCGAAAATATTCGCGGGTAAGAAACAGCCATACGTGCAGTTCATTGAAAATGCCAGAAGAAAGCTGGTTGAGATGGGATTCAGGGAAATGGAAGGACCTGTTATCGAACTGGAATTTTTCAATTTCGATGCTCTTTTCCAGCCGCAAAATCACCCGGCGAGGGACTGGAGTGCCAGCTATAAGATAAAGAACAACAGGTACGGCAGGCTTCCCAAAGAGGAAGTTGTAAAAAGGGTCAAAGGAGCACACGAAAACGGGTGGAAGACGGGATCGAGCGGATGGGGATACAAATGGGACGAGAAGACCGCCAGCCAGCTGGTGGCAAGGGCTCACGATACTGCAATATCCCCGAGATACCTTTCAAAGAACGTTGAGATACCGGGAAAATATTTCTCGCTGGTAAGATGCTTCAGGCCGGATGTTATAGACAGCAATCACGGCGTCGAGTTTAATCAGCTCGGGGGATTCGTGGTCGGTGAATCCCTGAATTTCAGGCATCTTCTCGGTTTGCTTAAGCAATTCGTTTTTGAAATGACCGGGATAGAGAAGGTGAAATTCTTGCCGGATTACTTCCCGTTCACAGAGCCTTCTGTCCAGATATCCGCAAAGCATCCGGAAATAGGATGGATGGAGCTCGCGGGCGCGGGCATATTCAGGCCGGAGCTCAGCGAACCTCTCGGTGTAAAGGAACCGGTAATAGCCTGGGGTTTCGGGATAGACAGGCTCGCGATGATGAAACTCGATATAAAGGATATCAGGGAACTTTTCACGAGAGACCTGAGTTATCTGAGATCGTCGAGGGGGTTTTTCTGATGCCGACCATTGAAATATCAATGAAAGACCTGCAGATGCTTATCGGTAAAAAGATAAGCATGAAAGATCTTGAAAAATATCTGGAATACGTGAAAGGGGAGATAGAAAACGTGGAAGGTGACAGGGTAAAGATCGAGATAGCGGACACCAACAGGCCTGATCTCTGGTCAACGGAAGGCATAGCCAGGGAGATAAGGACCGAGGTTTCTAGTGAAAGAGGCGTACCGGATTACAAAATCAAAAAATCCGGGATAAAGGTAATAGTTGACAGGAACCTGAAGAACATCAGGCCGATAACCGTCTGCGCCGTCGTAAGAAACCTGAACATAGACGAAGAAACCCTTATGCAAATGATCCAGCTACAGGAGAAGGTATGCGAGACGTTCGGGAGAAAACGAAAGGAGGTCGCGCTGGGCATATACGACATGCACAAGATAAAATCCCCCATAACATTCAAGGCATTCCCGCCCGAAGAGATCAAATTCGTTCCACTAGATTTTGAGAAAGAACTCGATCTTAGGCAGATACTTCTCCAGCATCCGAAGGGGCAGGAATACGGGCATCTGCTGGAAGGGATGGACAAATATCCGGTTTTCATAGATGCAGGTAAAAACGTTCTTTCCCTTCCTCCGATAATAAACTCCAATTACACGGGGAAGGTCACTTCAGAGACCAGGGACGTGTTCATAGAATGTTCCGGTTTCGACATGAAATTCCAGATGCCTGCCCTCGATATAATGGTTGCTGCAATGGCAGACAGGGGAGGAACGATCGAAAGCGTGGATGTTGTATTCCCTGATAAAACGATCGTGACCCCTGTAATGGAAAGAGGAAGGATTAAGGTTGATCTGGATTACATAAAAAAGAGGTCAGGACTCGACATGAAAAAGGAAGAGATAAAAAATCTTCTTTCAAGGGCCAGGTTCAATGCGAATATTTCCGGCAACAATGTTGATGTCGAATACCCGTCATACAGGCAGGACATAATGCATCCTTCCGATGTTGTTGAAGACATAATAATAAGGTACGGGTACAACAACATAAAACCAGCCATCCCGAAAATACCCACAACAGGATCACAGACCGAAACGAGCGTTTTCTCTTCAGTGATAAGGAATCTGATGATAGGTACGGGTGCCCAGGAAATATTATCTTATTACCTCACCAACAAAGAAAATCTAATCGAAAGAATGAACCTGGAAGACATGAACGTGGTGGAGGTTGAGAATCCCGTTTCCGATAACTGGTGTATCTTCAGGACATGGTTAATCCCATCCCTCATTGAATTCTTCAGCAGGAACAAGAAGAAAGAATACCCGCAAAGAATATTCGAGGTAGGGGAAGTCGTGATACCTGACAGCCAAAGGGAAACAATGAGTTCTAACCCCACAAGGCTGGCATGGGGTCTCGCGGGAAAGGACGCCGGGTTCACACAGGCGAAGCAAAATCTCGATTTTCTGATGGATTATCTAGGGATCAGATATGAGATAAAGGAGAAGGATCACCCTTCATTCATACCAGGAAGGACAGGAAGGGTTTACGTTAATGGAAAGGGTATTGCATACATAGGCGAAGTCCACCCGCAGGTGCTGGAGAACTGGGGCATCGAAGTGCCTGTTACGTGCTTCGAGATTAATCTTACCGATTTATTTTCGGTGATGAAAAAATGAACTCTACTTGTATGGAACACTTTCCATTTATAATTATTTTCACAAACAGTTACATATATTTGTTTTAAATTTTTAGGAGGGTTGATTATGGGGAGTGAAAAGAAGGTTGTACCTATCGGTTTTTTGACAGTACCCCTGGCAGACCATAGTTTGGCAGAGGTTGCCAAGTTCGGAGGGGAAAACGAATTCGAATATCTGGAATTAGCGGCATGGCCGGAAGAAACCAGTAGAGGAGAAGGCGAAGCGGCATACATAGCAAACCATCTGGGGGATGCGAAGAATTTCACGCAAATGATGGCAGACGATATCAATTCAACAATCCTGAAATTCGGCATGAATGGAATATCTTCACTGGCATTCTACGAGAACATGCTAACCGCTGATCCATCACAAAGAGAATACTTCCATAGCCACTTTAAGAATCTCGTTTTGGCGGCGGAGAAACTGGGTGTCAAGCACATAGGCATATTCCCGGGCAGGAACCAGACCAAAACGGTGGATGAAAGTCTGATAGAATACGGGAAAGTATTTCCTGATCTGTTAAAACACGCCATGGACCACGGACGGGAAGCTATGTTCGAGAACTGCCCAATGGAGGGTTGGTTTGAGGGATTACCAAT
>JAFGDH010000011.1 GCA_016932215.1 Candidatus Aenigmatarchaeota archaeon | reverse complement strand
AGGAAGCAGGCCGAGGAGTTCAACAAGCTGGTCGGGATCACAGGTGTAATAATAACCAAGCTGGACGGGACGGCCAAGGGTGGCGGCGCTCTCGCTGCTTCATCTGTTTCCGGGAGTACGATCAAGTTCATAGGCGTCGGGGAAAGGGTGGACAACCTCGAGGAATACGACCCGAAGAGGTTCGTCGGGAGGCTCATCGGCCACGGAGACATACACGGCCTTCTTGAGAAGGCGAAGGAAGCAGGCATCGAGAAATCCGCGAAGAACATAATGGAAGGGAAGTTCACTTTAAACGAGTTTTATGACCAGATAGGATCGCTCCAGAAGATGGGTTCCCTGGGGAAGGTAATGGACATGATACCCGGCCTTTCGGCAGGGGGGATGATGAAGAAGCTTCCGGAGAACTTCATGGACATACAGGAAGACAAGATGAAGCGTTGGAAGTTCGTGATCAACAGTATGACGCCCAAGGAGAAGGAGGATCCTGAGGAAATCACCCAGAGCCGCATTTCACGTATAGCCAGGGGTTCCGGAACAAAGCCGGAAGATGTGAGAGATCTTCTGAAGCAGTATAAGCAGATCAAGAAGATATTAAAGATGACGAAAGGCGGGAAGGCCTTCAAGAGGGGTCCTTTCGCGAAACTGGCGAAACAGTTCGGGATGGGGATGAGTTAGATCATTTCCAGTATTTCTTCCGTATTCTTTCTACGTTGCCAACGTTCAGGAAGTCTATTGCCTTTCCCTCGAAATCGTGCGGAGGGACAGAGTAACCCGTGACGAGAACCTGGTCGCCGTATCCGGCTTCCCTCGGGCCTTCGATGTCATGTTCAGAATTGTCCCCGAAATGGCAGATGTTCGGCACGGAGCTGCGCATCTTCCCGGCAGCATAAAAGAATATCCCGTTTTTCGGTTTCCTCAACCCGGTCTCTTCGGAAACCGTTACATGTTTCGGGTCGATTTCTATTCCCCTTTCTACCCACAGACCGCGATAGAAATCCATCATATCCATGGGGGAATTGCTTATTGTTCCCACTGTCATTCCCTCGTTCTGGAGGTATCTGATCGCTTCAGCCAGCCCGAGGCTTTGCTGGTCTTCTCTGTAAAAGTTGTGCAGTGACACGTTGAATTTTCCTTCAATCAGTCTGGCAAAATCAAGGGGATCGCATTTTATGCCCAGTTTGTCAAAAATCATATCGGCCTCGGTCATTATTCTTCCGACCATAACGCCGTAGTTCTTCCGGTTTCTGGGATAGCCAGGATGCTCCAGATACAGGTTTTCCCTCATGACGTTCTTCATTTGTCTTAAAACTTCCCTGGAATCAAATTTTTTCTGTTTTTTTATTCTTGGTTCTTCTGAAATTTCCCTTGCGGCATCTGTTATTGCACCGTACATGAGACCGTTAAACGGGTGCATCGTGTTGTCAACGTCCAGCGTGACGGTTGTGATTTCCTTCTTCGGCGGCCTTTTTATTATCGAAAATACCATACGAACACCTTACTGGATTATAGAAATTGTATGCAACTTTTTTAAGCTGATCACATGATAGTGGCCACGAGGAAGCTGATCATCATCGAGAAGGGAACGACAAAGACCCACAGAACCAGTATGTCGAAGAATATGTTCCTGTTCATCTTCCCGGTGACCCTTCCTATCCCTATTATCGATCCCATGATAACGGCGGTAGGGGAAACCGGGATTGACTGGGCGAAGAAGCAGAGCACGGTGATCAGGCCCGCCAGCTGTGCAACAAACCCCTTCTCAGGGGTGAGCGAAACGAAACCCCTTGAAACGTGGCGCATGATCTTCCTGCCCCATACCGATATCCCGAGAACTATCCCCACGGCTCCGAGGGTCTCGAGTATCATGAGGTTCTCTATGCCAAGGTTGAATCCCATAACCACGCCCACCTCCATCGCGCCCAGGGCTATCGCCATCAGGCACCCGACTACTATCTGGAGATATGTGATTAGCTTCTTTATTTTAAGGCGGATCTCGATCTCCATCCTGCGCGAGGTCACGTATTTTGAGTATATCAGGTACATGTATCCTGCCAGGAAAATCGCTATGATCGGGGATATTATCTGGGAAACGAGGATTGCTATGAAGTTGCCCCAGTAAACCGTGGATTCGACCGCCAGGGCGTAGCCCGCGATCGATCCTATCACTATCTGGGTCATGGAGGTCGGTATCCTGAAATAGAGAACAGCGACTGCCATTATTATGGCCGAAACGACTATCGGCAGCGGGTTAATTATCTCGGCTATGCCATTCCCGATGGTATTGATTATCATGTGGCCGAAGAAGGAAATGCCGATAACGCCGAAAATCGCCATCAGAATGATCGTCTTCTTCATGCTGAGAATCCTGGAACCGTACGCGATCCCGAGCGATCCCATCACGTCGTTAGATCCCACTATGAAGGCCAGAATCAGGGATAAAAGCAGGGCTATCTCCAGCATACTTTTTAATTGGTCACCCTAATATTTTAATTAGGGTAGTTGGGTTATGAGATTCTGGATGCCTCCTTTTGCGACGGGTAAGGAAAAAGAGATACTCGAAGGTCTGCTTAAGATAACGGACAACGTCCACAAGTCCGTCGTTTCTCTCGACCATGCCGTAAACGCCTTCGTCAAGGAGGAGTGGCCGAGGGTGGACAGGGAAGTGGGCGCATGCTCCAAATTCGAGCAGAAGGCCGACGATACCAGAAGACTGCTCCAGAGGTTACTTTACGCCGAAGGGTTCCTTCCATTCTCAAGGGAGGATTACTTCAATCTCGCCGAATCCATAGACAACATAGCCGATCAGGCGGAAAAGGCTTCGTTCTGGATATCCTTCAAGAAGATCAAGGTCCCCAAGAACATAGGGGTGATGCTTGTCGAGCTCTCAGAGAAGAGCCTGGACACGGTGGAGAAGCTCAAGGAGATACTGGACCATCTCGGTCCGAAATCAAAGGAAATAATCAACGCAACACAGGAAGTGGAATCGCAAAGGGAAATCGTAAGGGACATGACCACCAAGATAGGGAAGGAAATATTCAAGAAAGAGGGAACTGATTCTTTCATGATATGGGAGCTAGTGTACAGGATCATGTCAGTGGCCGACAGGGCGGAAGAAACCGCGGACAGGATAATAACTATAAGCATGAAGCTGGTTGAATGATATGAACAACAAAAAACTTCCCAAGGAAAAGATAGAAAAGCTCAAGGAGAAGCAGGAGGAAGAAGCTAAGGTCATAGCTCAGATAATCAGGAAGCCAAAGACGTTAGGGCAGAAGTCCGCGGACTGGATGACCAAATGGGTGGGAAGCTGGACATTCATAATTCTTCTGGCAGTATACATAACTATATGGATAACCGGGAACGTTTTCGGGTTCTTATACCAGTGGGATCCCTGGCCATTCATAATTCTGAACCTGACATTATCGTGCCTTGCCGCGGTCCAGGCACCGATAATACTGATGAGCCAGAACAGGCAGGAACTCAGGGACAGGTGCAAGGCCGAAATCGACTTCCGTGTGAACAAAAAGGCCGAACTGGAGATAGAGGATATGCAGAAAGACCTGGAAGAGATCAAAAGAATGATAAAGGAAATAGGGGAAAATAAAAAATAGGGGTTTTACCCCATGATTCTGAGCGTTTTCTTTGCAAGGGCCTTAAGGACCATGTGACCGTGTTCCGAGCGCTTCTTGACCCGCAATTCACCGGACTTCCCGACGTTTACCGTGAACAGGAAATCGCTCCTGTCGTAAAGGTCCACGCTTGTATTGGAAAGCCTCCTGTCAACCCTTATGTTGAAGAAGGCGCCTGATTCGTTGCAGCGATAGTTTATCTCGTTCTTCAGCGTCCTTTCCCTCGGCTCCACGGAGACCTTTATGCCGAGCCTCTTCTCGATCTCCTCTATGGTCTTTCCCTGCTTCCCGATTATCCTCGGGATGACGTCCTTGCTAACCTTTATAGCCACCCTGTTGTCCGAAAGGACGTCCACCTCCATCGATGAGTCCCAGTGGGAAAGCTTCTGCCTGATCGCCTCCGTGACTATCTTCTTGAGCGGGCTCTGCGCCTCCTCGGAAACCGGTATTACGACGTTCTCCTCTCCGAACGTATAAATCTCGTATTCGAGTTTCTTGGATTCGAAATCCCGAATCTCAACTACCGGTCTTGCAAGATCATCGTCCTTCATTCCGCTCGGGACCCTGACCAGCATCGACACCGAATACGTTTTCTCTATGTTACCATTTTTGATGAATATCACGTTATTCAGCACGTGGGGTATTATACCCAGTTCCAGCCTTCCTATGAACCTTTGTATGGCTGAAACCGGCTCGGTCGAGTGGACGACTCCTATCATCCCCACTCCGGCGAGCCTCATGTCGGCAAAGACCTTGAAGTCCTTGTTCTTTCGTATTTCATCGAATATCGTGTAGTCCGGCCTGACCAGAAGCAGAAGCTCAGAAGTCTTCTCCCAGTCGTCCTCCAGGGGAGCGTACTGGGTTATCTCCGGTCCTACCTGCAGGTCCCTCGGCTGCTCGAACGTCTTGACTATCTTACCGTGATTGGACAGGAACTCCGCCACGCTTGCCGCGAAGGTAGATTTGCCTGAACCGGGGGGTCCTGCTATGAGAACACCTTTGGTTCCGCTTATTATCATTTCTTCAAGTTCTTCGTGAAGTTTGTAGTCCTTAAGGTCAAGCTTCACTATTGGCCTTACGGCCGTAACCTCCTGAGCGCTCGAAAATGGCGGACGTGTTATCGCTATCCTGTAAGGACCCATCTGGACAACCATCGCTGACTTCCTCCCGATCTCGATGAACGAATTCGGGTCTTTGTGGGTCTTGGCCAGGATTTCGTATACCATCCCGTTAAGATCATCTTCCTCTATCTTTTTATCGGAAAGATGAACCAGCTTCACCTGACCGGGCTTGCCTTTCTTGGCATACGGCCTCACGCCCACTTTCAGGTGGACTGATTGGGTGTCCTTGTCGAAGAAGTTTTCGATTCTCACAGGATCTTCCGAAACATCCGACGGTATGTACCATACAGATATGCCCTCGGCCTCTCCTACAAGCGCCTGTACATAATCAGAAGTGAGTAATGTAGCATTCTCTTTGACTGCGAAGTCCCTTATAAGGGCGTCTATCCTCCCCTTCTTTGCAAGGTTTATCTCCTCCAACGAAGGACGTCTCCCGTCAAGGGAGACGCTGATATCATTTTTCTTTGCACTTTCCCTCAGGCTTTTTACTTCTTCCAGCCCCCTGAATCCAACGTCCTTACCCCTGGATGCCTGGGCCTGGAGCTCGTCTATGACGAACCTGGGTATTATTATTCTGGAACCATCGAGTTCCTTGCTTTTTATCAGCTCGGACAGCTTTCTGTTTATCAGAACAGACGTGTCCGGCACTATTATTTTTTTGTTTATTTCCATATTTTATCACCTATATTTTGTTATTTGTCATCAGAGACAACTTACATATTGTAACATTGTTGTCTTCCGAAAATAGGCACCTTAATAACCTAAGTATGATTCTTGGTCTTAAAAAGAAATCGTTTGTTTACGTCTGTTTCGTTGATTTCGAACTGACTAGAACGAGTCTTTTCCAATGCCTTATTGTACCCTTAATGCATTCAAGGGTTTATAAAGCTTT
>JAFGDH010000010.1 GCA_016932215.1 Candidatus Aenigmatarchaeota archaeon | reverse complement strand
GAAATGCTGGTGCTGCAGATATTTGCAGTCGTAGCCTCATATTTGATGCTATCCCTTACGTTCGTCAGCGCGTTCCAGATAAACATATTCGGGGACAGCGACCAGGCAGTTGCCGAGCTTTCTTCATTCTCCGATTTCATAAACAAGGACTTCACCTTCGAGTATGATTACGCGAGAAACGCTCATTTTACGACACTTTCCCTCGAGACCAAGAACGACAGCATACAGATGAGGAAGGTTTATTTTTACGTGTGCAGGGATTATAATCCGGTACAGTGTGTCCTGAGGGGGGATCCTCCGCACATAGGGACCAGCCCGACCGGGTACATCCCGCAGTATGAAGAAGAGCTGAAGTGGTCGGATGTCTCGACATCCGGGATGGCAAATTTCATGATAATAATCAAACTGGACGTGGCTGGGAAGACATACTGGACAGGCAGCTGGGACCACGTCGAGAAGTCCGGATCGGGTCTCGGTCCTGAGAACTTCAGGCATGACAACTTCGACGTGGAACGGCTGAACCTTTACCTCAATCCCGGCGTGAACCCGGCCGCGGTCAAGAACTACATCGAAAGCTACGAGAGGATACCATCCAACTACGTGAACAAGAGCGTTTTCGCTTTGGTGTCGTCTTCCACGGTGGACAAGCTTTACGAGCTGATGGGGAACACGGCCGACATCGATCCATCCGGGACCGGTGATCCGCTGTTCTCGACCAACATCGATTCCGGGAACGCATTCGCTTCCTATTCCAAGCAGTGGAGCTTCGTCTACGGCAGCGGAGCGAAGACATCGAACCCTGTGGTTTTCTACTCCACCGGCGAGCTTCCCCCGGCGGACGGCGAGCCCGGAGCTGGCGGCGCGAAACTGGTGATCGATTCCTTCGACCCGCAGATAGTTACCTGCGAGAGCGACGACGTAATAACTGTTAAGGTCCACGTTGAGAATTCCTCATACATCAACTGCGGCCAGAACGAATGCTATTACAAATCATTCTATTATGACGTTGACGACGTCAGCCCTTCCGAGAACCGCATGACGTGCCTCATAACCGGAACGTACGAATACGAATGCGAGATACCTGTTGACAACTTCCCTGTATGCGACGCGCCCGGGACATCCACGGTAACCGTCCACTTCACCTATGACGACGCGACGACCGTTTTCGCGGGCTTCCCGGTAACGGTCAAGAAGCCCCCGTCATCCATAATACTTTCCGATCTCAGCCCGAATCCGTTCGACTGCGGGATAGACACCCAGCTCTCCGCCACGATAATAGTCCAGAACCCGACCTCCTCGTCCCCAACCAAGGAGTATACGCTGGACGGGACCACTTACAAGTCCCTTTCCTGCGACGCTCCTGTCGGTAACGCGTATCGCTGCAGGATAACAGAGAGCAACATATGCGACATGATGAGCGGGGACCTTGATCTTTATTTCAGGTTCACCTTCGACCAGACATCCGTGAACACAAGCAAGGTCAACCTCCACGTTACTTTCCCCCCTCCCAGCATAGCGATCGATCATATCTCGAACCAGCTGTTCACGGCCGGTGACTCCGATTCGGTTACGGTCAACCTCCACGTAAATTATCCGGACTCGATAACCTACCAGACCTCGGGCTTCCAGTACAAATACCTTGACAGCCCGTGGGGATCCCCTTCCTGCACGGCAAAGGAGATATTCCCTGACGTGAACCACTACGAATGTTCTATTACGATGGACATACCGGAAGCCCAGAATCCCGGCGTCTATCCGGTCCAGTTCAGGCTCAACGCCTTCGACGGCAGCGGCAACCCGAGAACCCTGCAGGCCAACACATTCGTAGAGGTCCGTTCTCCCCCGCCGGGACCGTCTCTCGCCCTTACACATGCGAAGAGGCTGGACTGCATAGCCGACACCTCGCTCACGCTGACGGCGACAACGTCCAACATAGCGGGCACACCGACGAAATACGAGTATGCGACGGACGGCGGGTCTTACAAGACGCTGACGTGCACCAAATCCGATTACATCTACACATGCACCATACCGGCCAGCGACATGTGCCAGATAAAGAAGGAAAAGGTCACGATGAACCTTAAATTCACCTATCCTTCCATCACTACCGGATTGGTTTCGAATTTCTATGATGCTTACGTGGACCTTCCCAAACCAAGCTTCCACATACTATACATACAGCCTGATCCCATGACAAAGGGAACCACTACCAGCGGAACGATCGTTTCATACATAAGGTACCCTTCATACATCTCGTCCACGCCCTCCTTCAAGTTCGCGTACATGGACAACGCCGAGGAGACCCTTAGCTGTTCCAAGGACCAGGACTCCGGGAGCGCTGACAAGGACTTCTACACCTGTTCCGCGTCCTTCCAGATACCTTCCGATTATGCGAATGCGAACTTCCCGGTCGTTGCCAGGGTTACCGGCACGGACATGGTGTCCGAGCTTTACCAGGTCAACGTCATCGAGCCGACCGCAGGTCCGCAGCCAAACATACTCGAGATAATCCCGGAGAGGATAGAAGGGGACGCCGGCAACACGACGGACACTGAAATCTTCGTGAAGACCGAGAACTTCGACGAGCTCGGCCTTTCCACGGTCACGGTAAAGCCTTCCGGCTGGATCGCGTCCGGGACCTGCGAGCACCTGCAGGCGAATTATTTCAAGTGTCCGGTAAAGGTGAACATACCGTCCACCGCCTCGGGGGAAAACCAGCAGACCTTCAAGCTTCTCGCGTCCGACGGGACGAACAGTCACGACCTTTCGGAAACCCTTACGGTTGACGTCGACTATTCGCCCGTCGAAATCACGATACAGTCGGTCACGCCGGCGAGCGTCTACTGCCCTGATCACCCGTCTTCCAATCCTGCCCAGGTGACCATAAACATGCGCGCCACGACGGCGACCAACCAGAACCCGACAATAGTCAGCGAGGAGATCAAATTCAACAGCCAAACCATATCGGGGACTGCCCGCTACTGCACCTCACAGGGCTCATCCATAACCTGTACCATACCGCCCGACAGGTTCCTGGAGGCGGTCGCATGCGGCCAGGGGGAGCTGGTGGACGGCGAGGTGAGGAATTACCCGCTCGACATAAAGTTCAACGTGAAGCTTCCTGACGAAACTCCGGTGAGCACGAAAGTGGATACCTATTATTACAGGGTCGAAGCCCCCCCGCTCGCGCCTTACATCGAATTCAATGACGATAAGATCAACGAGAACGGGGTTTATGATTTCAACGTGAACTGCCTCGAGATGAACACTATAACACTCGGCGACGCGGGAAACACGATCACAGTCTATAATGCCGACCTGCTCCACCCGACCACCGATGACGCGATCACGTGGTCCTTCAACTTCAACGCCTACGACACTTCCGGGAAGCTCACCCAGGGAAGAGGCTATTCACCTTCCGACAACTCGACGTACTGCGAGTTCAAGAGCTCCGCCGTCGTTGGCGCCCACAGGGAGGAGCAGTACCAGTGCTCCTTCTACATCGACGCCTCGTTCTTCCAGAGGTGCGCCGACGGGACCGGTACCATAGAGCTTGTCGCGACCAACCCCTCCAACGGGAAGATGGCGAAGGGTAGCTTCAGCGTCTACGTCAGGAAGGGGACCGACAATTTCGACATAGAGCTGGTTAAGAGCAGCGAGATAATCCCTTCCGTCTTCAAATGCCACGTCAACTCGCCAAGAGGGACGTGCGGCATGGAGTATTCCATGTTCAATGCTACCGTCACGATCAAGAACAGGGGAACCGGCGACATCTCCGATCTCACGGTTTATGATTCAACAATCGACATGACCGGAACCGCGGTCACCGTCTACAGCCCGAGATGCCAGGAGATAAGCACACAGCGTTCCCCGTCCCAGTCCAGATATTTATGTTCATTCAGGATACCCGCCTCGATAACGCTGGCTGAGGAGGTCACCCAAGACCCGGACCAGACGTTCGCCGACGTCCAGCTCGGCCAGTCGAATCTTACCGTCTACTACAAGTACGCCAACAACCTCGTTTACGAGACCAGGTCGGTCGGCCTGGGCTCCCTTACGGTCCAGCCGGAGCTGGACGACAACCTGAGGTCCATGTTCGCCCAGCAGAAGGAAGCGGAAAAGATGTACAAGGCGATGGAGGACATCTTCCTTTGGCTG
Source organism: Candidatus Aenigmatarchaeota archaeon (assembly GCA_016932215.1). GTDB lineage: Archaea > Aenigmatarchaeota > Aenigmatarchaeia > QMZP01 > QMZT01 > JAFGDH01. Next base: position 51,440 of record JAFGDH010000010.1, on the reverse strand, counting down.
ATCAGGATAGCCGCGTTCTGCACGGTCTGCCTGGGGACGGATTTCTTCTGGGACAAGGTAATTGACCCGCCGGACCGCACACCGGGCGGACAAGGAACAGGGACAATTGTAGACAGTCCTATTAATACCCCTTCAGGACAAACGCCCATGCCCGGCGTAACAGCACCAATCACACAACAGGAAGCCGAATCAATAGGAATCCCTTACAACGAGAACGACTACATGCCGGAGACTGAAGGAGTTGGATTTGCGACAACTTGCGATCAGCCAAACGCTGGAGCTGAATGGGCTACCGCATGCTCTACAGCCTGCGGGAGTTTGGTGAATGAACCTCTCAGTGGAGGGTATTACAAGGCAATGTGCTGGTCATCCAACATGGAAGGTTATGAAATTCAAGCCGGTGGAGAAACATACACATACCACAAAAAATCAGAGGGAATAGGGGTAACATGCGAGAAATGCTATGGAAGCGGATCAACATGCTATTGCGCTGTGGCTGGAGGAACCGGAGGCGGAGGAACGAAATGGGACTGCAGCGAAGAACCTGATTGGAAATGTGTTGAAAAGGAAGGCGGTAAATATGATTCAGAAGGCGCATGTTATGATGAATGCCGTTACGAACCTCCCATCGCTTCAGAAGATGAAATTCTTCCAGAAGATGAAGTTATAAAAGCTGTCGATCTTGACTTCGGTGATGATATTAAACCACCGGAATTTAAGAAGTCATTCTGGGACACAACGGTCGGGAACATCATAGAAGGTATTGGTATTCTTATCGTTGTCGCGCTTATCATATTCCTGGTGATATTCATCATTGATGCGATTGCTTCCCAGTCTGATGATGACGGCAGAGGAATTGCGACAGGGGGGGCCGGAGGATTTTACGACTGGTTCGACAAGGACGAGGAGGAGAGCAAGTATAAGGCCGCCATGCAGCAGGGCCTCGTCTGGGGTCTTGGAGTATGCCTGCTCCCGAGGCTTCTGGCGGAGCTCGTGGTTCTCATTCCCGGCGCCGAGAAGGCTGGTGAAACGGCCAGGGATATTGGCGGGGGAATCGCGGCGGGTCCGACGGCCGTATGCAGGTTCATAATGAAATTCCCGCAGATCATCATGCTTGCATTAAAGATATACATGCAGTTCCTTGAGTTGCAATTATGTATGAAGATGGCCCAGCCGAGGCAGAGCGGAGCATACGGAGGGACCGACTACCAGCAGAGCATGGCACAGGTCGGCGAAGCGTCGAGAATGATGACCCAGATGCAGCAGTGCTTCAGCCGTTTCTACAACATAATGGGCGACGCCATGGCGCTTGGCTGGGAGATAAAAAACGCCGCTCAAGATTCATTCGGGAAGCCCAGCCTGACGATTAAGCAGGGCGGGAATGAGCTCCTCAGCAATACCGGAAGTTCAGGCAGCGTAACCGTAAAATACAGCAGCCCAATCCAGTTTAAATGGACTAACGTATGCAGCCTTGTGGGGCAGAGTTACAGCAATCCGTACATACAGGTAAAGATCGACAGGGGAAACGGCATTTTTGTAGAATGTGGCCGGATTATGATGGTTACCCAGGGCAGTTGCGCTTCGTGCGGCGGGAGCAGCGCCCAGAATCCTTACTACCAGGCAGGCAGCAACCCGTACCAGAACTATAACAGCGGTTATTCCAGCTGCCAGGATACCGCTTCTATGAGTGCCACACTTGGCCAGGCCGGTTATCTGCAGGGATGCTCGGTAACGGACTGGAATGCAAATAACCGAATCCAGTTTGAAGTAGTGTTTTCAGGAATCCCCCCGTCAGCGCCTTACAGCTTAGTTAACAAGTAAAATCTACTTTATGGCCCCGAATTCCCTCGAGTTCTCGAGGATCGCCCATAGCCGGATCATTCTTTCCGGTAAAGACTGATTTTTAAATACACGGACCAAAAAAGATAGCATGAAAGACATGAAAAATTCGGAAATGCCTGGAAGGGAATTCATGGAGGAAGCGAGAAGGGATGAGAATGTTATAGCCGTTATCATGTTTGGAAGCCGCGTCAGGGGGGGGACCAGAAAGGATTCTGATGTTGACGTATGTCTGGTTCTTAAACGAGGAAGAATGGATAGAGAGTCCCTTTTCCGGACAGAATTAAAATATACAGGCATTGCTAAGAGCGATAAGCTGGACATAAGCCTTTTCCAAACGCTTCCCGTTTTTATTAAAACGAGGGTCCTCAGGGAGGGGAAAGTGCTGCTCAGCAAAAACGATGAAATGCTGTATGATATCGCCTTCAGCACGATAAAGGAATTCGAGGAATTCAAGAAATATTATTACGAATATCTGGGAGCTGTTGCCCATGCTAGATAAGGAAAGGATTCTTGCAAAGATTGACGAGATGGAAGGGTATTCAGGCGAGTTGAAAGGGATAATCCCGGATAATTACGAAAGTTACGAGAGGTCTATAGAAAAGAAAAGGGCATGCGAAAGGCTTCTCCACATCTCCGTTGAGTGCGTGATAGACATCTGCAACATGGTTGTTGTCGGGATGAAGATGGGGCTCCCAGACAGCGAGGTTGACATTTTCGAAAAGCTTGAAAAAAATAAAATCATTTCAAGGAAGGTTTCTGATAAACTGAAGAAGATGAGGGCGTTCAGGAACGTGCTGGTCCACAGGTACGGCCATACGGACGACAGGACGATTTTTGATTTGCTGAAAAACAAGCTGAGCGATTTCAGGGAATTTTCGGATGAGATTCTGAAATATCTTAAAAAATCAAAATGAAATGACTGCTATCCCAATGCCCCGAATTCCCTCGAGTTCTCGAGGATCGCCCATGCCCAGATCACGGCCTCGAATGCGCGGATGAGGTCGTTCTTCGCGAGGAAGTATTCGGAATCCTTGACGTAGGCGTTTATATTCGTAAGAATGTCCTTCCTCTTCTGGTCGAGGAGCCTGACGGAAGCGACTTCTTCCTTTACTTTGAAAAGCCACTTTTCCGTCTCCTCCTTCAGGCTGGTTTCGAGATCCATTATTTAATTATTCCGGGAAATTATTAATATGGTTCTCGAGATTCTCGGTGACCCGTTCATCCTGGCGCTGCTGGCGATAATGGTAGTTTTCATATTCCTCGCCTACAAGATCGTAAAGATGCTGGCGAAGGCGGCGATAATAGGATTGCTGGCGGCGCTGTTCCCGGTTTTCGCCAACTACTTCCTGGGGACCGAAATTCCCATCACCCTCTACAACATAATCTGGTTCGCAGTCACGGGGATAGGACTGTTCCTGGTTTATTCCGTGGTCAGGGGAGGATGGAAGGTTGTCAGGCTGATTTTATCGCCATTCAAGGCCATTTTCAGGGGAAAGAAGAAGAAGGATTAGAATCCCTTGTTCTGAACCTTTCTATGAGGAATTTCCTTTCGAGCCGCGACACTTCGTTCTTCCCGGCGTCCACGAATTCTGGGTCCAAGGAGATGGAATTCACGCCGGAATTAACGAGCCTTTCGACGAGACGCTGGTCGTAATTGCCTATCCTCACCGAGACGTCGGCCTGCCCCCTGCACGCATCGGTTATCATTTCTATCAGCCTCATGACGGCCCTGCTGCTTTCTGAATAAAGGGAGGACACTCTCGGGTTTTCCGGATCGATCCCCAGCGTGATCTTCGATAGCTCGGGAAGGTTGATCATGACGAAATCAACGCCTTCGTTCACGAAGCTTTCCATTTCCAATGCCGCGGACGGGACCGAAACTTCGATGCCTATCTTTATGTACGATGGTATGACGTCTTTCATGATCCTCAGCTCCCGGATGCTGCTGACGAACGGCAGAAGGATTCCGATGTTCTTGCTGCCGTTTTCATGCGCTTTTTTGACGAACTCTATCTCCCTCCTGAAGAGCTCCCGGTTTTCCAGGACCCTCCGTATGCCCCTGCAGCCCAGCATGGGATTCCGCTCGTCCTCCCCTCCGGGGGAGAGCAGCCTGTACCAAACCATCTTTGGAAAGACCTTCCCGGCCACGGATTCTATCCTTTCCAGCGTGCCATCGAACTCTTCCGGGTTGTTTCTCAGAAGGAGAAGCGGGTTGTTGTCCCCGAAAAGACCGGACGCTTCCAAGGCGACCCCGTCGAATTCCCTGTCCAGATCGAAGTCCTTCCTGAAGTCCAGGTTCATGAATATTTCCGTCGCCGTAGGTGCACCGCTCTCAACGATTTCGTAGCCCTCCGTGCCGGAATCAGGCACACCGCTCTCGGAAGGGAATGAAACCGTCCCGCTGGAGCCGTTGAGTATGATCCTCCTGCCCCGCTCTATCGAGTTCATGTCTATGCCGGCCGTGCAGGGAACTCCGAACTCCCTGGAGACGAACGAAACGTTGGAGCCCAGCCCCCCGAACTCGGATACGATCCCGCCGACCCTTCCCATCAGCAACGAAAGATCTGAGTTCATTGATTTTGTGATGATTATGTCCTCGCTGCTAACCGAATCGAAGTCGTTCAGGTTTTCCAGCATCCTGGATACGCCGTTCGCTTCCCCGGGAGAGACGCCGTACCCCTTTATTTCGCCGTCCACCTCATCATCATGATGCTCCCATGATATTGGCCTTATCTGAAACACATGGACTTTACCCCTTTCCATTCCCCAGTCCATCGATATCTGGTTGCCGAATATCTCGTGCACCCTCCTGAACGTGTGGAATATCTTCCTTATCTCCTCCTCGTCCAGGAGCTGGGACGAGACGCGGTCCTTCAGCACCGGTTCTTTTTTCGTCTTCCCGGATACCGGGTCTCTGGTGTACATGTACAGCTTTTTCCCTATCATCTTCTCCGTAACCATTCCCTCGGCCGGGTCCAGCACGTACCTGTCCGGCGAAACGTTCCCCTCGGAAAGGGAGGTTCCAAGACCCCACGAACCTTCGATGATTATCCGGTTGTTGAGGAAGGACACGTTACCGGATTTTTCGCAGTTGACCATCCTCTGGACCATTACGCCCATTACCCTGGAATTTTCCAGGTTCTTTTTCTTCCTGTAATAGAGCGATTTGGGGGAATACATAGAGGCCCAGCATAGCTTCAGGTAATCCGTCAGGTTCCTCACACCGCCGACATTGAGGAACGGGTCGTGTATTCCGGGAAAAGACGAGCCCTTGCTTTCGAACGGGGAAGGGCGAAGCGAAACGCTTACGTGATCCCTCCCGGCCCTTATGAAGTCGAGTGCGGCCCCGCCGACCTCCTTCGCTTCAATGCTTACGAACATCCTGTTGTAGGAGTCGGTTATCTCCCTTTCCAGGGAATCCGGTATCTTTGAGCTGATGAAAAGCTCCCTTATGGACTTGGATGTTTCTATCAGCTGGTTTATGTTTTCCACGTCCAGATCCCTCGTCATCCCGTCCAGCCTTTCACCCAGCTTGTTGTAATTCAGGAACATCTGGTGGGCTTCCGACGTAATGACGAATGCTCGGGGGACTGAAATGCGGTTCCTCATCACCTCGGACAGCCGCATGGATTTGCTTCCCACGCTCAGATTCCCGGAATCAATGTTTTCCAAACCGACAACGTTCAGCTAAATCACCCTTTAATCTGCTATAAGAACATATGGTTTTAAAATTTTATAAAACAAAAATAGGAAAGATACTTATGATCGATGGTGTCGAAAAGGTGCTGAAGGAAAAGGGGAAGCTGATAGAGAAGGAAATCGAGGGTGTGATCCCTAGGAAGGGGATACCCAATCTTCACGATGCAATATGGTATCACATGGGAACCGGAGGCAAACGCATCCGCCCGGTCCTGGCCATAATGGCGTGCGAGGCGATGGGCGGAAAGACCGATAAGGTTCTGCCGTTCGCGGCTTCCTGCGAGATAATGCACAACTGGTTCCTCGTTCACGACGACATAGAGGACGGTGACGAGATTCGCAGGGGACAGCCTGCCGTTTGGAAAAGATTCGGAAAAGACCACGGCATAAATATCGGCGACTACATGTCTGAAAAGGTGTATGCACTCATTTTTTCAAGCCTTAAAAGAGGTGTGAACGAGAGTACGGTTATCCGGCTCATAGAGGAAACCATTTTCACTTGCTCCAGGACAGCTGAAGGCCAGACCATGGACATGAACCTGCGAAGGAACGACAGCCCGACAGAAAGGGACTACTTCCAGTCCATCGAGGGCAAGACGGCCTACTATTTCATGCACCCCATAATAGGCGGGTGCATAGTGGCTGGGGCGAAGGACGACGTCATCAAAAAGGTCAGGGAGTTCGGACTCAGGGCAGGGCCGGCCTTCCAGATAGCCGACGACCTTCTCGACCTTACGGAGGGTAAGGGACGGGACGAAATCGGTTGCGACATAAAGGAGGGAAAGCGCACGCTGATGGCGGTCAACTGCTACGACAGATGCTCGCTCGATGAGCGCAACAACCTTATACGGATTCTTAACAAGCCGAGGGAACAAACCTCCAAAGAGGACGTTTTGTGGGTGAAGGAGCTTTTCGAGAGGCACGACTCGATGGATTATGCGGCGGAGAAGGCAAGAAGCCTCGTCAGCGAGGCGAAGGAGATAATATCCGACCTCCCCGAAGAGCTGAAGAATATACTTGACCAGTTCGCGGACTATCTCATTGAGAGAAAAAAATAATTTCTGAAAACAATATAAGGAAACAGTACAAATTAATATTATGATCGAAAGAGTCACATCAGGAATTCCCGGGCTTGACAAGCTGATTTCCGGAGGATTCGTCAAGGGTTCCACCACGCTGATCACCGGAGGGACCGGGACAGGAAAAACAACATTCTGCTGCCAGTTCCTTCTGGACGGTCTTCAGAAGGGGGAGCCGGGCGTCTACCTCTCGATGGAGGAAGACCCCGAGGACATAAAGGACGACATGAAGGTCTACGGATGGGATCTGGAAAAGTATGAGAAGAGCAAGAAGCTTAAGATAGTGTACCAGAACCCGTTCGAGGTTGCAGACGTCTCAGCCAAGCTGATGGAGACGGTGAGCGCAATAAAGGCCAAGCGCGTGGTCATAGACCCGATATCCCTCATGGGACTGTACATAAAGGACGAGGCGGCCGTCAGGAAGAAGTTCTACCAGCTCACGAGGATACTGAAGGAAGCCGGAGTAACCTCCATAATCACTTCAGAGATACTCGAGGATTCCAAGGCACTGTCAAGGGATGGCGTGATCGAGTTCGTGGTTGACGGCGTAGTGATACTGACGTTCCTCGGACTCGGGGAAGCCTCCGACAGATCGGTAATGGTTAGGAAGATGAGAAGGACGAAGCACGGGACGGAAGCATACAAGCTGGAAATAGGAAACAAGGGGCTTGCGATAAAAAAGGTTTCGCTCTGAATTCGTCAGATCTTTATTTTTTCTATTTTAACTATAGTTTCGCATATGCCCTTCATCATGAGTATCCACAGCCCCCACATCAGGGGTGTCCAGATTGTTATGCCCAGGAACATGGGATTGGCGTATGCCCATATGCCGAACCTTATGCAGACGATCTCCATCAGGGTCCCGATCACTGCACCGTTTATGAAGAATAGTCGGTCGAAACCGCTGTTCCAGAAGAACAGTGATATTACCGTTAACAGTGCCAGCATCATGAAGACGTAGGTGTTGTTCGTCCAGTGGAAGGATAACGACATTATGCTCAGGAAGAAGACCAGCAGCACTGTCCAGAAACCCTTCTTGAACCTCGGGAATCTCCCTATCAGCTTGTAGTCGGACTTCTCCATCTTCACGAAGGTCTCGCTCATCCTTTTGACCAGGAGCAGAACGAGTCCCCACCCGAGAGCGATCCATACCGGTACCCCCAAGAACATGGGATTGGTGTATGACCACGCTCCGAAGTTCACGCATATTATTTCCGCAGAGGATCCGACCAGAACGGCCGTGAAATAAAACAATATGTCGTATTTTTTCTTCTGAACGTATATTGTGACACCGGAAAGGAAGAACAGGAACGCCAGCACGATATAGTTGTTCCAGAAAAGAAGGCACGCAAAGGTTATGCCTGTCCAGAATATGAACAGTTCGAACAGTATCTCCTTCTTTATCCTTTCAGTCAGCCTCATGATTTCACCTAGATCAAAGTCACGATTATTATAAGCAGCTCGACAGATATCGCAAGCAGCATGTTCTTCATGAAATAAACCTTGTCGTTGTTTTTAGAGTCGAGCCCGCGGACAGCATACACCGCCCACGGGACGAATATGAAAACGCTCAGGTATTTTATATCGACAATACCGGCGAAATACGCCAGAATCATGTAAACGAACGAGAAAACTATCAGGGACGATATGAGGGCGAGTGCCTTGGATATTCCCATTACCGTCGGGACGGTCTTTATCCTGTAGACGCTGTCCCCGTGGATGTCCTGGAAGTCCTTGGTTATCGCTATGCCAGAGCCGAAAACGAATATGAAGAATATCAGCGGAACCGGGACCGGGAGGTGCGGGTATAAAGACCAACCGGCCAGCGGGCAGAGTATGCCGTAAAACACCAGACCGGTGAGCGTGTTGATTATGAACTTCCCCCTGAGAAAGACGGACGGGATGGAATAGGAGGAAGTGATGACGATGGACAGGATGACTATTATTATGAAGTGTATGCCTACCGGCACTGAAAGGAGGAAGGAGATGACGTACAAGACCATCGAATAGATGAGCCCTTCCCTTTGTGTCATCTTCCCGCTCGCTATCGGCCTGTCCGGCTTGTTTATCTTGTCTATCCTGTAGTCGTAAACGCCGTTGAATGTGTTGAAACCACCGACGAGAAAGCACAGGCTCAGCGCAGCGTAAAGTATCCTGATATCAGGAACAGATCCGGTCGTCAGCACGGCGCCAAGAAGAAGGCCGAGAACGGCGATAGGCATGTAATAAGGAACGGTGACCCTCAGGTACTTTAGGTACATATATAATTTATTATGGCTGCCTTTGTTTATATTTTTCCTAAATCAAATTTTATTCAATGGGCAAAAAATTCGATGTAATTATCGTCGGAGGAGGGCCGGCAGGCTCAACGTGCGCCTACTATCTGGCTAAGAGCGGGGCCAAAGTAGCTCTGTTCGATGACTCCCACCCGAGGGAGAAGCCGTGCGGGGGAGGAGTACCGAAAAGATTTTTCGATGATTTCGAGGTCCCGGAACACGTTCCCAGCAGGGTTATAGACTGGATCATCGTCGAGGACCAGCACGGGCACATGGTGAAACTCCCGCAGAAATTCGGCGGAGTCACGATAATGCGGAGGGATTTCGATCATTCCCTTTTCCTTAAAGCAAAGAAGTCAGGGGCAGTCTGCATCGAGGAAAGGGTGATCTCTGTCCAGGAAAAGGACGGATGGATCGTGAAGACGGGGAAGGGAACGTATGAATGCGACCTTCTGGTAGGGGCTGACGGTTATCCTTCTTTGGTGAGAAGGACCATAATGGGGGAGATTCCGAGAAAGCAGCTCGCTCTTGCGGCGGGCTATCACATCCCACACGACACGGTCCACATGAAAAAAAGGTTCGAGGATGCCATAGAGCTCTATTTTCTGGGAGAGCCTTATGTCAAGACGGGATACGTGTGGATATTCCCGAAACTGGACTACGTGACGGTCGGCATGGGGACGGCCCTGGGCTCCAAGAACATAAAGAGATCGCTTGACAGATTCGTGAGAACCCACCCTGCAGCAAGGAGGATAATAATGCCGGACAAGGTTGATCTCCATTCGCACATGATCCCGCTCGCAAACTCTCCGAGGTTTTTCGATCTCCCCACCTCCGGGAAGAACTGGGTCCTCATAGGCGACAGCGCGGGCCACGTTAACCCGATAACGGGGGAAGGAATATATTACGCAATGATGGGGGGAAAACTGGCGGCAAAGGCGTATCTGGAGGGGGACGTCAAGAAATACGAGAGATACTGGAGAAAGGAATACGGAGGGGACATGTACTGGGGGAGCAGGCTGAAGAACTTTTTCTACAAACCAAAGGTGATAGACATAGCGATAGAGATCGGGAAAAGGAGCGATACCATGAGGGATATACTCGCGGACGTGATCGCATCCAGGGTAAGCTACGACAGGCTAATTTTCGCAAAGATACCCGTATCTCTGGCTAAGATAATTTTTGAGGTCACTGTCTCTCTTTTGAAGAAGAAATAGCCTGTTTATTTTCTAACATTTTGGCGATGCTCTTGTTCTGTATCTCCAGCTGCTTTCTGACGGAAGGGTCTTTCATGTCAAACGAACCAAAAGGCTTCGCCACTATCTCGCAGACCCTGTCACCCATGGCCTTGCATTTTACCTCTATCACGTCCATGTCGGTCTTGAAGCATATGCTCGCTGTCGCTGCCGCATACCCCCTGAATATGTCATCCACCGGTTCCCTGGATTTTCCGTAGCAACGGACGAAGCTGGAATCCTCCAGGACGGTTATCGAAATCTTTTCCTCGGGATCGAGCTTCAGTATTTTCGTCTTTCCCCACCCGGCCAGGCTTATCGTGTTGACTCCCCATTTTAGAAGGTCCTGCTCCTTCATGCCGAACTTTTTCCCTATGCTTTTCATGTAGTCTATCCCGCTGGTTTTCGAGGCCTGGTAAAGAAGGGCCGTGGCATCCACCGTTTCCAGCATCTTCCTTATTTCTACGAACGTTACTACAGGGCACATCACGATGGGATGACCGAGAAGGTTGATACTGCCCTCCTCGAAGTCTATCTCCCTGGCGAACATCAGCTTCTTCACGATGTCGAACATCATCCACCTTCCATTCTGAGAATCTCGTGGACAACCCTGAGCTTTTCCATGTCAACCGGCCAGGCAACGTAGCTGTTCCCGATCTTCTTCACCTTGATCAGGTTCGCCTTCTGCAGCTTGTTGAAGTGGTACAGGTATTTCGCGGAGAGAGTCTTCACCTTCCCCTCGTCACCGTGCTCTTTCGCCACTTCAAGCGGGTTGGTGGGCCATCTGCTGCATATCGTCCTGAAGACCCTCATGGTGGAATTGCCGATTTTCCCGCCGGTTTCCTTCTCTTCCAGCGATGTTATGTCGAAAATATTTTCTTCCATATTTATAGAATATTCCTAATCATTTATATATATTATTTCTGGAATATTCCAAAAAAAATGGGTAAAATGGGAAACAATCCATAAAAAGTGAAATGCCGCCCGCTTCTCCCAAACATTTAAACACCCTCAATCAATTATTATTTATGATTAAGGGTCAGGTTTCGGTGATCTCTGTCGTTATTATCGCTTTTCTCGTGGTCAGCCTCATAGGGGCTTCCTACATGTTCGCCGGACCTATGGTAGAGAAACAGAGCACGATCAGCCAGCACGGGTCAGCCGGGAAGTTCATGCTAGATCTCGACAAGACAATAGTGGACATCGCAAGAACGTGCACGACAAAGGACGGCTGCGAGGAGAGGATAAGGATACCCGTTCCGGGATCCCTTATGGTCGATGACGATTCAAATTCAATGATATATCTCATAGACAGTTCCCAGCCCCTTCTCACCGACGCTCCGGTCTACCTTACACCCGGAAACACAGACGACGTCGCAAATTACGGGGAGGTACAGAATCCCGGCTATGTCACGATGGAGGGACTCCAGATAAACGGCCAGAACAAGCTCAGGTACGTCCTCCACTACAGGAGCCTGTACAACGCCGAACAGGGAAAGACGTTCAACATAACCCTCGTCGGCAGCGGGGAGGGTGCAGGAACCACAGTGGTCCTTAACTACATAGGAACGGAAACATCGATCGGCGGCGGTCATCTTCTCAGCGACCTCGTCAATTCAAAGGTAAATGTGAAAATTCTATAAAGAAAGACGTTTAATATATTAAGATGAGGAAAAAGAAGGGCCAGACAATCGTTTTCGAACAGGTTCTGATATTTTCCATCAGCGTGGCCATATTCATTGCCGCATTCACCCTTTTCTCGATGTACCAGACCCAGTACATGTCTATCACGACGAGAGACCATCTCGCCGGGGTGAAGGAATATGTGATGTCGAACATAATAGACATTGCCAAGAAGGAGGGATTTAATTCATCACTGACCGTTAAAATCCCAAGGACGATTTCAAACCGCCTTTACATACTTGACCTTAACAACAATGGTCTCTATGTCAACATGACGGGGGGCGGCATATACGAATTTTCCGGTCTCGGCGTGCTCAACGATACGTTCACCTTCGGTGGGCAGGTGTCTAGTGATTTGGGCGTTATTGTAATTTATAAGAAAGGAGACAAAATATTATTAATGTAAGGCTTTTGGTCGGTATTTATGAAAATCAGGAAAATAAACGTCAAAAAACCCGTCGCTAAACTGCCCAGTTCGAGAAAAATCATCAGGAAAATGAAGGAGAACTACCTTCGCCAGAAAAGCGTTCCCCGCAGGGACATAGACCCGACAAACATAACCTCCAACCAGAGCTTCTTCCTTTTTTCCGGAAAGGGTGGTTACCCGGGATACGTTCCTCCCGGTGCGCAGAAACCAGGCGAGGGAGGGGAAGGAGAACCCACGAAGGAAATCGTTGCAATAAAGGAAGCCGGGATAGACATAACCATACCGAAGAGTCCCACCCTTCTGGAGAGCCCGATGTCTTCCGAAGAGAAGGACATGCTCAAGAACATAAAACTGATGTATCCCCTGATACCGTCCAAGCCGAAAAAGAACGAAAAGGTTTTTGCCTACGCGAGGATAAGATGGGACCAGAAAATGAATTCCCTCGTTTATCAGGTCGTTGAGCCCTACATTGCGCCTGAGGATTACAAGTCAGTCGAAGCGGTGAAAAGGGAGCTTGAGGAGAAGCTGGACGTTGATTTCTTCAAGCTCGGGGAGATAAAGGCAAAGGAACTCGTCATGGAGGAGGTCGGGAGGATAATTGCTTCCATGCACATAGACAGGAGCAAGAGGGAGACGCTTTCATATTACATCCAGAGGGACATAATAGGCCTCGGGAGGATAGAGCCTCTCATGAGGGATCATGACATAGAGGACATATCCTGCGACGGCCAGGGCATACCGATTTATATTTACCACAGGAACCCCATGCTCGGCTCGATGATAACCAACATAATGTTCAGGGACAGCGACGAACTGGACTCCTTCGTGATGAAGCTTGCCCAGAAATGCAGCAAGTCGCTTTCCGTAGCCGAACCACTGGTTGACGGGGCGCTGCCGGACGGTTCCAGGGTACAGGCAACCCTAGGAACGGACATCGCGAGAAGGGGATCTAACTTCACCGTGCGAAAATTCACCGCCATGCCCCTGACGCCCGTCCACATGCTGGAATACGGGACCCTCGACAGCACACAGATGGCCTATTTGTGGCTGGCCATAGAGAACAGGAAATCCGTCCTGATCTCGGGAGGGACTGCAACAGGGAAAACGTCATTGCTTAACGCGCTTTCGCTTTTCATTAAACCATCGCTGAAAATCGTTTCGATAGAGGACACGCCGGAGCTCCGGCTGCCCCATCCGCACTGGATACCCGAGGTCGCAAGGACACCAGTCTCAATAAGCGAGAAGGCAGGCGAGGTGAGCCTTTTCGACCTGCTCAAGGAATCCCTGAGGCAGAGGCCCGACTACATAATAGTGGGTGAGGTGAGGGGCAAGGAGACTTACGTCCTTTTCCAGCAGATAGCTACAGGCCATGCCGGTCTGGCAACCATTCACGCCGCATCCCTGCCGCAGCTGATCGACAGGCTTACCACTCCGCCCATATCCCTCCCGCCAACGCTTCTCGAGAACATAGACATAATCCTGTTCCTAACCCAGGTGAAGATCAAGGACAAATACGTCAGGAGGATGAACGAGATAATCGAGATAAAGGGAATGAAGGGGGACAGGCCGGCGACCGAAGCGATATTCAAGTGGAAGCCCGTCCAGGACGTCTTCGAGCCCGTCGGGAAGTCCGTTCTCATGGAAAACATATCGAACATGCTGGGCTTTACTGAGAAGAGCATCAGGGACGAGCTCACCGTCCGCAAGAGCATACTTGAATGGATGAGGGAACGAAAGATTTACGACTACAGGGATGTTGCCAGAATCATAAACGGTTATTATTCTGATCCTGACAGGATAATAAATCTTGTCCAGGGAATGTAGGAGGCTGGAACTCACCGGAAAGATTATGTTAAAAAAAATATCTCAGAGGTTGTTTGGGGATCTGATAAGGCCTTATGCCGACTATTTCGACCCGCTGAAGTTTTCGCTGAAGCAGGCGAGGATCAAATACACCGTGGAGGAGTACCTGTCTACCCTGATATTCGGGTCCTTCATCGCATTCATGATCTCGGTGATGGGGATGGTAGTCCTGATCACCATCACCACGGGCTCCGCAACCTATGCCTACACGCTTTCTCTGGTTATTTCCGCAGTGTTTAGTTTCGTCGTTTTCCTCATGGGATACTATTACCCGAACATAAGGGGAAAGAACATCAAAACCAAGATCGAGCGATCCCTCCCTTTCACGGTCGTTTACATGTCCACCGCAGCTTCGGCTAACATAACCATCGCCGACCTTTTCAAAACGACGTCCATGCGCGGGGGAGAGATAGGGATGGAGTGCCGCCGAATCTACCGGGACATAAAGATGCTGGGGATGGACCCGGTCACGGCCATCACCAAGGCGGCAAACAGGACACCATCACCCATGTTCGCGGAACTTCTCTGGGGGGTTCTCTCGGTGGTCGAGCGCGGAGGCAATCTCGCGGCCTACCTCACGGAGAAATCCAAGGAGTTCATGAACCATTACAGGAGGATGCTCAACGATTATTCCAAGCAGGTGACTTTCTACACCGAGATATACGTCACGCTCATAATCGTCGGGACCCTTTTCTTCCTCGTCATGACCTCGATAATGTCACCGATGGTCGGGGGGAACACGCTTCTGCTGCAGACGTTCCTGGTGTTCTTCTTCATACCGCTGATCTCGGCCGGATTCATAGTTTTACTGAGGAGCATATATCCTTCGGACTGATAGCATGAACATGACCCTAGACCCGGAAAAGAAGCTGATGCTGATTTCGTTAATAGTCGGACTGATATTCCTCCTCTTCTTCAGCGTCCTAACCCAGGACATAGGGGTAATAATCAACGTCGGGGTCATGGCGCTGTTCATAGTCATCGGACCGATATTCATCCACAGGTATCTCCAGTTCATGTGGCTGAAGGGGATAGAGAAGGAGTTCCCGAATTTCGTGAGGGACCTCGCGAATCTCAAGCAGAGCGGGATGAGCCTGACGGAGTCGGTCAAGATGGCGTCGAAGACCAATTACGGGAAGCTCACGCCGGAGGTGAAGAAGTTCTCCAACCGCCTTACGTGGGGTACCGACTTCCTCAGGTCGCTTGAAATATTCGGGAAGAAATTCAAGGGATCCCGGGTCATAAAGGAATCCATCGACATCATGAAAGAGGCCTATTTGTCCGGTGCCGACATCTCGGTAACGCTCGACTCCCTTTCCAAGGACCTGCTCACGCTGAAAGACGTTGACGAGGAGCGGAAGAGCATGGTGAGGCAGCACGTAATGGTTATGTACGGCATATTCTTCATGTTCGTCGGGATATCCGTCGCTATCATCTACGTCCTTGTCCCGATGATGACGTCCCAGGCCGACACCATGAGCTCTGCCGGATCAGGGGGACTCGTGCTCTCCTTCAAGGACCCATGCGAGCTGACGCCGTACTTCTTCCCGTGCGAGTACTTCAATGTGCTCTGCGCTTCATTCGGGGTAAGCCAGGGAATCGGATGCTATTACGTTGCGCTGTTCGTCACCATACTCGTGATGCAGGCGATATTCATGGGGCTCATAGCGGGACAGGTGGGGGAGAATTCCGTAACCGCAGGAATCAAGCATTCCATGATCATGCTTGCATCGTCTCTGATGATATTCGCGTTCCTGATCCAGGCGAACCTGTTGCCAGTATAAGGAATGGACACTCTTAAAATTGTGTCAAGTTTCCGGTCAATTTGGATTAATTTTTTAACGTGATAAAACAAAATAAAGAACTATGAGCTGGCTGAACGAATATTTTCTTGATCCCATCCTCCGGAACGGATGGTTCAACCCGGTCAACACTCTGGTCTACGGGGTCATACTGGTCGTGGCTGTTTACCTAGTCTTCCGGCTTCTCAGGAAACTGGACGTGAAGATAGACCGTTATTTCGCCATCGCCGTAACGCCTTTCATATTCTGGGGATCATCAACCAGAGTCCTTCATGATGCGGCCTTCGCCGGGACGCTCACGGGAGCGCTGGGAGAATTCTACTCCCTCCCGATCTTCCCGACCCCGGGGAGCTACATGATCACCTTCCTCCTGGCGCTGGTGGTTCTGCTGTTCTCTCTTGTAATACAGAAATACACCAAATCCCCCTACTGGAAGGTCATGTTCTTGGCCGGTTTCGTCCTGACAGCGATCAACATATTCATTACACCCTTCTCCGATGCCTTCGGACCGGCCGTAATACTCGGCCTCACGGCATTGTGGGGCCTGCTGTTCTTTGCAATAGGCTTACTTTCGAATAGAGCGGGAAACAAATTTTTGGCCAAACTGTTTTCGAACGAGAACTCGATTTTAATGACGGCTCACATGCTGGATGCATCAGCGACATGGACAGCCCTTTCCTTCTTCGGATACATCGAGCAGCATGTCGTGCCCAGGATGTTCATGCCGGTCATGGGACCCGCATCGATGTTCTTCCTCAAGCTCGTCGTGGTCATTCCCGTCCTCTACATTATAGATCATTACACCGAGGAAGGGAACTTCAGGAACTTCCTAAAGATCGTGATTCTCATACTTGGTCTGGCTCCCGGACTGAGGAACGTTATAAGGCTGGGAGCAGGGGTTTAGAACTAAGCATTGTCATGAGCCAGTTTCGCCTTCGCACTGTCCCTGGATAAAATCCACTCTTCGAATGCGGCCTGGCATGCCTCATCCTTCGACCCGTCAGGACAGCATGCCCCGGTCGGCTGGACGTTAGTATTGCACACCAAGTCATTTGCCGTGTTCGGGCTTCCGGCTACCGGGGGGTTTGGTATGTACTGGATGTTTTTGCATTGCGAATTGTTATTACACCCTCCCGCACCAATGTCACATCCGTATGTTGCACAATAATCTTCCCCTCCCGGATCGTTCGGTTCGGGGAAGAGGATGTTGTAGAACTGCTGGGTTTCCGGATGCCTTCCCGAGTTCTCGCAGGAGTCGGCAAAATTGATCAGAGTGTTCTCTGTTTTCGTCGTTCTTAATGTGTAATTGGCGGAGGCCTTGAAGGTGAACGTCTTCTTCGGCGTGTCTCCTATTTCCGGGGTCTGCGGGTAGCAGAATACCTGGAAGGCCTTGGTGTCCTTGAATTCCCAGTCAAGTACGTAATAATTCGCGGTCTGGGTCTTTACGGGTTCCTTGGTGCACTTCATCTCCAGGTTGTCCTTGACCCATTCTTTTGGTATCTCCAGATGAAGCAGCCCGACCTCCATTATCTCGTCCTCCCTCTCGGTGGTCGAAAGGTTCAGGCCGAAGAATATCTTCTCGTTTTCCTTTATCGGCTGGTCCATCACCCCTATGGAAAGCTTGACAGGGGACGGGGAAATCAGTGACTGTTTCTGCATCCTAACGAGGAGATTGTCCCTGGTCAGCCGCTTCCACTCCTCCTCGCTTATGACGTCCACCTGCATCGTGGAATCGACATTATAATCATAATCCACCTTCAGCGTCAGAGGGATGTAATATTCCCGTAATTTATTTATATCCTGGTCCTTGCTTAGCTTGTCTATTCCGAACAATCCCCTCTGTTTCAGTATGGCATCACATCCTATCATACCGTGCAGGTTTACGGGTATGATGTCCTTCTGCTCTATCCTGATCATCTCCCCGTAATCCGCTTTGGTAAGCCCGTATTCATACAGCTTCCTCTTGAACTGGTCCTTTTCCGGGCTCAGCTGCATTGGTTCAAAGGCAGTTCTTCCGGGGATTATCGGATCAGGGCTGATAGTAAGGCCTTCGATATATGTATAGAGTTTGAAAGCGGCGTTCTTCGCGAGGAAATCCCCCCGGTTGTTCATCTCGAATCGTATGGAGAAGGGCTCACCGAGATAGATACCCGCCGCCTGAAAGTTCTCGATCTCGAGTCCTACGGGAGCGGCAGCCGTCTGGTCGCTGCCCACGTACTGTCCGGATGTGATTTGCTGGGCGTAACCCACAGGATTCGTGAAAAGAAGCCAAGATTGTCCGAATGTGTTGGAAAACTGCTCGAAAAGGCCGCCCATTGGCTCAATGAAATCCGAGACAGAGTTGTGTATCCCCGGCCACCACTGTCCGAAGAAGGCGGTTCCTATGTTCTGCTCCCCGACACCTATCCCGAATATGAAGAACGCCACAAAAAGGACCATTAATCCCATGTAAGGCCGGCTGGACGCGGGTGTCATTATACCCGAGAAGAACGCGATCAGCCATACCACACCGAAGACGATGCCGGCCGTCCCGGAGAAGAGGGTGATCCCGAGGCCTCCGGCCCCGAACAGAGTGAATCCCCCGATAAGGAGCATTATTACGAGGAAAAGGATCTTGTCTATGTTCTCGTAATTTGCCGTGATCCCTCCCATCGCCCTTCCTATTGCCCTTACCAGATTCTCTCTGTCTGCAGGAACCGGAAGCACGAGGAAGAAGGCTATGGATAACCATCCTAGCGCTGGCGACTGGAATATCCCTCCACCGAACGCTCCGAAAATCCATATCCCCATGTAGAGTGCGACAATCACCCTCATCAGAGACCCTATTATCTGGTCAGGGTGGGTGGGGTCGTATTCTATGGGAAACGAGAAGTACGCTGCGAACACGAATATCAGAAGGATCAGGTTGGAGAGCGGGAAGAATGTGCTGTGAAGACCGAGACCGAAGAATATTATTGCCGACCCTTTGGTTATCTGCCTGAGTGCCCCGAAACCCGTATTGTACGAGTTCTCCCTGTTCGCGAACATGCTGCCGAAAGCTAAATGCTGGGCGTCTTCATGATCTATCAGCCTTATGTTCTGCGGATTGGGTATTATCATGTAGAATGCCGCGCAAGCGAATGATACGATGAACTGCCATATGCCGGTCGTGGCGGCTATGGCAACACCGATAATGATCAGGAAAACACTGAAGATCACGGTCTCGACGTGATGACCGGTCCTGTCGGCCAGCCTGTTCACGAAACCGAAACCCCTTCTGTATCTTATTTCATCATGCTCTCTTCTTGAAGCCCTTCTGGAGGCGGTCTCCCTTCTTGCTTCATCACCGGTTCTTTCTCTCCCAAGCCTTTCATTGTATGCCGCTCTTTCCTCCTCCGAAAACGTATTAATATCGTTTGCATCGAGATCAGCCGCGTCCCTAAGAGGATTGATATCCGCGGCAGTCAGTAGGTCATCCCTTTCATCAAGGTTTGCATCGTCAACATCAGCGTTAAGCATTCCGGAATCTCTTCCTGTCCTTTCCCATACGGTGAACACTCTTTTTAGTTTCCTGAAGGAGGTTTCGAACCTTTGCCTGTTACCGACAGCAGCCCTTCCGGTGAACTGCCCTGTTGCAGGATTATAAGCGAGGGTCCCCCCTCCCCTTGTTGCCAGTTCCTGATAAACCTGGTGCCTTAGAACCTGCACTCTTTGTGCAATCTGCTCGCCCCTCATGTGAAGCCATTCCCTGTAGCACTCGTCTGCAATGACCTGGCCGTCAACACCCATCATTTCACCTGCGTGACAACCAAGATGATTGTGATGCCTGGGACAGAAAAAGGTGTGTATTCTCCCTGTCTCCCTGTTCGGAGCGTTGGCAACCCTTTTTACCTTTTTTGTCGTTTCACCTTGCCGGCTGCACTCCTCGCAGTATTCGTGTATTATTGGTATTAGCCTGTGATCATGTTCTTCAAAATAAAGCCTGCATGACCTGCAGTGCCACAAGTTTCCATGGTGGAACGGACCGTGTGCATTTCTTACTCTGGTCAGTGGGTATGGTCTCTGGAAGAGGTGCATGCAGTTCGGGCATGGTGTTTCCCCGCTTTTTATCTTTATTTCGTCGGGCATGTTTATTTCGTTCTGGATCGTCGGGCCTTCGACATTAACATCTCCCCCTTTAAAGGTAACATTTGGCGGTTCCTGTGCGGGCATGTTTATTTCAGGAGCGTCCACGTGGACATCTACCTTTGGTGCTCTCCCACCCCCGCCCTTGAAGGATGAAACGTTGACATTCTCAACCTCTACGCTCCCGATTTTTCCAGTACTTCCAATTTCCTTGAAAACGAAGTTGGCCCTTCTGTTTTTCCCCTTCTTTATTTCTATTTTTTTTTCAGCGGTGTGGTTACCATAGACCACTTGAACACTGTATTTCCCGGGACTCCCGGCCAGAACGCAAGGAGTCTTCCTTTCCCCGTCGAAAAGGAACGGGCTGGTTACTATCGCGACTATTTCGTTCTCGTTCTTCTTTTCGTTCAGGTAAGCCCGGATTTCTAATGAACCTCCCCGTGTGCGGGTTTTGTATTCTTCCCCGCCGTAATCCTCTCCCCTGTCCCTCCATACGACATCGCCCTGGGCAGGTACAGGATTCCAAGGAGCGGGTTCTTTTTTTCTTATCTTCCTTTCTCTCACGAGAGGGTTCTGTTCCGCTATCATCTTCAGGCCCTTTATAGTGCCTTCCTGATGGCATACGGGACAATAATAAACATCTTCGCCTAGGCGTTTGTAGTTCTGCTTTTCCAGCTTCCCATTTTTACAAACAGGACATTTATCCGAAGCCAAGTAAATCCCCAGTTATCTCAATATTAATTAATTAGCCTAGCAAGGTTAAAAATTATGTTTTCCAGAAAAAGGAAGCAGCCTGCTCATTACTTCCCAATCATTTCCAGTATTCTCGGGATCATCATGTCCGGACCGCCGGCCACGACCACGTCTTTCAGAAGGCCCTTTTTCGTGTAGTAATCGATCAGAGGAGCGGTCTTCTTCTCATACTCCTTTAACCGGTCCTCTATCACTTCCTTCGTGTCGTCCTTCCTATGAATAAGATTCCCGCCGCACTTGTCGCATACCCCTTCCTTTTCGGGGAGGAGCGGTGGCATGTGCAGGTCGCCTATCCGGATGTCGGCAATGTTGTAGATGTTCCCGCAGTCCTTGCATACCCTGCGCGCGGTCATCTTCTTGATGAGAATTTCCTGGTCGAGTTTCACGTTAAGGACCACGTCTATGCTGGTTGCCTGGTCAAGCATCTCCGCCTGTTTTATCGTCCTCGGGAATCCGTCCAGAATAAAGCCTTCCTTGCAGTCGTCTTTTTGTATTCTTTCCTTGAGAATCTCCACCGTGAGCTCGTCCGGGACAAGCGCCCCTGATGTCATTATGTCGTGCAGTTTCTTTCCCAGTTCGGAACCGCTTGCAGCCTCCGCCCTGAACATGTCTCCCGTAGAAATATGGGGTATCTTCAGTATCGGGCTGAGACGGGAAGCGTATGTCCCCTTTCCGGCTCCCGGTGGTCCGAGGAATATTATTCTCATAATCATCGCGTATTGTAATTGTATGGAACGCAACATTTAAATATATTCCAGAGGTTTTAATCCTGGAAGAAAACGTTTGCTTTGCCGGTTTTTATAGAATCAATGACGAAATTCCCGAACTCCTCGAATTCCTTCGGAGCGATCGGCTTGCCGCCGAGGGAGATGATGAAATCGGAGATAGGACAGGTCATCTCGTGGAGAGCCGATCTCACCTCGTTGAACACTATCCCCCCTGAACCAGGGGCGAGGTTCTGGTCGATCACCCCGATTGCTTTCAGACCTTTAGTCAGTCTTTTCAGCTCGTCCCACGGGAACGGCCGGAAGACTCTAATTCGAAGCAGCCCCATTTTCTTCCCCTTCTTCCGAAGGTTTCGAACGGCCGCCTTGGCTATTGTGGTATTGGAACCTAAAATAATGAAAGCTGATTCGGCGTCGTCCATCATGAATGATTCGATGATTTCGTATTTCCTCCTGAAAATCTTAGCGAAATCCTTCTGGACCTCGTCTATCACGTTCAGCGCGTTCTTTTGTGCCAGATGGACCTGCTGTCGGAAGTACGGGTATTCTGCCATCACTCCAATCCCCTCCGCCATGGGCTTTTTAGGGTCCAGAAACACCTTAGGCTGATATGGAGGGAGGAACTTATCGACCTTTTTCTGGTCCGGTATGATGACCGGTTCCCTCGTAAATGACAAAAAGAAGCCTTCCATGTTGATGAATGCTGGAAGCATGACTCGGGTATCCTCGCATACCTTGTACGCCATTATAATGGAATCGAGAACTTCCTGGTTCGTCTCGCAGAAGAAAATAAGCCATCCCGCATCCCTCTGGTCAAGGATGTCGTTGTGGTCTGGCCACAAAGTTATCGGGGCCGACAGACCCCTGGAAACGTTCACCATGACGATTGGCAGGCGAAGCCCGGAAGCGATATACAACACTTCGTGCATTAACAGCGTGCCTTGGCTGGAACTTCCGGTGAACGTCCTCGCTCCCGTGGCCTGTGAAGCCACTGCAGCGGACATAACCGAATGTTCGGATTCGACGGGGACGAATTCACCCGGGAATTCACCGTTAGCCTTCCACTGGGCAATGTTCTCGATTATCTCGGTCTGAGGTGTCACCGGGAAATTCGGGACCACCTGAACCCTCGAAAGTCTAGCACCCCATGCAGCCGCCCCATTCCCGTCGAGAATGGTCTTTCTGTCCATAAATCTAATTTGTCCGGCTGAAATAAAAACTTGCCCCGAGCTTAGGTCCTGTTTTCAATTTCCTTCCGTACCTTTTTGACGAAATCATCGAGTTTGACGCCGAACTCCACCTTCCTGTCCCCGCGCTTCCTGAGGGCAATAGTCCCTTTCTCCTCTTCCTTGTCACCGATAACTATCATGTACGGTATTTTCTGCAGTTCCGCGTCACGGACCTTGTAATCCACCGTGTTGTTGTCGATGTCAATCTCGGAGAGTATGCCTTCAGAAAGAAGCCTTTCGTGGATTTTTTTCGTGGCCTTTATGTTCCTATCCGTGAAAGACATCACCTTGACCTGCACCGGAGAAAGCCAGACGGGAAGGTTCCCGTTAAGGTGTTCCAAGAGGATGCCGATGAACCTTTCCATCGCACCGTAAACCGTCCTGTGCAGCATTGCCGGTCTGTGCGGTGAATTATCCTCTCCCGTATACGTAAGCTCGAACCTTTCCGGCATGGAGAAGTCAAGCTGTATGGTTGCGCACTGCCACGTCCTTCCCAGGGAATCCTTGATGTGGAAGTCTATCTTCGGCCCGTAAAAGGCGCCATCCCCCTTGTTCAGCTTGAATTTCATCTTCCTTTTCTTCAGCACATTGTCCAGCACCTTTTCAGCCTTGTCCCATATCTTGTCGCTGCCTATCCTCTTTTCCGGTCTCGTGGAGAGTTCGACGTCGTAGCTGAACCCGAACTTCCTGTAGAACATGTCCACCATTTCTATTATCGCGCTTATCTCGGACTCCAGCTGTTCTTCGGTGCAGTATATATGGGCGTCGTCCTGTGTAAACTTGACGACCCTGAACAGTCCGGTGAGCACCCCGGACAGTTCCTGCCTGTGGACTATTCCGAGCTCCCCCACCCTCAGGGGAAGATCCCTGTACGATCTTGGCCTGGATTTGTATACTAATATCCCTCCAGGACAGTTCATCGGTTTGACTGCGAACTCTCTGTCTTCGTAATTAGAGAGGAATATGTTTTCCCTGTACTTCTCCCAGTGGCCCGATATCTGCCACAGTTTCTTGTCCAGGACCAGAGGAGTGGAAATCTCCTGGTAACCGGCCTTCCTGTGCTCTTCCCTCCAGAACTTGATCAGTTCGTTACAGATTTTCCATCCCTTGTCGTGCCAGAACACCATTCCCGGCGCCGTCTCGGAGAAGCTGAATAGGTCCATCCTCTGCCCGAGAATCCTGTGGTCGTTCTCCTTGAGGTTTTCCCTGTCCAGCCTGGTCTTGGATATCTCCCTGAGAAGATGCTTGATGTCGTAGGTTTCGACTTCCTCCTCTTTCTTGGAAGCCTTCTCAGCCTCGTCGATGACGATGCTCCTGCTAAGCTCGGAAAGGGGATGGCCTTTACATTTGACGTTGAACATCTTGTACCATCCGAACGGGGCCCTGTATACTTTCAGTTTCCTGTCAGCCAGGGACTTTTCTATACCAACGAGAACCTTTAGAGCGGTCTTGGGATTGGATGGTGTGGTGGAGAGGTGGACGTACGGGTAGACAACTACACTGGTTGCCTTTACCTGATCATAAACTTTAATTATTTCATTCACGGTCTTTTCGATTATCGACTTTTCCTTCCCTTCGTCGTTCTTTTCTACCGAAGAAAACACGACCAGCGTTTCTTCCGCTCTGTATAATTTCTTCTCAATCTCCTCCGCGTCCTTCATCGCCTTTTTCTTGGGCTCCCATTCGATGAAGTCCGAGTGCAAACAGAGTATCTTCATTCAATCCACCTCTCTTATTAGATTTTTGGACTCCGGCTAATATATTTGCAGCCCAGCTTCCGCTGGGATTATAAGCCAGAACCCCAGAAGAAGCCAGTGCACACTACAAGGATGTAGTGGTGCCTGTCGTTGTCGTTTTGCTGCCCGTTGTCGCGGTTGTAACGGAGTTCATGATAGGTAATTGTTCGGTTAATTTTATATTACTTTCCTCAAAGATGACCATACTAATATCATAATCGCTCTTCGTTTTGTAGTCCGAACATGCCGAATACTCGCTTTCAATGTGATAATCGGTAAGGGAAACCGTACATTCCTTTTTAGACTTGTATTTACTTTCGTCGGAACTTTCAAGGGAAGTCTCCTTCTTGACTTCAACTCTGAACATCTCGTACGGGCTGGACCATACCGATTTCCTGGAAGTGCTCGTCTGGACGTTCCACATCTCGTCACCATTTTCCGGGTCAAGATAATGAACCATGCAATCGACACCCCCGAACACCAGGTTTCCTTTGAATATCTTGGGCTCGTCCCATATTTCACCGTCGATCCTGTGTCTCCATATCTCCTTCCCTTCTGCTGTCAAACAATAAATATTCCCGTCCTCCGAGCCGAAATATATTTTCCCGTTATTTATCGAGACCTTGGATTCGATCACCTTTCCTGTCCTGAATTTCCATATCTCCCTACCTTTCATGTCCAAGCAGAAGAGATTCCCGTCCCTTGCACCGATGTATATCCTCCCTTCATGTATTGTCGGTGATATTGCCACTCCATATTCTCCCAGTTTTGTTTTCCAGACCATTCTTCCGGTATCGGCATCGAGAGCATAAAGATAGCTGTCGAAAGACGGTACGTAAACTATATTGCCATGAACGGTGAGATGTGTTGGGCAGAACACCTCTGCTCCAGTTTTGAACATCCAGACTTCCTTCCCTGTTCTTCCGTTCGCACAGTAAGCATAACCGTCAAACGAACCGAATATGACATTGTCCCCATGGATCCCGGGAGCGCAGCACATATCATCCCCGGTCCTGAACCTCCATACAAGTTCCCCGGTTTTTGAGTCAATGGCGTAAAAATAATTATCCTGAGATGAAGTGTATACGATGCCGTTCCTCACTCCAGCATATCCTGCCATTGCCCCGCCGAGCCTGTATTTCCACATTATTTCCCCGTTTCGTGAATCGACGCAATAGAAGTTACCATCCCTCCCGCCGAGATATAGCATCCCTTCCGAACAAACAGGGGAAGAATCAATAATATCCCCCAGTTTTATAGTCCAGATAATTTTTCTATTTTCAATATCGAGTGCATAAAGATATCCGTCGAAGGATCCGTAATACAATATTCCGTCAATGAGGGTCGTCCTGACTATTGAACCACCGGGGGTGGCAGACCATATCCTGTCGAACTTCTTTATCTTCTTTACCTTTATCTCCTCCACCTCTACATCGAAATCAGAGAAGCCGGAGTCAAAGTCACCGAATCCGAAATCCATAAGTCATTACCTCCAATAAAACCCTCGAAAATGACCATGTTTACGTCATAGTCACTTTTTGTTTTGTAATCCGAAGTGGTCGAATATTCCGTCTCTATCTGGTAGTCCGACAACGATACTGAATGTTCGTTCTTCGACTTGTACCTGTCTTCCGAAATGGCATCCTCTATATGCATTTCCTTCTTAACGACCATCTCGAACTCCCTGTGTGGCGGCGGCTGGTACGCCCTTTCCTGGGAGCTTGCGGCGAATCTCCATACCTCTTCCCCGGTTTCAGAATTCAGCGCGTATACGTGGCAGTCCCACGACGCCACGAACACCAATCCATTACAAAAGACAGGTCTCCCGTAAGTGTAAGATCCGGTCCTGAACCTCCAGATTTCCTTCCCGGTGTCAGCATCCAGGCAGTAGAAATTGTAGTCCTCCGAGCCGAAGTATACCTTACCGTTCATTACGCTTGCCCCTATCGTTATTTTCCCGAACGTGAACCTCCATACCTCCTTGGAAGTGTTTTTGTCAATGGCATAAAGAATTCCTTCCCTGCTTCCGAAAATCAGAAGGTTACCATTCATAACAGGTGCACCTGAAAGTCCAAGCTTGCCTGCTTTGAACCTCATAATCTCCTTCCCATCATCAGTCCTTATTCCATAAAGGTAATTATCCCACGAGGTGAAGTAAACAATACCATCAACGACCGGTGGCGTCTGTTCTGACTGGATGTGATCGTCTGTATGGAATCTCCAGATCTCCTTTCCTGTGTTCTTGTCGAGGCAGTAAAAATTACCGTCATAGCACCCGAACATTACAAAATTCTCATGAATGTTTGGTGTGGATACGATTTCCCCTCCGGTCCTGAACCTCCAGATCTCCTCTCCGGTGATAGCGTTAACCGCGTAAAAATAATTATCCAGGGATCCGAAATACACTACACCATCCCCGGTAATACCGGAACCGTACACCTTGTCAGACGTCCTGAACCTCCAGACCTCTTCACCCGTTTCAGAATCTATGCAGTAAAGGTTTCCGTCAAAACATCCGACATACATGAATTTACCGTGAAATTTCGGGGAATCGACTATTATTCCTCCGGTCCTGAATTTCCAGATTTCATTACCTTCCATGTCAACGCAGTATACGTATCCGTCACAGTCACCGAAAAATAACTTCCCGCCATTTACGCTGCAGTATGCGATGCTTCCTCCGTTGCCAAGGTCGAAAATTCTCGTGAATTTCTTCGTCTTCTTTAGTTCGAATTCCTCTATCTCGACGCTGAGGTCATCAAACCCTGAATCGAATTCTCCAAATCCGAAATCCATACTAGTTCCTCCATAATTTCATTATCATCAAAAATTACCAGCCTGACATCATAGTCTGATTTAGTTTTATAATCACTGGTCGTAGCGTATTCCGACTTGATCTCGTACTGATCGAGAGAAACGTTCTGGTCCCTGCTGGTGTAGAAATCCTTCCCGATGTCGATATTCAGCTGGGTCTCCTTGAGTTCAGGCTTGATGATCACCTTTTCAATTATATCAAGTGGGGCCTGAACCTTTGTGGACGTCTGGAACCTCCACTCCTCTTTGCCGGTCTTGGCGTCTACGATGTAAAGGTTACAGTCCCAAGAGCCGAAAATTATAAGGCCGTTCCATTCTAGAGCGTCACTCCAAACTTCCCCCTCTGTTCTGAATTTCCAAACGATCTTCCCATCCGTCGTCAGAGCATACATGTGACCATCGGTCGATCCGAAGTATATTGTTCCGCTGTGTATTAACGGCTTCATGTCACCTACCCTATTGTTGGTCCTGAACCTCCACACTTCCTTCCCGGTAGCGGCGTCAAGCACGTAAAAGTTCCCGTCCCATGAACCGAAATACACCTTTCCTTCATATATGAGAGGATTGGTTTCCACCGCCCGCCCGGTCTCGAACCTCCACAACTCTCTCCTTTCATTGAGGTCTATGGCATAAATCTTCTTGTCGTATGATGTCAAGAAAAGCACGTTATCATGTATCGAAAAAGGATAATAATGAAGAATGCACCCCCCTGCCCTGAACCTCCATATCTCCTGCCCCGTTTCCGGGTTCAGGCAGTAAAGGTTACCGTCATGTGACCCGACATAAAGCTCTTTGTCGTGGACTACGCATCCGGACCCTACCCAGTCGCCCGTCTTGAACCTCCATATCTCCTTCCCCGTACCGGCGTCGATGCAGTAAGCATGATTGTCAAATGAACCGAAATACACCTTTCCCTCGTAAACGTAAGCGTTGGATGTTATCCTGTCGCCCGTCTTGAATTTCCATACCATTTCCCCGTTGCTTATGTCTATCTTGTACATGTTGCCGTCGTAACACCCCAGATAAAGATGTCCGTTTTCTATCACAGGTCTCGCCTCGACAAAGCTCCCGTTCCCCCTGAACCTCCAGGCAACCTCCCTCGAATTGAGGTCGATCGCGTAGATGTAATAGTCGCAGGAGCCGAAATAGAGTACGTCATCCTTTATTACGCCGACCGAGGAAATGCTGCCCCCGAAGCCGACAGTCCACGTGCCTGTGTAAAACTTCGGCTTCTCTACAATCAGATCGGTCATCTCTGTTGAAAAATCCATTGAGACGTTTTCGAAGTCCATATGAGTTCCTCCATTAATATATTTTCCTCCAGAACTACCCACTGGACATCATAGTCGCTTTCTGTTTTGTATTCCGAAGTTGTGGAATATTCACTTTCAATCTGATAATTAGTAACAGAAACTGTTTTCTCTTTGTATCTTTCTTTACTTGCAAAATCATCAACTCTAGTATCAATTTTAACCTCTGTTTTGAACACCTCATTTAATGGCGGCTTTGAAGAAGGTACTTGTATAGATGTTGCGAATCTCCAAATCAATTTTCTTGTTTTAATATCTAAACAATACAAATGGCAATCCCAAGATCCGAAATATATCTTACCCTCATATATCAAAGGTTCGTTGTATATTTTCCCTCCTGTTCTAAACCTCCATAACTCCTTCCCCTCCGTGCTCACGGAAAATAGATTTCCATCCTCACTGCCAAATATGATCTGATCTTCATAGAGAACATAACTCTGATCTATTATTGCACTTCCGGCGTTGAACTGCCAGAACTCTTCCCCTGTTTTAGGGTTTAGTGAATATAATATTCCATCTCTTGAACCATGGTATAGAATTCCATTTCTTATTGTGGGTGTTCCTCCGGAATTACCATGATTGCCTGTTTTTTTCCTCCAGATAAGTTTTCCATTGTTTACATCTACTGCATAAACAAAGCTGTCCATGCTAGCGAAGTATATGATATCATCATGTATAGAAAATGGTATATCATTAACCATTTCATCCCCAGTTCTAAATCTCCATATTTCTTTCCCCGTTTCTGCATCCAAACAGTACATGTTATGATCGTATGATGTTACATATATCCTTCCTTCAAAAAGTCTAGGCATTGAAGCCACTGGTCCACCTGTTCCGAATCTCCATATCTCCTTACCTTCGAGAGAAATACAATATACGTTTTTGTCTTTAGACCCAAAATAGAATTTTCCATTTTCCAGTGCTCCCGAAACAAAAATACTGTCTCCTGTTTGGAATGTCCATTCTATTTTACCGGATATGGAATTGATAGCGTAGATTTTACCATCGAATGATCCAATGAAAAATATATCGTCATTAAAAATTGGAGTAGAATCTGCAATCACTCCGTCTAATTTGATTCTCCATAATTCTTTTCCGGTTTTTATTTCAACGGCGTAAACATGATGATCGCAACAACCAAAATAAACTACACCATTTTTAATAACTGGACTACTGTCAATACTACCCCCCATTCCAATTTTCCATATCCTGTCGTAGGTTTTTATTTTGGTGACAGTTATTTTTTCAACATCTACATCGAAGTCAGAAAATCCGGAATCAAAACTACCGAACTCGAAGTCCATAAAAGCACCTCCGTTAATTCGTTTTCTTCAAACATGACCATGCTCACGTCGTAATCAGATTTGGTCTTGTAATCCGACGTTGTAGAATATTCACTCTCTATTTTGTAATTGGAAAGGGAAACAGTATTTTCATTGTATTTGTCTTCTTTTACAGAATCCTCGACAAAAGATTCGTGTTTTATTTCGACTTTGAATTCCTCGTAAAGGGGAGCGAATTTTGATTTTGCGTTGCTGCTGGTCTGGAATGACCATATCTCCTTCCCTTTGTACGCGTCCAGGCAGTAAAGCCTGCAGTCAGCCGAACCGAAAAATATCTTTCCTTCGTAAAATGCAGGTGTCATGAAACATTCACCACCTGTCCGGAACCTCCACATCTCTTTCCCGCTTTCAGAATCAACCGCATAAACCATGTAATCGTCGGAACCGAAGTAGCATATCCCTTCCTGGACCGTGCACCCGTCTATAACGGATCCTGCCCTGAACCTCCACATCTCTTTCCCGCTTTCAGCATCAATGCATATCGCGTAATTATCCCTGGATCCGATGTAAACCTTGTTGTTGTATAATCTCGGAGCCGATCCGCCGGTCCCATGTTTCCCGAAATTGAACCTCCACATCTCTTTCCCGCTTTCCGTTTCTATGGCATAGCAATAGTTGTCCATGGAGTTGATGAATATGATTCCGTTTTCTATAACGCATCTGTTAAGGCAGACTATTTCGCCGCCGGTCCCGAATCTCCATACCTCCCTGCCGGTTTCCAAATCAATGCAATAAAGATAATGGTCATATGATCCAACGAAAACGTTTTTCCCGTCCGAAACCGGGGAAAAGGAAGTGTCGTCACCTGTCTTGAACCTCCAGATCTCCTTCCCTTCAAGGGAGATCCTGTAAAAATAGCCGTCCCTTGAACCGAATAATACCGAATTTTCAATCACCAGCGGCATCGAGCATATCTTGTCGTTCGTTCTGAACCTCCAGAGCATTTCCCCGCTGGAAGCATTCAGCACATATAGATATCCGTCATAAGAACCGAAATATACGATGCCATCGCTGTATTCCGCGCCTATCAGTATCGGTCCGCCCGTCCTGAATTTCCACAGCGTCTCGTTGGTGTCTATGCTGACGGCGTAAAAATAACTGTCAGACGCACCGAAGTAAACGATGCCATTAACAATCTTAGGGGTAATGAATATGCTTCCCCCGCCCTGCTCAACGCTAAAGACCCGGTCGTATTTCGCAACCTTCTTTATCTGGGTATCTTCAACGTCTACATCGAAGTCTGAAAATTCGCTTTCAGATCCGAATTCGAATGACATAAAGGTTCCTCCATCAATTCATTGTTTTCGAAAATTATCCACTTGACATCGTAGTCGCTCTTTGTTTTGTAGTCTGATGTAGAGGAGTATTCCGTCTCTATCTGATAATCCGAAAGCGAAACGCTCGATTCCTTTTTTGATTTGTACTTATCCTCTGGAACCGCATCTTCAATATTGGTTTCCTTCTTTACCTCCACCCTGAAGTTTTCGAAAGCGGATGGAACAGGCGACTGGGTCAACGTGGAAGTCGCGAACCTCCAGATTTCATGGCCCGTTTCGCAGTCCAGAACATACAGGTGGCAGTCCCATGCACCGACCAGCAGCATATCCTTCCAGAGCACTGGGGAAGTGTATATGTGGCTGGAAGTCTTGAATTCCCAAACGAGTTTTCCCTGCAGGTCAATACAATATAGGTATGAATCACCAGCACCGAAGTATATCCTGTTCCTGAATATAAGAGGCTTCGAGTCTATACTGTCATCCCCCCTTATCCTGAACCTCCATACTTCCTTCCCGGTTTCCTTGTCTATGCAGTGAAGATACCCGTCTCTTGACGTGTGATAAACCATGTCAGCATGAACGGCAGGCGTGCTCGCATTTCCGTATTTCCCTGTCCTGAACCTCCATATCTCCTTCCCTGTCCTTGCATCCACTGCATAAAGATAATTGTCGAATGACGCAAAGTAAGCAATCCCTTCATGTATAAGCATGTTGTTGTCATTATGTATCTCTGCCCCTGTCCTGAATCTCCAGACCTCTTTGCCGGTCTCCAAATCAATGCAGTACATGTGCCCGTCAGCCGAACCCCCGAGAACGAGGTTATCGAACGCGCTTGGAGCGGATATTATCGGCTGGCCGGTTCTGAATCTCCATTTTTCTATTCCGGTGCGTTTGTCAAGGCAGTAGAATGCCCCGTCTTTCGCCCCGAATATCACGAAATCTTTGTGGACGAATGACGCAACGTCTATCTGGTCTGAAGCGCGGAACCTCCACACTTCCTTGCCCGTGTTTACATCCACCGCATAGAAGTTCCCGTCGAACGTCCCGAAATAAAGCATACCTTCCGAATACATTGGACTGGATTCCTCAATCCCGTGGCTGGCCTTGAACCTCCACACTTCCTCCTGATTTTCCAAATCTATTGCGTATAAATAACCGTCCATGGCTCCGAAATATGCAATATTGCCGACAACTGTGGGCGTGTTGTTTATGCTTCCGCCGAAACCCACTTCCCACATCCGGTCGAACCTCCCGGTCTTCTTCACTTCCACATCTTCTAGTTCCGTCTCAAAATCCCCGAAGCTTGCGGAATCAAATCCACCGAATCCGATTTCCATACCAATTCCTCCATAAGTTTATTCTCTTCAAAAATCACCATGCTGACATCGTAATCGGATTTATTCTTGTAATCGGATTTTGTCGTGTACTCAGTCTCAATTGCGTAGTTCGATAAAGATGCCGACTGCTCGTTCTTCGACTTGTACCTGTCTTCCGAAATCGCGTCCTCTACATGAGTCTCCTTCTTAACCTCGATTTCGAAAGATTCGTGAGCAGGCGGGATGAACGACTGGACCATAGTGGATGTTGGCGTTCGAAATACCTCTTCCTTGGTTTCGAGGTCAACGCAGTAAAGGTTGCAGTCCCATGAACCGAAGTAAATCCTCCCTTCATGAATCAGCGCCTTTCCGAGAAGCTTGCCTCCGGTCCTGAACCTCCAGATTTCCTTCCCGTTCAGATCCAAAATGTAAAGATTGTTATCCTCGCACCCGAATACTATCTTGTCTTTGTAAATCTGCGGAAGCTGTGCGATTATAGGTTCTCCGGTTTCGAACCTCCATATTTCTTTCCCTTCCATGGTCAAAGCGAACAGCGTCCCTTCCCTGTCTCCGAAATAAATGACTCCCTTGTATATGGTAGGATTGCTTCCTCCTATGCCATACTTTCCCGCCCTGAACCTCCAGAGTTCTTTTCCATCTATAACACTTACAGCGTACATGTTGCAGTCATGGCTCCCGAAATAAACGACACCTTCATGCACGAGGAACGGGAGATTGTTTATCATCTCTTCCCCTGTTACGAATCTCCATATCTCCTTCCCGGTTTCAGAATCCAAGCAATACATGTTATGGTCGTATGAAGAGATGAATACTCTTCCGTCCTTTACGGTCGGAGCAGAAGCAACCGGGTTTCCTGTCTTGAACCTCCACATTTCCTTCCCCTCCATGTCTAAACAGTAAACGAAACTGTCCTTGCTGCCGAAATATATCTTATGTTCATAAATGAAAGGAGATGAGAAAATCTCCGCGCCTGTCCTGAACTTCCATATTTCCTGGTGGTTACGTATGTCAATCGCATAAAGATAACCGTCAAATGATCCTATTACGAGGGTATCCCCTTCTATGGTCGGTGATGATCCAAGAATCCGGTCATTGGTTTTGAAAGTCCATATCACTTTCCCAGTTACGGAATCCGTTGCGTACAGATATCCGTCCTGTGCTCCGTAATAAAGTATGCCTTCGTGTATCAGGATGTTGTTGTCGATACTTCCGCCAACGCCCGTTCTCCAGACCCTGTCGTAAGTCTTCTTCTTCCTTACAGTTACTTCCTCAACGTCCACGTCGAAGTCCCCGAAATTTGTGGAATCAAATCCACCGAACCCGATTTCCATATCAATTCCTCCATTAATCTGCATTCCTCGAATATCACCATATTAACGTCATAGTCGCTCTTCGTTTTGTAATCTGATGTAGAAGCGTATTCCGTCTCTATCTGGTAATCAGACAAAGAGGCACTCGCTTCTTTTTTATCCTTGTATTTTTCCTCTGTTATGCTTTCCTCGATAATTGCATCCTTCGTGACCTCAACCTTGAAGCACTCGAAGGGATTCGGGATGAAAGCCTGCGTGCTTGTGGAAGTCTGGAACCTCCATAACTCTTCTCCGGTGTCCGGGTCAACCGCGTAAAAGTGGCAGTCCCATGAACCGAAGTATATAACCCCGTCATTCATTACAACCGAAGTATATACCCCACCATGGGTATGGAACCTCCATAGCTCCTTCCCGTTCGTTGACAAACAGTAGACATTTCCGTCTCCCGCTCCGAAATAAATCTTTTCGTTGTAAACCAAAGGACCCTTGTCTATTATTTCCTTCTCGGTCTGGAACCTCCATAGCTCCTTCCCTTCCATGGTCAAGGCATAAAGAATCCCGTCCCTTGAACCATAGTAAAGCACTTTATTATGTAACTTTGGAATACCGCAGTTCCCATACTTACCGGTCTTGAACCTCCATATCTCGTTGCCCTTTTCGATCCCGATGGCATAAAGATAATTGTCGAATGATCCCACGTAGAGAATCCCGTTTTTCACCAGTAACGGATAATCGTTCTCTATCTCCGCTCCTGTCCTGAATCTCCACGTTTCCTGCCCGTTTTCCTTGTTCAGGCAGTATACGTAGCCGGAAAAGGAGCCGAACAGTATTTTTTCACCGACTATTACCGGCGATGAGGTAACAGGTTCCCCGGTGGCGAATCTCCAGATAAGCTTCCCGCTCTCCAGTTCCACGCAGTAGGTATAACCATCCTTGGATCCGAAGTAAACTCTTCCCTGGTCAGGGAATGCGGTCGTGTTTACCTTGTCCCCGGTCCTGAACTTCCATATTTCCTGCCCTGTATCGACGTCAAGGCAGTACATGTAACCGTCGAACGATCCTATGAATACTCTGTTCTCAAAAAGAATTGGGGAAGAATCCAGGAATATGTCGTTACCCTTGAACCTCCATACGATCTCCCTGGTTGCCATATCCACGGCGTAAACATAATGATCCATGGACCCGAAAATAACAAAACCGTTATGGAACAATGGCTTCCCGCAAATGCTGCCTCCGAAACCGACCTTCCATATCCTGTCGTATTTCCGTGTCTTCTTTACAGCAACATCCTCGATGTCTATGTCAAAATCCCCGAAATCTGACGTTTCGAAACCACCGAAACCAAACTCCATAGCATCGCCTCCCCCATATAACTGTTAATAGTTAAATTATTGATTTATAAATGTTTTTACTACCTAAAAGTGCTTAATTTTATTATATTTTTTGACGGATTAACCCCTTCCGTGAAAGTGCTGAAAATCCGGTCAGCCATTCGAAAATCACCCATTGGACGTCGTAGTCGCTTTCAGTCTTGTAATCCGAAGTAGTCGTGTATTCAGTCTCGATCTGGTAATCTGAAAGTGATACACTCCTTTCCCTTTTCTCCTTATACTTGATCCCTGTATCTGCGTTTTCCGAATCCTCTGACTTTCTTACCTCCAGTTTGAATATCTCGTAAGCGGGCGGTATATAAGACTGTACCATGGTGGATGTAGCGAACCTCCATAGTTCCTTCCCTTCATTCGCATCCAGTGCGTACATGTGGCAGTCCCACGACCCAATCAGAACCACATCGTCTTTAATGCCCATTGTCGGATAAACATAACCGTCTGTCCTGAAATTCCACATCTCTTTGCCGTCCAGAGTTAGACAATGCAGGTAGTTATCGCCCGCCCCGAAATAAATCATGTCCTTGTAAATGACCGGTGGCTGGCTTCTTATTTCGCCATCAACCTCGAATCTCCACAACTCTTTTCCCTCCAATGAAATGGCATAAAATATACCGTCCCTCGTCCCGTAATACAGGACATCACCATGTACCGCAGGAACGCCGGAATTCCCGTATTTACCGGTCTTGAACCTCCACAACTCCCTACCACTTTTTTCGTCCAATGCGTACAAATAATTATCGAATGATGCGAAATAAACGACATTTTTGTGAACAAGAATAGGAATTTTGTTGACCACTTCTCCACCGGTCCTGGACTTCCATAGCTCCTTCCCTGTATCTGCGTTTAGGCAATAAAGATACTTGTCGTGAGAACCTATGTAGAGTTTCCCTTCGTTTATGGCAGGCGCAGAAGCTACCTCGTCTCCAGTCCTGAATTTCCAGACCATTTCCCCCGTCTTGTTCAGTGCGTAAACGTAACCGTCCCTGTTGCCGAAATAAATCATCCCGTTGTTCAGGCAACATGAACTGTACATCTCCCCGCCAGTCCGGAATCTCCAGACCTCTTTCCCAGTTTTCAGGTTTATGGCATAGAAATTTTTGTCGAAAGATCCGACGTAAAGATTTTTCTCGTCAATCATTATCGCAGCGTCTATCGCCCCGTCGGTCCTGAATTTCCATATCTCTTCGTGCGTTTCCATGCTCACGCAATATATGTACCCGTCGAGGGCACCGAAATATACCCTATCTTCATGAATGACCGGTGGTGTGGCTATGCTTCCTCCATAACCGAACTTCCACATCCTGTCGAACTTCTTTATTTGCTTTACCTCGAAATCCTCGAGTTCAGCGTCGAAGTTTTCGAAGCCTGAATCAATACCTCCGAATGAGATGTCCATAAACTTTCGCCCTCGAATAACTCTTCAAACACGACCACGCTTACGTCATAATCACTTTTTGCCTTGTAATCGGATGTTGAGGCGTATTCACTCTCTATTTTGTAATCTGACAAGGAAGCCGATGCCTCCTTCTTTGATTTGTATTTGTCTTCCTCAAAAGTTTCGTCTATGGTTTGCTCCTTCTTGACTTCCAGCCTGAAGGCATCATGCGCTGGCGGCAGTTCGATTGGCTGCTGATTGGAAGTCGTGAACCTCCATTTCTCTTCCCCCGACAAACTGACGGAATAAAGATGGCAGTCGTAAGAGCCGAATATTATCATGTCTTTGTAGAACAAAGGCCCTCCGAATATCTTGTTTCCGGTCTGGAAGCCCCATATCTCCTTCCCTTCCAGATTAAGGCACCTGAAGTATCCGCTCTCGTTTCCCAGGTATATCCTGTCCCCGTGAACGACCGTCCCTGCCGGAAGGTTCCCGAGATCGAACCTCCACTTCTCCTTCCCGTCCCTTCCGAACGCGAAAAGGATGCCGTCCCTTGAAGGCTGCAGAACGAATTCGTCATTTACGAATGGCTGTATGGCATTGCCGTATTTTCCCGTTTTAACCTTCCATACCTCCCGACCGGTGTAAGCGTCAATGGCGTAAAGGTATCCGTCCATCGATGCGAAGTAGACGACGCCCTCCCAAACACTGGGTGATTCGTGAAGGGCCCATATTTCCGCTCCCATCTTGAACCTCCAGAACTCTTTGCCTCCGAGGGAAAGGCAGTATATGTAACCGTCATATGAACCGAAGTACAGTCTTTCATTCCATACAGCCGGGCTTGATCCAATCCAGTCACCGGTCCTGAACCTCCATTTCTCTTCCCCTGTTTCTGCATTTATACAATACATGTATCCGTCGTTCGACCCGATGAAAACCATACCATCATTCACGAAAGGCGACGAAGCGATCTCCCCGCCCGTCTGGAACCTCCACACTTCTTCACCGTTTTCATTTATCGCATACACGTTCCTGTCGTATGCCCCCACGATAACGAGATTACCGTAAACCGCAGGCGTGCAGAACATCTTGCCGTCCGTCCGGAATCTCCATTTTTCCTCTCCGGTTTCGACGTCCACCGCGTAAACATAATGATCCGCGCTGGTGAAATATACCATCCCGTTGTTCAGCATGGGGGTGGCCAGAATGCTTCCGCCCTCCCCTCCCCTGAGATGGCGGTCCATCTTCTTTATCTTCACCAGCTGGAAATCCTCTATCTCAGCCTCGAAATTATCGAATCCTGAATCAAACCCTCCGAAATCGAAATCCATAAAAACTCCTCCATTCCCGTTAAAGCAGGCAATAGCTGCGTCATATTATCATCAAAAACCACGAAATTTACCTGGTAATCCGACTTGGTCTGGTATTCAGACTTTGTCGTATATTCCGACTTGAATGAATATTCGCTGTCCATTGACGCTTCATGCGACCTGTCGGAATACTTCTCCTCCAAAGGTTCCTCTTCCATCTCCTTTTTCACTTCCACCCTGAAGGCCTCCATCGGTGACGGAGCGTAGGATGGGGTGGAAATGCTGGTAGCGTATCTCCATAACTCCTCCCCGGTTTCCGCATCTATCGCGTACATGTTGCAGTCGAATGATCCGATGTATATCCTTCCTTCGCTGTACACCGGGGGGCATCCGATCTGGTGTCCTGTATGGTATCTCCAAATAACGTTCCCTTCGATATCCATGCAGTATACGTTCTGGTCGTCCGTCCCGAAATATATCCTGTCGCCAAAAACGAGAGGTTTCGTGCTTATCGGATTCTCGGGATCCGAAATCAAAGTTTTCCATATCTCTTTCCCTGTGATGGCGTCAATCGCGTAAAATATCCCGTCCCTGGATCCGTGATATATCCTTCCGTCGTACAATGAAGGTCCTCCGGTGCTTCCGTATTTTCCAGTGCTGAACCTCCATATCTCTTTTCCGGTTTTCAAATCAACGCAGTAAAGATAGTTGTCGAAGGAAGGGAAATAAATTCTGTTACCCAAAACAGGCGCGTTGAACCTGAATGCCACCTCCGCCCCGGTCCTGAACCTCCAGACTTCCTTCCCCGTCCCCTTGACCACGCAGTAGAAGTTGCCGTCGAATGACCCGAAAAAAACATGTTCCCCGGCAATTGTAACCGATGAGACGACCATGTCCCCGCACTTGAACCTCCATTTCTCTTCCCCGGTTTCCAGTCCGATCGCATACATGTGGCCGTCCCTCGAACCCACGAAGACCAATGAGCCGTCCGTGTTCCCTGAACCGGCTATTTCGCCGCCTGTTTTGAACTTCCACAATTCCTTCCCTTCCGTGTCCATGCAGTAGACGTAACCGTCGTATGACCCTACTATTATTCTTTCGTTTTCGACTACAGGCGCGAAATGCATAGACCCTCCTGTCTTTCTCGTCCATAACGTTTCAGAAGTTCTTTTGTCTATGCAATAGACGTAACCGTCCATTGCCGTGAAAATCAAAAGGTTACCGTAAATAGTTGCCTCTCCGGCTATGCTCCCGCCGAACCCGAACTTGAACATCCTCTCGTGCTTTCCTACCTTCTTCACCTCGAATTCCTCGACATCCACGTCGAAATCCGAGAACCCGGAATCGAAGCCGCCAAAACCGAAATCCATATTTAAGATTCGAAATAAATTTTAAAAACTTAAAACACGTGTAAATATAGATAATACATCGAAAGACGACTTTATTTAACCTGTTCAAGTCGTCAAGTAATGTTTGAAGCATATGTGACTTACGAAAGGCATGTGCTTCTTTAGTTGAATTAGCCCTGTAGTCTAGCGGCCAAGGATACGAGGCTCTGGACCTCGTGACCCAGGTTCGAATCCTGGCGGGG
Source organism: Candidatus Aenigmatarchaeota archaeon (assembly GCA_016932215.1). Taxonomy (GTDB): domain Archaea; phylum Aenigmatarchaeota; class Aenigmatarchaeia; order QMZP01; family QMZT01; genus JAFGDH01. Next base: position 11,929 of record JAFGDH010000010.1, on the reverse strand, counting down.
CTATTATACTTTAAAAAGTAACGATAGTTATTTATATAAGTAATATAACATATTTTCATGGCGAATAAAAATAAAATTTCATTTAAAATTCCGTCTACTGAAGAATTCGAAATATTATCCAATTTCAAATATAAACCATTCTACGAATTCGGGATTTCTGAAATTATGATGCTTTCTGGAAAGAAGTCAAAACCGTGGGTCTTTAATACACTCTCTAAATTTGAAAATAATGGTCTTCTTGTAAAAAGGTCCAAAGGAAATATGAATTTATACAAAGCCGCAATGAAAAATCCATCGCTTGTGAATCATTTCATTTTTTTAGAATCACTTAAGCTTCAGAAAATGAAAAAAAATGAAATAATGTCAAATTTTATTGAAAAAATACCCATGAAAAACTACTGTCTTGTAGTCTTTGGAAGTTATGCCGAAGGAAAGGAAAAAAAAGACTCTGACATTGATATTTGTGTTCTTGTTGAATCTATTAACAATTCTAAGAAATTAAAACCATACATTAATGATGTAAAAATTAAATCTCGTATTACAATCCATGACCATATAATAACATTCGAAGAATTTGTGGAAATGCTTCTAAACGATGAAGAGAATCTTGGGAAGCAGATATACAAGAATCACATATTAGCATTCAATGGTGGGATATTTTATGAACTTGTGAAGGAGGCAAACAAGCATGGGTTCGATGGATAGAGAAAAGCTTTATCTTCAAAGAGCGGAGAACGAACTTAACCTTGCAAAGTCTTTATTCAGAATTTCTGATGATGCCGATCTGAAGGATGAACTGGAACTGAAACCTGCAACTACGTTTTACAGTAATGTTATTAATGCTTGTTATTATTGTGTCTTTTACTCTGCAAAGGCATTCCTAATGAAGGAAGGCATTAAAACGGAAGCACCCGAAGAACATAGAAAGACTTATGAAGAATTCGAAAGATGTGTCTCAAAAGGCATCATTGATGTCGAACTACTGAAGATTTACAAAACTATATCGGTAAGGGCAGATGAACTTCTTGGAATTTTCAGAACCGAAAAGAAGAAAAGAGGACACTTCACTTATCAGAAGCTTCCGCAAGCAAATAAGATACCCGCTGAAGAAAGTCTAAGAAACGCTGAAATATTCTTCAAGAATATATTTCTAATTATTGGTGATTGAAAACATTTATTCGGGCGGGCCAGCCCTAAAATATTATAAGCCTTGATGGGCTATGTAATCTCAGCGAGGAATGTTCTTATGAAAAGCCTTAACGTTGGAATTTTCCACGACGATGGAATAGGGAAGGAACTCGGAAAAAAGGGTACCGTGAGCGATATCTCCTTTTTCAACAGGAAAACGGATGACGTCATTTTCACTTTCATGCAGCCGGTCGAAGACAAGCTTTTGGCAAAGGCCCAGATAATGTCAGCGATAGACGCGGCCATAGTGTCTTTCAGGGAGGTCAGTCCCGGACTCGGGGAAACCATACTGATGCTGGATTCTTTGGGTGTATCGAGGGGTATCATCATAAACCCCCCGTATTCCGACGCTGGCGCGGTGGAGGGGCTGGTCAGGAACACGATACTGAAGGAATTCCCAATAGTGGAAAACGATCCAGGAGAGATCATCCAAAAGCTCGAGGAAATAGAAACTAACAGAAACAATGAATCTCCTGTATCGGTCGTTATCGACCATTCTTTCAACGTCAAGGGTCTCGGCGAAGTGTTGCTAGGTTTTGTAAAGAGCGGGACCCTGAGGAAGCATGACAAGCTGACACTCCTGCCAGCTGGTAAAGAGATAGTTGTCCGTTCCATACAGATGCACGACAAGGATTTTGACGAGGCTCCGGTCGGTTCAAGGGTCGGTGTGGCGATAAAGGGAGCGAGCGTCGAGGAACTCAAGAGGGGTTCGGTGCTATGCGTTCCTGAAACCCATAAAACCGGCAAAGAATTAAAATTGAAATTCGAGAAGAATAAATTCTATTCGCAGGAGATCGAAAAGGGGACGTTCCATTTGCTTGTCGGTATGCAGACAATGCCGGTTAATATTGAAGAAACAACCGATGGGACAATAACGATAAGCACCGAGCAGACTTTCGTATACAAAGAAGACGATGTTTTCTTGTTCTTCGACCTGAACGCTAAAAAGATGCATCTGGTCGGAAAGGGAAAAATGATGAATTCCCCTTCCGTGTAACAATACCTTTTTTTAAACTTAGTATTAACTTAGTTAATATGAATAACAGGCATCTGTTAGCGGTAATTATAACTGTATTTCTGGTGTCCACTGTATTCGTGCATACGGCCCAGTCCCAGGTTCCCACGAAAAAGGATTACATCGTGATGTTCAAAAATATTATTGACGAGGAAGCCATCCGCAAATATGGAACGCCGAAAAGGAATTTGGACATAATCGACGGCGCCGTGACAGAACTGACGGAAGAAGAAGCGAACGCCTTGGCTGATCAGGGGATCGAGGTCTTCCAGGCAATGGAGATGAAGATGCTTCTGGACGTTTCCGTCCCGCTCATAAGCGCTGACGACGTCCAGAACAAGGGATTTGACGGGACAGGGGTGAAGGTATGCGTGCTGGACACAGGAGTCGATGACGATCATGATTATCTAAATCCGGTGGTCGCTGAATACGACTTCGTTAACGAGGATAATGATGCGACGGACGACCACGGACACGGAACCCACGTAGCGGGAATCATCGCTTCCACGCATCCCACCTACGGAGGGGTCGCTCCGGGGGCTTCCATTATGGCGGCGAAGGTACTTGATGCCGACGGAAGCGGATGGGACTACGACGTGATCGAAGGCATAGAGTGGTGCGTCCAGAACGGGGCTGATGTTCTTTCGCTGAGCCTGGGTGGCGGAATTTTCACCGGAACTTGCGATTATGTCCCGATATCCGCTGCTGTGAACAACGCGGTTGACCAGGGCGTTATAGTAGTCGTGGCTGCTGGCAACGATGGATATGCAGGAATGAACGCACCCGGCTGCGCCTCTAAGGCTATATCAGTGGGAGCTATTGATGACAACAAGAACGTCCCGTTGTGGTCGAGCAAGGGTACAGAGCTTGATATTGTTGCTCCGGGAGTGAACATAATCTCCACATACAAAGGAAATTCACTGGCTTACGGTTCGGGAACATCCATGGCCACGCCCCACGTTTCGGGCGTTGTCGCCCAGCTTCTGGATTTCAACCCGAATGCCCCGATCAGGGACATCAGGATAGCCACAGAGAGGACGGCCGACCCGATAGATACGTGCGAAAGACTGGTATGTTACAAGGGATCTTGTTATACTGTCAAAGGTACGCAGTATTGCGACCATACTGTAAGGGGATGGGGCATCGTTAATGCGTATAAAGCTTACCTTTACGTCAAAAGCACGGTGAAGGACAGCGACGGGGACGGAACCTTAGATTCGGTTGATCTGTGCCCTGACGAAAGAGGAACAGAATCGTGTAGCGGCTGTCCAGAACCGACGTGCTCCGGATGCCAGTCTCCATATTGCCAGGGAGAGGGAATCATGCCCGTTTGTATTGATGACAATTCATTGTGCGTAGCAGCTAACGCGGGGGGAACATGCACGGACGGATCGTGTTCCTTCCTCTGCAACCCGGGCTTCGGTGACTGTGACGGCAACTGGAACAACGGATGCGAGATAAACCTATGGGCTGACCAGAACAACTGCGGAAACTGCGGGAACGCGTGTCAGGAGATCGTTTGCAATCAGCAGGACGGTTGCGGTGTCGGTCCATGCGAAGGGGACGAATACGGATCGTACCCTCCGGTCCAGCAGCAGACGTGCATCCAGGGAATCTGCGAGGGAGAATGCGTTCCGGAATGCGTTTACGATCAGTCATGCGACCAGGACGATGATGACGACGGCTTCCCGGATTCCGAGGATGCATGTCCCCAGACATTCGGGAAGGACTGTAACGGATGTCCTGATCCATGCGAGGGATGCGCTGTGATGGAATGCACAGGGGCAGGAGCACCTGTTTGTGTCCCGGGCAATGTTTGTGACTACACTTTATGCGAAGAAGATGCTTGCGGGGCGGGATCTTGTGCTGAAAACGAGATGGGAACATACCAAAGCGTCCCTAACCAATGCATAGTTAATGGGAATTTAGGAACATGTGAAAATAATCCATGCGGACTTACCTGTGAATATAGTGCTATGTGCGAACCGAACGTCATGCACATCAGATCCATAGGGATGACCACCTTGGTGAACTGGTATAGCTGGCCGCCGAATTCCGAGAGAAGGCGTGCGGTCGCTACCGTGGAAGTGGTCAACGCTTTGGGGGAACCTGTTAACAAGGCTATCGTCAGAGGAACATGGTCAGGTCTCACCCAGGACATGGATGCCGCCTGGACAAACAGCGAAGGCAAAGCAACTATTTACTCCAATTGGGCAACCAACCCTTCCGGGACGTTCACGCTGACGGTTGACATAATCACTAAAACCGGCTGGACTTACGATTCCGGGAGCAACTCAGAAACATCCGGCAGCATAACGGTGTAAAAGAATTTTATTTCTTGTTCTACAAGATATTCTCATGGTTAAGATAAACTCGATGAAGTTCGGTGAGATAACGATAGACAACAAGACTTACTATTCGGACATGACAGTCTGGTGGGACGGAAGGATTGAATACAGGGAAAAGTCCCACGTGTTCGGGGTTGAGGAATTCTCCAAGATTGCAGCGAAAAATCCGGAGATGGTCGTTATTGGAACAGGTGTGGAAGGCGTGGTTAATGTCTCCGAAGACATGGAGGCACTGGCAAACGAGAAAAACATCCAGGTTTTTGTTGACACCTCTCCGAAGGCGATAGAAATGTTCAATGCCTTCCAGAACGAAGGCAAAAAGGTCGTTGCCGTAATACACTCAACCTGCTAATTTAGTGGTAATATGGGCGTGCAGATCACCGAGATAATGAAGGGAAGAGACTTCGATGTCAGCCAGCTTTCCGGAAAAAAAATAGCGATAGACGCATACAACTGGGCATACCAGTTCCTTTCCATAATCCGGGACAGGTTCACCGGAGAACCGCTAAAGGATTCCAAAGGGAGAATAACGTCGGCCTATTCCGGATTCTTCTACAGGACCGCAAAACTTATGGAAGCGGGGATAACCCCTGTCTACGTGTTCGACGGGACCCCGCCGGCTTTCAAGAGCAGGACAATCGAATCCCGCAGGGTGATCAAGGAAGAGGCGATGGGGAAGCTGGAAAGGGCTAGAGAGGAAGGGGACAAGGAAAAGATAAGGCTTTACGCCCAGGCGACCTCCAAGTTTACCATGGAGATGAGGGAAGGCGTTAAAGAGCTTCTTGGTTTCATGGGAGTCGCTTGTGTTCAGGCCCCTTCCGAGGGCGAGGCGCAGATGGCAAGGACAGTGAAGGAAAATTGCTTATGGGCCGGGGCGAGCCAGGACTGGGATTCCCTGATGTTCGGGTCACCAAGATTGATAAGGAACCTCTCGATAACCGGAAAGAGGAAGGTGGCCAGGAAGGAAGCGTACGTAGAGGTTAAGCCGGAGCTGCTGGAGCTCCAGTCAGTGCTTTCCGGTCTTGGGATAACCAGGGAACAGCTGATAATAATGGGCATCCTCATCGGCACGGATTACAACCCTGGTGGTGTCAGGGGAATCGGTCCGAAGAACGCGCTTAAGCTGGTTAAGGAACACCGGACGCTTGACGGCGTTATGAGAGGGATAGAATGGGAATTCGATGCCTCCCCGTCGGAAATATACGACTTCTTCATGAATCCCCCCACGGAAAGCTGTTCCATTCCGGACGTGAAGCCGGACTGGGAAAAAGCGAAGCAGTTCTTGGTTGATCATGATTTTTCAGAGGAAAGGATAAATTCCACGCTGGACAAAATTAAAAAGGCAAGGGAAAGGACAGGCTCCAGCCTGGACAGGTGGTTAAGGTGATTTGATGGCTTCCCCGTTAAGCGTGCTGATAGATATGATATTCCTCCTTTTAGATAATACAATCGGAACCATACAGTCCCTTTTCGTTCTGTTCCAGGAATTCTTCGGCGGGTTGATGGGAATATCGGAGGCAGGAGGAATGCCCACGTTCATATTCTCCGTTGTTATTATCGGGCTGGTTGTTTTCTTCCTGGCGAAATTCTTCTTCAAGTCGGCAAAAACCATACTTCTTCTGGTAGTTGTCGGGATAGCGATGATAGCTGTCCTGTTTCTGAGCCTGGTTTAACTTCATACAGATGCGCCGCTATTCGAAAGCATAAAAAGAACAGGGAGAATAAATTAATATTGCGGGTGATCCTTTGATAAAAAGACTTAAGTCTGGAATTCCAGGTTTCGACGAGATTTCAGGCGGAGGAATCCCCAAGGGGCAGATTATTCTCCTTTCCGGTGCTCCTGGTACCGGCAAAACGACCATGTGCACCCAGTACGTTTACGAGGGCCTTAAGAGCCACAACGAGAACGGCATATTCCTTTCCTTCGAAGAGACATCGGAAAGCATAAGGAAGACATCCGCGGAATTCGGGTGGAATTTCGAGGAGTTCGAGAGGATGAACAAATTCAGTTTCGTCAAATACGATCCTTACCACGTGGAGGAGATATTCGACCTTCTTGAATCAAAAATCAGGGATACCGGCGCTCACAGGGTGGTTATCGACTCCATTTCTGCCCTCGGCCTTTATGTAAGGGACAAAGCGGAGCTTAGGAGGATGATCTTCAACCTTTCCACCATATTGAGGAATCTCGACTGCACGACACTTATGGTCTCCGAGATAGTTCCCGGGACCAAGGGGATATCCAGGCACGGTGTGGAGGAATTCGTTGCTGACGGCGTGGTGGTTCTCTATTACGAAAGGAACAACCTGGCGTTCAACCGTGCGGTCCAGGTATGGAAAATGAAGTCGTCCAACCATTCCAACAAGCTCCACCCGTACAAGATCACCGAAAACGGCGTGAAAATAAACCCGGCTGAAGAGGCTTATTTCAAGGAATGACTCAGAAAACGAAGTCCAGCTTTTTCTCCAGCAGTTCGAAATCCCAGTGATCCATATCCCTTACCTTCTTCTCGCTGAGTGACCTCTTGATTCCCATAGTTTTTATTGCGGATCTGGCTTTCCTTTTCGTTGTCGGGGATCCCTGGAACATCTTCAGATTGATTATCGCCTCCATCAGGGCGTTACCCAGTTTCTTTGTCCTCTGCAGCATTATCTCCCTGAAAAGGAATTCCAGGGGTTTTTCCCTGTAATCATCCAGGTCAAGTTTCCTTATGCTGACAACCACCGAATCGGTTTCCGGTTGCGGGTAAAAATCGTCCCTCCCCACGCTGCATACCAGTTCTGCCGAGAAAAAGCATCTTGTAATCAGTGAAAGCATAGTGCCCCTTTCCGTAAGCCTGGCGAAAAATCTGCTGGGTATCGTCAGGACGGCCTTGCCGAAATCCTTCTTTACGAGTTCCTTTATCAGCGGTTCGCATATGGCGTAAGGGATGTTGCTCACAAGTTTATCGAAATCGTTCTTCCTGACGTATTCAAGCCCGTTGCCGTTTATCAGGTGGATCTTCTTTCCGCTGAACCATGTCTGTAAAAGGGTGAAAAGGACCTTGTCGGTTTCTATAATCGTGACATTTCCCTTCTCCTTCGATAACAGCCTGGTGAGATTGCCTGTTCCCGGGCCGATCTCGAGCACGTTTTCTCCGGTCTTTATGTCCGCCTCTTTAACAATCTTTTCCAGCACGTTCTCGTTTACCATGAAATGCTGGTCCAGTTCCGTGTTTGGTTTTATTCCGTGATTTTCCAGAATGCCCTTTGTCAGAGAAAGCAGGTCCATTATAACCCCTTACCGTGAAGGAAATGATCGATCTTCTTTACAATCTTTTCGGCGGAAACGAATTCCGGTATTATCACAACGTCTGCACCGGCCTTGTACAGGCGTTCCGAATCGATTTCCGAATGCGCGCGGGCGAGTATCTTAACCTTTTCGTTTCCCCTTTTCGCCTTCCTTATGACGAAGGACGATATGTCCGCGTAAGGGATGGTCAGTATTACCAGCTTGGACTCGTTCAGAAATATTTTCTTGAGAATGTCCTCGTTGTTAGCGTCCCCGTACACGCAGTACACTCCCCTCCTTCCGAGGTACTTAACTACCTCCGGGTCCCTTTCGACGACTATGAACTTTTCTTCCTTCTCCTTGAGATATTCAACCACCCTCTGCCCCATCCTGTGGGCCCCGAATATTACAATATGATTCTTCATCTCCTTTTCCGGCGGGTTCTCTATCTCGTGTATGCTGCTCGGGCGGGTCCATTTACTCCTGTGGAAAATGGGAAACCTTATCCTTGAAATGAACTGGTACAGTCCGTCCTTGGCCTTCATCATGTACGGAGTCAGCATTATCGAGACTACCACAAGGCTGATCAAAAAGGAGTAAAAGTCCTGGGACATGTTTCCCAGCTTGAGCTCTTCCGCCGCTATTATGAACATGAACTCGCTTGCCTGTCCCAGGCCGAGGCCTATGTACGTCGAGGTCCGTCCGCCGTATCCCATGAACAGGTAGATCAGCCCGAGTATCACCGGCTTGATCAGTAATATAATAAAGAGAAGGGCGATGAAAAGCGCCAGCTGGCTCTGTATTATCCATACGTTCAGCTGCATCCCGAGCGTGGAAAAGAATATTATCGAAAAGAAATCCCTTAACGCGTGCGTCTCACCCTCTATTTCGATATTGTACGGGAAATTTGCCATGGAAAGCCCGGCGATAAAGCCGCCTATGGCTATCGAGAAATCCAGAACGTATGCCGCGCCTATGAAGAAGAAGCAGTTGGCTATGGCGGTTATGAAGAATATGTCATGCCTCTGGGCCGCGTAATCGAGTATTCTCGGGAAAAAGAACTTGTTCAGTATTATGGCTATCGCGAAAAGACCAACGCCCTTCATTATTATCGAGCCTACGAATTCGATGGAAAGCATGTTGGTGGCGTTGCTCAGCATCGGAAGGGCGACCACCGCCACAACGTCCTGCAGAAGTAGGACCCCGAGCATTATCCTTCCGTGCAGCGTGCTTATCTCGTCCCTGTCGACCAGCATCTTGGTCACTATCATGGTTGAAGAGAAGGCGAGAAGCAGCCCGATATAAACCCCGAGCATCATATCCATTCCGAAAAGCGCCGCTATCCCGAGTCCTATGAGGAAGGTAATGAGAACCTGTATTCCCCCGCCTGTCATAGCGGCGAAACCCACGTTCTTGAATTTACGGAAGTCTATCTCCAGACCCACCGAAAAAAGAAGGAATACTATTCCCAGTTCCGAAAGGAGGTTGATTTCCTCGACGTTAGTTATGAAACCGAGCCCCACCGGACCGATTATGACGCCGGCGATGACGTAGGCGATTATTATCGGCTGCTTGAATATCCTGGCGGCGTACGCGAGTATGGCTGATACGAATATTATCACCCCGACGTCGAAAAGCAACGGTAATGCCATGCAAATCCCTAATAATTATTTATTCTTTCCAATAAATAAGACTTATTCAGAGCAGTATATGGCGGTCTTATGGACAGGGCTGAGGAAATAAAGGCACTGGAAGAGGAGATACAGAAAACCAAATACAACAAGCATACGCAGTACCATGTGGGCCAGCTGAAGGCGAAGCTGGCCAGGCTTAAAGAAGACAAAGAGGGGAGGAAAGGAATAGGCGTCGGCGGGAAGCAGTACTCTGTCAAGAAATCCGGGGACGCGACCGTACTGCTCGTAGGATTCCCTTCGGTCGGCAAATCCACGCTCATAAACAAGATAACCAACGTCGATTCCAAGATCGGGGATTATGATTTCACCACACTGGAGGTCATTCCAGGTGTTCTCGAATACAAATCCGCGAAGATACAGGTTCTCGACGTCCCGGGATTAGTCGAGGGCGCTTCTTCGGGGAAGGGTAGGGGTAAGGAGATACTGTCCGTAATGAGGAACGCCGATCTCATAGTCATAATGGTGGACAAATTCGAGCAGATAGGCATGCTGGACAAGGAGCTTTACAACGCCGGCTTCCGTCTGAACCAGAGGAGACCGGACATCCTCGTGAAAAGGGAGATAAGCGGAGGACTGCGAATCTCATCGACAGTCAAACTGAAGTACATCGATCACCGGATGATCAAGAGCATACTCAACGAATACAAAATCCATAATGCTGAAGTCCTGATCCGCGAGAACGTGAACGTGGACCGTTTCATAGATTCCCTCTGCAGCAACAGGGTTTACATCCCGTCCATAGTTGTTTTCAACAAGGCCGATCTTCTGGACGAAGACGAAAAGAAGAGGATCAAAACGAAGGGATGGCTGCCCATCTCGGCCAAGGACGGGAAAAACCTGGACGTCCTGAAGGAGATGATATGGGACGACCTGCGTCTCATTCGTGTGTACATGAAGAGGATAGGGAAGGATCCGGACATGAACGAACCGATGATAATGAAGAAGGGGTCGACCATAGAGAAGGTCGCTTCCAAGATACACAACGAGTGGAAGGTAGAGTTCGCCAGGATATGGGGGCCGTCGTCGAAGTTCGAGGGCCAGAGGGTCTCCCCTTCCAAGGAACTCCAGGACATGGACATAGTGGAGTTCCACCTGGAATAAGCATTTAAACGTAGGAACCACATATTCTAATTCTTCGAATTGGTGATCGGATGAGAAGATGTCTCAGGAAATACGACAGGCTACGGCCGCTGAAATACGTGCTGTCAGAGAGGTTCTTGTTAGGGGTTGGTCTGTACACTATGTTTCTGGTCGGGAACGTGGGTTATAACAATTACAAAGCGGAGCAGGCACTGCAAAGGTTTGATAATATTATTCTTGGTAATATAGAAGGCGATACGGGCCAAGCCATGGATGATCACCTGAAATTTGAATCCAGGGCAGGGAATTTCAACCCTTTTGACTGATCTCATTTGCTGATTTTCTTCGGAATGTAGAGTATCTTGTGTATCTTTGTCGTTAGATAGTATTTGTATGTCCTGATCTTCCCCGGGAACATCGACCTTATCTTGTTCAATATTTCCATGAACTCCTCGTGGCTGAAAGTTTCCAGATCAAACTCGAAGTCGCTCCCTCCTATGGTTCGGTCTTCGTATATCACGTTGGGTATGGATGAAACGAACTGTCTCAGTTTCTCCTTCACTCGGATGTCTTCCAGCTCCATATCCAGTTTGTAATATTTTATCCCGAGCTTCTCGTTGCTTATGACCGGCCTGTATCCGAGTATCACACCCATCCTCTCAAGTCTTTTTATGCGATAGCGGGCTGCCATGGATGTCATGCCGAGTTTTCCGGAAAGTTCCAGAAGTGATATTTTGGCATTCGAGGAAATCTCATTTAGCAGTTTCAGGTCCATCCGGTCAAGCTTTGTTTTCTTCCCGGTTCCTGTTACAATAGGTTTCCTTATTCCATGTTTCCCGCATGCGAGGTAATCCTTGGTGAAGTGGACGAACGCGGAAAATACGGCAATATCCTTCTCGTGGATGTTCTTCCTGTATAGCCTTTCAAAATCCTCCCAGTCCCTTTCGAATTCCCTGAAATTCCCTGAAATGCACCCTATCACAATATCCCATTCCCCTTCTGTTTTCGCGACCCAGAAAGTGAAACCCGCCCTCTTTAGGTACCCTAATATTTCCTTCTCCTTCGCAGGTGAGACATTGCAGAGCTTTACATACACCCTGACAAGCATGTATCCGAGTTTCGAAAAGTCGATCACAGAGTAATAACCCGCTATTATACCGGATTTTTCCATCTGTTTTATGCGGTAAGCCACAACATCGCGGTTCTTCCTCAGGTTCTTTGCCATCCTCTTAACGCTTTGCCTGGCGTTCATGTCCAGCTCATGAAGTATCTTCATGTCGAGTTTGTCAGTCATCATATGTAAAAATATAACAAATAAGCTTAAATTTTTTAT